>CABYIX010000030.1 GCA_902519215.1 uncultured Candidatus Actinomarina sp. | reverse complement strand
GCGATGTTTAGTTAAATATCTAGACGTATCAAGATTTCCATTAACAACACTAATAAATCCCCTATCAATAAATTCTGCAAATACTTTTTCAAACACTGGTAACAAATAATCGTTTACTGGATTTAGCTTCAATAATATTGCTGAACGTTTTGCAACTAGATGGAATAAAGTATCGAGAAATGGTATTGAGGAAACATTGCCAGCTCCAAGAACTAAAGTCACATTATCAGTGGGGCCAATTCTTCGATTAAAACCTCTAAATTCTTCGATTTGTTTAAATGACATATTTTTATTGAATCGAATTTCTGCTTTTAATAATGGAAAAGTTAATGATTCTATAAATTTATTTGGAAATACTTTATAACTATTTGTATCTTGGTTGTATTTTTCTTCTGTTAATGGTGAATCACCTTTTAGATAATCAATGTAATATTGTGTAGTAAGAATACTAACAAAAGGGCCGCCTAACCATTCTTCACCTTCTTTATGTTTTTGAAGTATTTGTTTTTTTTCAGCAGATAAAGTTGCCCAAAAATATGCTATGCCTTGAATGTTTTGAATAGTTTTTTCAAGTAATGTTATTAACTCTTCATCAGACAATTCAGAAAATTCAACTGAATGAATACGTAATCTGTTAATGTTTCTATCTAGATCTAACTGTGAAAGTTCCATATATGTATACTATTCAGTTATTTCAAGAAGTTCAAAATCTCCCCAATTAACTGTTAGGTGCTTTGCTGGAATTAATTCGTTTGGTCTTCCTACAGGAAGATTTTTAGGATATTCTTCCAGTGTTACATCCTCTCCTTGCAATTCTTCTACAATTGCTTTTAGAGTTTCTGCTAAATCATCAAGTGTATCTACAGTCTGTGTTTCTGTTGGTTCAAACATTAAAGCTTCTTCAATAATCAGTGGAAAATAAATTGTAGGTGAATGAAATCCTTTATCTAGCAATGCTTTTCCAACATCGTAAGCTTTAATTTTATGTGATTTTTTTAAATCTTTTACTGTTGCTACAAATTCATGCATACATGGTTCGTTGTATGCAAGGGGTATAACTTTAGATATTATCGAGCTTAAATATCGAGCATTTAGTACTGCGTAAGAACCAAGAGTATCAAGACCTTCTTTTCCGAGTAATTTCATATAGACAAGTGCTCTTAATGCAACAAGAAAATTACCATGGTATCCATGCATTCTACCAATAGAAGAAGTTGGCATATACCAATCATAAGAATTTCCAGTAGATTCTACAATTGGGCCTGGTAAGTATTCCTTCAAAAAACCTTTGACAGCAACTGGACCAGATCCGGGGCCTCCTCCGCCGTGAGGTGTAGCAAATGTTTTATGTAAATTTGAATGAACGATATCAAATCCCATATCACCTGGTCTACATACACCCACAATTGCATTTAAGTTAGCACCGTCATAATAAACTAATCCACCATTTTCATGAATGATATTAGAAATCTCCATGATGTTTTCTTCAAATAGACCACCTGTATTCGGATTAGTCAACATTAGTCCAGCAGTATTATCGTTCACCAAATTACGTAAGTCTTCTATATTTACCATACCTCTTACATCTGTAGATACTTCTACTACATTAAAACCTGCCATTTTTGCTGAAGCAGGGTTAGTTCCATGTGCAGAATCAGGAACAATAATATCAGTCTTATTAGAAAATCCATTTTCTTCCAAATACTTTTTAATGATTAATAATCCAGTCAACTCCCCAGAAGCACCTGCGGGAGGTTGAAATGTAGCATTATCCATACCAGTAATTTCAATCAAAAATTTCTCAAGTTCGTGAAGAATTTGTAAATTGCCCTGAGTAAATGTAGCTGGTGTCGCAGGATGAGAGTTTGCAAATGTATTTAATCCAGCAACATAATCAGCGAATCTTGGATTATATTTCATTGTGCATGATCCAAGTGGATAAAAACCAACATCAACTGCAAAATTTCTATGAGCAAGTCGAGAATAGTGCATAACTAGATCATGTTCAGAGACTTCAGGGAGACTTGGTTTATCATTCCTAATTGCAGGATTATTAATTTCAGTAACAGGAACGTCTAATTTAGGAAATCTAGATGCTCTTCTCCCAGGCTTAGAAAGTTGATTTATTGTAGGTTCAGGTGCGCCTCCAACAAGTGGTAATGAGCTTGCGTTACCTCCACTATACATGAGAAACCTCTAGTAGCGATTTAACATAGTTATCTATTTCATTTTTAGTTCTTTTTTCGGTCACAGCTATAAGAATCGAATTTTCTGAGTATTTAATACCAGCTAAAAAACCTTTTGCTCCCATTTCTATAATCACTTCTTCAGCTGGTCTAGTAGTTTGGACAATAAACTCTCTTAGAGAACTATTTGGATTAGATATAGTGAAGTTAGAATCAATCAATTGCTGTTTCATATAAGACGCTTTTTGAATAGCTTGATAACCAATTTCATATAGACCTTGAGGCCCTAACCAAGATAAATGAATCGTCGAGCCAACGGCATTTAATGTTTGATTGGTGCAAATATTAGAAGAAGCTTTTTCTCTTCTGATATCTTGCTCTCGTGCTCTAAGAGTCATAACATATGTTTTAGTATTTTTTGCATCTCTAGATTCGCCAATTATACGACCTGGTACTAAACGTGCTAATTCTTTTTTTGTTGCAAACCAACCTACAGTTGGTCCTCCGAAAGAAAGTGAGGATCCCATAGATTGTCCTTCAGCAACAACTATATCAAAACCCATGGAGCCTGGTGTTTTTAAAATACCTAACATTGATGGATCAACATAGCATATAGTTATTACTCCTGCCGCTTTTGCATTTTGTACTATTGCAGATAAATCTTGTGCTGAACCTTCGTAGTGCGGAAGAGAAACTACAAATGCTGCATCTTTATCAGTAAAAATATAATCTTCAGGAAACATGTAATCAACTAGATCTACATATTTAATATCAAATTTATTTCTATCAACTAAAGTATTAACTACTTCTTTTGTATTTGGGTTGAACCCACTAGAAACAATGACACTATCTCTTTTAGTTTTGTTAATAGCTACAGATATAGCTTCAGCTACTGATGTAGCTCCATCATATAATGAAGCATTTGCTAATTCCATATCGGTTAAATCACAAATTAACGATTGATACTCAAACAAAATTTGTAATATACCTTGCGAGATTTCTGCCTGATAAGGAGTATATGATGTCATAAACTCAGGCCTCATTGTTAGTGTTTTAACTGTGTGAGGCAAGTAAACATCGTAGTGACCTCCCCCAGCAAAACATATTAAATTTTGTGTATTTTTAGATTCTATCTGTTCAAAGTGACTTATTGATTCAAGTTCGGAAAGTGTATCTGGTACTTTTAGACCATCATTAAGTTTTAATGTCTCGGGAATATGGGTAAAAAGGTCATCAAGAGAGCTAATAGATAGTTCATCGAACATTTTCTTTAAATCTATTTCAGAATGCGGTACAAACATTAACTTAAAAACCTCTTATATAACAAATTTCCCTCTATTAAATTACCACGAATATCAAACTCTACTAAATTATCTGAAGGATTTGTTTCAAACATCGCAAATCCTATTGGATAACCTAATATTGGTGAAATATTGCCAGATGTTACAATTCCGTTAACATTACCTGCTTTACAAACAGTTCCAGTTCTAGCTATTTGCTTTGCATTCAATTTAAATCTTTTTAGATATTTATGTTGTTTTGAATTTAATTGTTCCTCTATAACACTTTTGCCCATGTAATCTGATTTGTTAGATAGAGTCCATTTCAATCCGGCTTCTACTGGAGTGATATCATCAGTTAATTCAAAACCATATAAAGGTAAAGATGCTTCTAGTCTTAGTGTGTCTCTTGATCCAAGTCCACATGGCATTACACCTCTAGCTTCCAGTTGCTGTATAAATTTTAGGGTATCTTTATGATCAAGCATCACTTCAACTCCATCTTCACCTGTATAACCAGTTCTTGCATATATGTATTTAGAATCTTTTGATGTAGAAAATTTATTTGGAATGACCATCATTTCCTCAATAATAGAAATAGCTTTGTTACCTTGTACAGCTATTAAATCAGTTTCATC
>CABYIX010000029.1 GCA_902519215.1 uncultured Candidatus Actinomarina sp. | reverse complement strand
CTCTTCCTATAAGAAAAGACGTTGGAGAAGAAGTTGTAGGAGGTAGTGTTAATCTTGAAGGACTACTAAAGATTGAGGTTGTGGAGTCCTATCAGCAATCTACATACAATCTAATTGAAGATTTAATTCGTAATGCACAGGCAACAAAGCCAAAAATTCAAAAGTCTCTTGATAGGATAACCCAACTCTTTGTTCCTCTTGTACTGTTTATTAGCTTTTCTACTTTTATTTATAATTTTATATTTCAAGGTGCTGAAGTTTTAGATGCCTTAAGAAATACCATAGCTGTATTGGTTATTGCATGCCCCTGTGCCCTAGGGCTAGCTACACCGATAGTGTTATTTAAAACTGCCACTGTAAGCAAAATGAGAGGTTTTTTGTTCAAGAACTTTGACATACTTCAAAGATTTGGCGATATAAACAATATGGTCTTTGACAAAACAGGTACTTTATCTTCAGGTATTTTTAAAATTACTAAAATTGAAAATTCATACCAGGACATTACAGAAGAGAATTTACTTCAGTTAGTAAGTAGTCTTGAAAACTATTCTCAACATCCAATAGCAAAAAGTATTGTTTATGAAGCTGAGCTTAGGGATTTAGAGCTTTTACCAGCTTCGAACGTTAAGGAAACTTCAGGTGTTGGCATAGAAGGATTTGTTGCAGAAAAAATGATTGTGATTACAAAAAATCAAAATAGCAACTTGCCCTCTTTAAGGATTATGATTGATGAAAAAGAATTCATCTTAAACCTAGAAGAGGAATCAGCAATCGATTTAAACTTTTTAGAAAAACTAGGTAAAGAAAAAAACATCACTATTTTATCTGGAGATAAAGAAGATAATGTCAGGAGATTTGCAGAAAAACATGGGATAACTGAATACTACTCAAATAAAGATCCAGAAGAGAAACTACAATTTGTAAAAGATAAACAAAACAATGGTGGCGTTATATTTATCGGGGATGGTATTAATGATTCTCCTGCAATAAAACAAGCTGACGTTGGTGTTACAACTTCTTCTAGTAGTCAAATAGCACAAGTTTCAGGTGATATTTTAATTTACAAAGGAGGACTTGAAACATTAAATGAAGTTTTTGATTTATCAAAAGAATCAAAATCTAGGATTAATCAAAATTTATTCTTAGCGTTTATTTACAATACCTTGATGATACCACTGGCCGTAATTGGTTTAATCACTCCTAACCTTGCCGCTTTAGCGATGGCTCTGTCAAGTATTTCAGTAGTGCTTAACTCTGCAAGAAAACTATAAAGATTTATATTAAATAAATTTGATTCAGGGTTAACCTTTCATTATGGAAGATGTAGTTTGGTATCGTAAGCCTCTTTTATCAGAGCCCGTCGCAATCCTTGCTTTTGAAGGATGGAGTGATGCTGGAAATACTGCAAGTGGCTGTGTAGAAAATTTAAGTTGTACATATGAAGTTGACCCCTTTGCTGAGTTAGATTCTGATTCTTATTACAACTATCAGATGAGGAGACCTGTAGTAGAAGTCAAAGACTTTGGTGAGAGAAATTTTCACTGGCCCCAAACATCTTTCTATTCAATTGAAGACTATAAGTTAAAGAGTGATTTAATTCTAGTTTTTGGTGAAGAGCCTTCCATGAGGTGGAAAGAGTATTCAAGAAATATTACTGAAACTCTTCTTGAGCTTGGGGTAAAAAAAGCTGTTACTCTTGGTGCATTCTTTGGGCAAGTAGCTCACACTCTTCCTGTACCAATCTTTGGGGTAAGTAGTGATCCTACTTTTCATTCAAGATTTAATGTCTTGAATCCAAATTATTCTGGCCCAACTGGTATTACCAGTGTTGTAGGGCAATCACTCAGAGATAGCGGTATAGAAACTTCTGGTCTTTGGGCTGCAGTCCCGCATTACTTAAGTAGTGGAGGTTACCCAAAAGGCATGGGGGCATTATTGAGTAAAACATCCGATATATTAAAAATTGACATTGACGACTCTGGTATTCAAAGTGAAGGGCAGCAGTTTGAATTAAAAATTAATAAAGCTATGGAGAACTCTCAAGACTTAGCTGAATATGTTTCTAAATTAGAAGAAGCTGAAGTAAGTATAGAAGACAATTTTTCTGAAGATAACCTCGTTCAACAAATTGAAGATTTCCTTAATGAAGAAAGAGATATCTAGCTAGACGCTCTTCTTTTTATGTCTATTTGATTTACGACGTTTACGATATTTATGTTTTGACATTTTTTTACGTCTTTTTTTAATCAAAGATCCCATAAATTTAAATTTTTTCCTTTTTTCCTAACTGCGAAATTCTAACCCATTTCTACTCTTAAATGAAAATCTTTTCTAATTTTTATTTTCTAGAAGCGCAATTGCTTTGTTTAATGTCTCTTTTCCATCAGGGCTATTAGGAGATCTTCTCATTGCCCATAAGCCCCATGTAATCATTGATAGCATTTCAAAATATTCAAATTTCTCTATTTTCTCAACTGATTTAACCCCTATCTCTTCTAGCGTTCTTTTTCTGAGGTCTAAGTCTTGATCAAATTCGTTTTGCCAGAATAAATCAGCATAGTCAAAGTAAATGTCTCCCATTGATGAGTACTCCCAATCAATTAATAAAGTGTCATTTTTATAAATAATAAAGTTAGCATGGTACAAGTCTTGGTGACAGGGCCTGCTTTCAATTCCAATATCTATCAATTTTTCAATTATTTTTTCTCCGGCTTCTTTAGCTTCAAGTTCTATATTTGAAGATTCGTCTGCGATATTTCTAAATACAGTTAAAGGTGAGAAGTTTTCTTCAAAAATTACATTAGACTCATGAAGTTCTTTTAGTTTTTTTAAGGCATTTTCTCTCATAGTATTATCTTGAAAGTCAGATTGACTGTATGTGTAAACATCAAAATATTCAGAAATCTTAATTCCACTGTCGTCATCAAATACTAGTGAAGGAAGAGTTATCCCTAATTCTTCAGCTTTTTCCATATTGTATTTTTCTGCTTTTCTATTAATTACATCCGGATTATTGCCAGGAATTCTTATCACATAAGTAGAGTTGTTTACGGTAACAATAAAACTAGTATTTGTGATTCCACCCTCCATAGGTCTAATAAAATAGCTACTGGTATCTTTTTCAGTTGAGATTTGGTACTTCAAAAATATATCAACGATTTTATTTACTTCATACATATTCATTATCATAATATAAGATATGGATGATCCATTTGCATTAGATTTAACGATAATTCTTTTGCTCCTTGGAGTTGGTGGAGCAATGGTTGCTGGAAACCTTGCAGCAATTATTAAATCGAAAAGAGATAACACCGAGCTCTTTCTTTCAAGAACAGTGTTTCTATTATCTATAGGTTTAGTTATTAGTACTTGGTCAATTGCTTCTTTAATAAGTAGATAAAATTCAGAAAAATAGGTTATTATATTCAAAGAACAAAAGGATTAAATGTTATCAGATAAAGACATAAAAAAATCTTTAAAAACCAATGAGATTGAAATATCACCCTTGGATGAGGAATATATACAGCCATCAAGTGTTGATCTGAGAGTTGGTTCAGACTTTAGAGTATTTGAAAATCACAAATATTCTCATATTGATCCTAAATCGCAACAAGATGATTTAACAACCTTAGTTACTGCTTCTCAGAGCGAACCTTTCGTGCTTCATCCTGGAGAATTTGTCTTGGGAACAACTTATGAGAAAGTAACCCTATCAAACAAAGTAGTTGCCAGATTAGAAGGTAAAAGTTCTTTAGGTAGAATTGGTCTACTAATTCACTCCACTGCAGGTTTTGTGGACCCAGGTTTTTCTGGATATTTAACACTAGAGCTTTCTAATGTTGCAAATCTTCCTATAAAAATTTATCCGGAAATGAAAATTGGACAAATATCTTTTTATTATCTTAATTCTCCATCCGAATCAGAATATGGTTCTGATGTGTATGGAAGTAAATACCAAGGGCAAGAAGGGCCTACTCCAAGTAAAAGCCACACAGATTTTAATAAATAATGATTCCTGGTATTGGGACAATTGTTAACGGAGTAGGTGTACTGTTTGTTGGTATTTTATCTCGTATAATATTCAAAAAAGAAGTGAAAAATTTTGAAGAAAACTTACTTCCTTTAGGTTTATTGGTACTAGCTCTAGGTTTTAGAGAAACATTAAAGAGTCCTGATTATGTTAATGTACTAAGCTTTGAGGTGTCAGGTTTTATATTTACTCTTTTCGCAATCATTTTAGGGGCTCTACTGGGAAACCTACTAAAACTTGAGGATAGAATTAAAAATTTTGGAGATTATCTATATAAG
>CABYIX010000028.1 GCA_902519215.1 uncultured Candidatus Actinomarina sp. | reverse complement strand
TAACCTAATAACTGTTCCATTGTCAACACCAGCTGGAACTTTTACTTTTATTGACTCATTTTCGACCACAGACCCCGAACTTCTACAAACTTTACATGGTTTATCAATTACATTTCCTTGACCTTTACAAGCGGTACATGTTTGCGCAAAAGAAAAGAAGCCTTGATTTGAAGCTGTCTGTCCACTTCCATTACATATGTTACATCTGTGAAATGCCTCACCTTTATCAGCTCCAGTTCCCTTACACTCAGTACATGCAACTTCTTTACGAAGAGGTATAACAGTTTCAACTCCTGAAGCTGCATCATTAAATGAGATATTTATATTTGTCTGATAGGTTTGACCCTTCCTTCTTCCACCAGATCCACCAAAACCAAAAATATCACCTAAATTACCAAATAAATCTCCAAAATCATCTACATTAAAACCCTGTCCACCAAACCCACCGAATCCTGATGCACCCATTGCTCGAATCTGATCGTACTCTTGTCGTTTTTTTTCATCTGCTAGGACTGAACTTGCTTCTGAAATTTCTTTAAAACGTTTTTCAGCTTCAGTATCTCCAGGATTTAAATCAGGATGATTTTCTCTTGCTAATTTTTTATATGCTTTTTTTATTTCATCAGAGGTTGAATCTTGAGATACGCCTAATATGGCATAAAAATCTTTGTCTAGCCAATCTCTACTCACTTTTAACTTTCACCATTGCAGGTCGAATTAAATTACCTTGGAATAAGTATCCTTTTCTCAAAACAACTTCTATTTTCTGAGTATCTCCCTCTCCAGAATGCTCTACCGCTTCATGAAATGTAGGGTCAAAATTATCTCCAACAGCCCCAACCTCCTCAACATTAAGTGAATCTAGAACTGAAGAGAGTAGATTATTAAAAGTTTCCACTTCTTTAGCGACAGCTTCCTGACTCATAGCCATTTCAAAGTTATCAATAAGTGGAAAGAGTGAATTTATAAAATACGCTACTGAAGCAGCGCCAATATTATCTTTCTCTTTATCTGTTCTTTTTTTATAATTTTCAAAGTCTGCTGCCAGTCTCAAGTAGTCATCTTTAATTTTTTCATACTGTGAAAGAGGTATAGTTAATTCTTCAGAAATTTCTTCGGAAACATCTTCAGTAACTTCCTTAGACTCTATAGGTTTGTCAGAAGTGCTATCTTCTTCAGGAGAAGATTCTGACTTATTCATCCTCTACAACTTCACCTTCTACTACGTCATCAGACTCATCAGAAGAAGGGCTGTCAGTGTCACTTTGTGCCTCTGCATATAATTTCTCGGCAAAAGATTGACTTGCTTTAGCAAGTTCATCAATACTATTTTTAAGATCATCTATAGATAAGTCATCATTTTCTAGAAGTTTTTTCAAATTATCATTTGCTTCATTAATTGCTGTTACTTCTTCCTCGGTTGCTTTATCTTTATTATCATCAAGCATTTTCTCAGTAGAAGTAACCATTCCTTCTGCCATATTTCTAGTCTCTATGAGCTCTTTCTTTTTAGCATCTTCATTTGCATGTTGTTCCGCATCTTTTACCATTCTCTCTATTTCATCATCCTCAAGAGCAGTTCCACCAGTAATTGTAATTGCTTGCTCTTTTCCAGTACCGAGATCTTTAGCGTTTACATTAACAATACCATTTGCATCAATGTCAAATGTTACCTCTATTTGTGGAGTTCCTGCCATAGCAGCTGGTATATCAGTCAATGTAAATCTACCCAAAGACTTATTACCAGAAGCCATATCTCTTTCTCCTTGCAAGATATGTATTTCAACTTGAGTTTGATTATTTTCAGCTGTACTAAAGACTTCAGACCTTTTCGTAGGAATAGTAGTATTTCTTTCAATCATTTTTGTCATGATTCCACCTTTAGTTTCTACACCAAGCGTAAGTGGGGTGACATCTAGTAAAAGGACATCCTTAACATCACCTTTTAACACACCTGCTTGTATTGCTGCTCCTGAAGCAACAACTTCATCTGGATTTACACCCTTGTGAGGGTCTTTACCAGTTAAAGATTTTACAAGCTGCTGAACAGAAGGCATACGTGTAGAACCACCAACTAATATTATGTGGTCAATGTCTGAAAATTTCATTGCAGCATCAGTTAAAGCATTTTCAACAGGTGCTTTAGTTCTTTCTACTAAATCTGCTGTAATTTTCTCAAATTCAGACCTACTGAGCTTTTCTAGCAAATGCTGTGGCCCAGAATCATTAGCAGTTATAAAAGGTAGATTAATCTCAGTTTCACTTGTTGATGAAAGTTCAATTTTTGCTTTTTCAGCACCTTCTTGAATTCTTTGAATAGCCATTTTGTCTTTTGATAAATCAATACCAGTAGATGATTTGAATTTATCTATTAACCAATCCATAACTCTTTGGTCCCAATCATCTCCACCTAATTTAGAGTCACCTGAAGTTGATTTTACTTCAAAAACACCTTCTGAAATTTCTAAAATTGAAACATCAAACGTACCTCCACCAAGATCAAAAACAAGTATTTTTTGATCTTCATTGTTTTCTAGGCCGTATGCTAGTGAAGCAGCTGTAGGCTCATTTATTATTCTTAAAACATTTAATCCGGCAATTTGTCCAGCTTCTTTAGTTGCTTGTCTCTCTGCATCATTGAAGTAAGCAGGAACTGTAATCACAGCTTCAGTCACGTCATCTCCTAAATATGCTTCAGCATCTCTTTTAAGTTTTTGTAATATCCGTGCTGATATTTCTTGAGGTGTATACTCTTTTCCTTCAAAAGTTTCTTTCCAGTTTGTCCCAACATGTCTCTTGATTGACCTAACTGTATTATCGGGATTTGTTATTGCTTGTCTTTTTGCTAACTCACCAACTAGGACTTCTTCTGATTTAAAGGCAACAATAGATGGAGTGGTACGATTACCTTCAGCATTAGCAATTACAGATGGCTCACCACCTTCCAGTACTGCTACAACACTGTTTGTTGTTCCTAAATCTATTCCAACTGCTTTTCCCATTATTTTATTCCTTTCTTAAGTGTTTAATTAATTTCTTGCTCTCTAGGTAGGTGACCACGTACTCTTGGGTAGGAGACAGGGGCATGAAGAAAGCAGAATTTTTTTTTGTTGTACATACTGATTACAGTTTCACAAGATTCGAAATCACAGACACGTCCAGAAGTATATTTTTTTGATCTTCTAATACCTGGCTTAACTTGTGATGCAGTTAATGTTCCACTCATTGCTTCTCCTTATCTATATAATAAATTATATAAAATCTAAGTAAAAATACTTAGATTTAACTAAAAATATATCATATATTAGAATTTATGCAAAACATTTTCATATAAATTTTAAATTTTCAAAAATTAGTAACTTATCACTCACCTGATAGTATTAAATAATGGAAAAAACCGATATTCATATAATTGGTCTAGGAAATCTTGGCTCTTCTTTTCTTGAAGGATTAATGTCCTCTAATTCAGATCATTCAATAAAAGTTTATGAACTAAATAATGAAGTTTTAGAAACTTATGAAAAGCTATACCCAGAAAATGATTATTTTAATAGTTTTGATGACTTCAATTCTGGTGTATTAATTCTGTGTGTAAAACCACAATCAATAAATGAAATTTTTAATCAAATTAAAGGTAAGATTCATGAAGATGTTTTGATATGCTCACCAATCGCGGGATTAGAAATAGATCATATTGAAAAATCACTAGGTAATAAAATTATAAGAATTATGCCGAATTTATTAATTAGAAATAATAATGGCTTTATCCCATATGCTAAAAATTATGATAATGATTATATAGACTTTATTAAATCAACTCTTAACCAACTAGGAAGGACAAAAGAATTTTCAGAAGAATATTTTCCAGTTATTACGGCATTATCAGGTAGTGGACCGGCATGGTTTTTCATGCTTTCGAATGAACTAATTGAAGCTGGAAATAAATTGGGACTTTCAAACCAGGAATCAGAAATACTTGTTAATGAGATTATTAAAGGTCTACCAGAGTTTATTTCTGATGATGTTACCTTCTCAGATCTTATTAGTAAAGTTAAGTCTCCTAAGGGAACAACTGAAGCTGGGATCAGTTCGCTTAAAAATGACTCCTTTGATACAATAATTCTCAATGCTATTGAAAAAGCTTCACAAAGATCAATTGAATTATCAAAAGAGTTAAAAAGTGAATAAACTATTCAAAAACTTTAAAGCAAATGATTATGTACTTTTGTTTTCTGCTGGAGCATCTATTGGAACTCTTTTTCTGTGGGGCGCAAGTTATATATTTCCAGAAGGAGAAATAGTTGGAGGTAGGCGAGTATTTGAAAATATTCCAAAAGTACTTCAATATATTTTTTATGTGCTTAGTGCAGCCACAATTTTTATTTCTGGGTATTTATTTTCCTTAAGAGTAAAAAACTGGACTAGAGGTAAAGAAGAAAAAAGAAAAGTAAAACTAGCTGAACGAATATTGAGCTTTCT
>CABYIX010000027.1 GCA_902519215.1 uncultured Candidatus Actinomarina sp. | reverse complement strand
TTCATTTTTAAAATATCCTTTAAAAACTGCGCCCCCTCTTGTTAAAACTTCACCATCTTCCGCAAGCTTGATTTCCATTCCGTGATTAGGCACACCTACTGTCCCTAATTTCATTTTTTTATCATTATTTCCAGATGCATATCCACAATTCTCTGTCATGCCATATCCTTCAAAAATTGGAACTCCCAATGCTAAAAAGAACTTAAGAATTTCTGGTGCTATTGGTGCAGCACCAGATATAGCTGTTTCTGCTTTACTTAACCCTAATTTTTTCTTAAGAGCTCTAAATGAAAGAAGCCAACCTATTTTTAATAAAATATTTGCGATAGGGTCATTAAAATTACGGTTTAACTTGCGTTCAGCTGCAATATTCCCTAAAAACATTGACACTTTAAATAGCTGTCTCTTAATAAAAGTAGCATCCTTCATCCTCACTATTGCTGCTGAATGCATTCTCTCCAAAATTCTTGGTACTGCCGGAAAGATTGTTGGTTGAATTTCAGCTAAATCCATTTGTACAGTATCAATTGATTCAGCAAAGTTTATAGTAGCCATCGTATGTGAGGCAATTAATAAATCGGTAAGTCTTCCAAAAATATGACACAAGGGTAGGTATGAAAGAAACTGAGGTTCTTTTGATTTTACGCTCTCAACTAAGGAAAAATTTGGAATCTGAGATGCGACCCACGAAATATTACCATGTGTAATCATAGAGCCTTTTGGCCGACCTGTGGTACCTGAAGTGTAAACTAAGAATGCTACATCATCATCAACTAATGTTTCAAGCTGTTGGTCAACATATTCTGGAAAAGACTCAAACTCAGACTTTCCAATTTCAAGAAATTCATCAAAGTGCATTAATTTAGGATGCTCGTAGTTATATAAACCTCTGTCTTCAAAATATACTATTTTTTCAAGCTCTGGAAGATTATCAATAACCTCGAGTGCTTTATCAACTTGTTCTTGATCCTCCGCAAATAATATTTTTGTTTCTGAGTGCGAAAGGAGATACTCTACCTCTGATGCGGGGTTAGTTGGGTAAAGACCGACACTAATAGCACCAATCGCCTGAATTCCTATATCAGCAATAAACCATTCAGGCCTATTCTCAGAATGGATTGCAACAGAATTTCCTTTTTCAATACCAAAAAATTTTAGGCCCATTGATAGATAATTCGATTTCTTCCAGAACTCTTCATAAGTAGTCTCCTGCCAAACTCCAAACTCTTTGTATCTCATTGCAATTTTATTAGGAAATCTAATTGATGTATCTTTAATTTTTTTAGATGGAGTCATTCCACCATCTCTTAAAATCTCTTCATAGATTTCTGTCATTGTCATTGTCATAATTAACTAACTCCTAAATATGCATCAATTACTTTTGAATCCTTAACAATTTCTTCTGGCCGACCCTCAGCTAATTTTTCACCAAAATTGAGTACCATTACTTCTTCAGCAATATCCATAACCATATTCATATCATGATCTACTAAAATAATTGTTTTTCCCATCTCCTCATGAATGTCGATTATAAATCGAGCAATATCTTCAGTTTCTTCATTATTCATACCAGCAGCTGGTTCATCTAATAGAAGTAATTCTGGGTTCAATGCTAAAGCCCTTCCAATTTCAACTCTTTTTTGTACTCCGTATGGTAAAGATAAAATATAGGAATACCTAAATTGTTCTATTTCTAAAAAGTCGATTATTTCTTCAGCAATCTTTCGTGCAGCTAATTCACTTTTTCTAGTCTTTTTTGTATAAAGTAAGCTAGAAACAGGCCCATAGTTAAGATGCCTATGAGCGCCGATTAAAATATTATCAAGTACAGTCATATTTTCAAATAGCTCTATATTTTGAAAAGTTCTTGCTATTCCTAACTCTGCTACTTGGTCAGGCCTCAAATCTTTAATGTTGCTTTCGCCAAAGCTCACATCACCCTCTGTGGGTCTGTATATCCCACTAATGCAATTAAAAATTGATGTTTTCCCTGCGCCATTTGGACCAATAATAGCGTAGAGAGTTTTTGGCTTAACTTCGAAACTTACATTATTGAGTGCCGTAATTCCACCAAATTTAAGTGTGACGTTGTCAAACTTTAATGAACTCATGACAACCACCTCTTTTTCCTTTTGTAATGCTTAACATCTTTAAATGACTTTCTTTTTGTTCCTTCTGGATTCAGTCCTAAATAAAACTCGCGAACATCTTCATCTTTTAGTAAAACTTCACTCGGGTTATCCATAACAACATTTCCAGTCTCCATAATATATCCATGATCAGAAACGTTTAAAGCCATATTCGCATTTTGTTCAACTAGCAGGACCGTAACACCTTGTTCATTAATTTCTTTTATTAAATCTGCTATTTGATCAACTAATTTTGGTGCTAGACCTAAGCTTGGTTCATCTAGTAGGAGATACGATGGATCGGACATTAAAGCTCTTCCAATTGCTAACATTTGTTGCTCCCCACCAGATAAATAACCGGCTTCACCTTTAGACCTTTGTTTTAATATTGGAAACATATCTAACACTTTTTCAATATTTGATTGAATATCTTGACTATTCGTATGTCCTCCTAATCTTAAATTTTCAACAACAGTTAACTCAGAAAAAATTCTTCTTCCTTCTAGAACTTGGGCTATTCCCTTTTCAACAATTTTTGAAGGATTTAAATTTGTGATATCTTCACCATCGACAGATATTGTACCTTTAGTGATATCTCCATTTTGAATATCTAATAAACCAGTTATTGAGCGAATTACAGTTGTTTTACCCGAGCCATTACTTCCTAACAGCGAAACAATTTTTCCCTTAGGTATTTCAAAAGATACTCCTCTTAGAACTAAGATTACATCCTGGTACACAACTTCTAAATTTTGAACAGATAACATTTACGTATTCACTTTAAGGAATCAGCAAATAATTTTCAACTTATAGGGAATTTAATGTAATAAAGTATGAAACCTTTCAAAAAATTTGATTTGTAATATTGGTTACAATTTACCTCTATTTAATATAGAAACATGGAAAAAGATAACTACTCTCAACAAGAGCTCTTTGAACAGAAAAAATATATATCCGATCTAATTGAAGAAAAGAGTGAAAAGAAAAGGAGTTCATTAAATATAATTCTCGGCTCATCCCTTGTATCAAGTGGCATAATTTTATCTTTTTTATTTTTATTTGGCATATTCGATGAAGAGGAAATTGTCCTTCCAGAACCAATAACAATTACTGAAACTGTTAGGGAAAAAGAACTTGTAATGCCAAGAGTTGATTCTACAGAAGTTGTTTCAATTGCAGAGTTGGCTACTAAAACCATTGTACAAGTTCAAGTTGGAACCCTTTCCGAAGATGGAGAGTTCTTTTCTGCTGGTGGCGGTTCAGGTGTGGTTATAACTGACGAAGGTTTAATAATGACCAATCATCATGTTATTGATAATTCAACAGAAGTTAGAGTTATTTTCGAAGACGGAAGGTTGTATGAAGCAACAATTATTGGATCTGATAAGTTAACTGATATTGGATTGATAAAAATTAATGCATCCAATCTTATTCCTATTGCAATTGGCAACAGTGACAACATGCTAGTTGGAGATTTGGCAGTTGCGATTGGACACCCTTTGACGCTGGGTGCAGCTCCAACTGTAACCACAGGAGTAGTTTCTGCATTAGAGAGACGACTTGATGTTGGTGGTGACACAATGGATTCAGCAGTTACATTATTTGGATTAATTCAAACAGATGCTCCAATAACAAGGGGCTCAAGTGGTGGCGCTTTAATAAATAAAAATGGTGAACTTATAGGAATTACAACTGCTATTGCAACTGCAGATGTGGGAGCTGAAGGACTTGGATTTGCTGTGCCTGTAAATTTAGCATTAGGTATTGCTGAAGATTTAATTAGTGATGGAAAAATTTTACATGCCTTTCTTGGAATATTAGGAGCACAACATTTTGAAACTGCTGCTGACGGAGCAAGGGTATTCTCTGGTGTGTTTATACAAGAACTATATGGCCCAGGAGGAGAAACATTTGCTATCGGTAAAGCTGGGGCTCTTCCTGGTGATGTTATTAAAACAATTAATGGAGAAAATGTAAAAACACTAGACGGCCTTATAACTATATTGCGTACTAAAAGAGCAGGCGATCAAGTTGAAATTCAAATCATGAGAGATTCTCAAGCAATTACTTTAGTTTTCCAATTAGATTTACGACCATCTGATGTTTAATGTCTGACGATATTTTTTCACAACTTTTTAATTTATTTAATAGTGATGATGAGAATGTAAACTGGAAGCTCGCAGAACAAATAAGCAATCATATTAATAAAGAGAGTCAAACTGACTACCTCCTATCAAATCAAGACTTAAACTATCAAGAAATTTTTAGAGTCATTCAGCTCAGTGATGAAAGTCAGGGAGATTTAAATGATTCACCAAAAGAAATCTCAATTCTAGATACAAAAGATTACGGCATTTGGTTTTTGGACTCAATTAAACATTTTGACTTTAGCGATCTACAGATGATTGACAGTAATGCCTTAGGACTAGCTGGAAATCAATCTTCATTAATTGGAATGCAATTAGGAAATATTGCAGGGTTTTTAAGCAAAAATACATGGGGTCTTAGTCACTTTGGAATTATTCTTCCAAAAAATGATAAGTTAGCAATAAATAAGAAAAACTTTGACTTACGTATAAATCAATTTGAAATTGATGATAAAGAAGCAACAATGGCTTTAATGCTATTAGAATTTGTGGCACTATCTCTAGGAAAGTATTCAGCTCCTTTCTCGTATGTTGTTGCACAAATGAAAAAAAGCAATGAGGAGCTTCTTGATCAAATAAAGAATATTGAACCAAATTTTGATGCTACAAATTTTTCAAATCCTG
>CABYIX010000026.1 GCA_902519215.1 uncultured Candidatus Actinomarina sp. | reverse complement strand
TAGTTTCTGTTATTGTTCCGGCAGATTGATCATATAGCCAGAGGTCTCCAGTATTGTTTTCTAAGAAATAAACATCTCCATTACCAAGTGACATTGCAGCACCTGAGTTAGAACCTATTCCACTAGCAATATTTCCATTTATGACGCTAAGATCTATTGTTATAGCTTCATTGTTACTTCCAATATTTGTATGTGAAGTTATCTCAGCACCAAGTAAATCGTTAGCGTTTGAATCATAACCAACAAAGTCATTACCAGATGGATGATTGGATACCCATGCAAAGTCTTTTGCTTTATTTGAACCATTACCCCCATTTGTAATTGTTGGAGTAATGAGTTTATAAGTCCCATCACCATTTACTCTGATGACTTTTGTATTTCCATTAAAGAACCCTTTTGAAGTAAATATGTATTTATACGTTGTACCACCAGAATCAACTTCATAGTTTGAAGATGCGTTGTTATCACCTGAACCAAGATTGACAGAAGATATATAAGTAGTCGTTCCAAGTCCTGATGCATTGTAATTTAATTTATATAGGTAGGCAGTTCCATTACTTCTTTTAAGTACTGCAAACATCTCTCCATCAGTTGTAATGCTGAGAGAGTTAACTTCCTCTATACTTGAATGACTCCAGCTAGAAAAAGTTTCAATACTTGTAGTACTGAAGGTACCATTATCATTATTAACTCCACGTGTGATTGTTAACGTATTACCAGACCAGGTGCTTTGATAGATATATGTTCTTCCATCACTATCAACACAATTAAACTCTCCCGATGCAAAGACAGGTTCTGGATCGATAGTTTCAATCGTGACAAATGCAAGGGTGAAAATCATCAAAAAAGAGAGGGATACGTTAAAGACTTTAGTTAAAAAAGGACGAATGTCATTAAAACGCAGATAGCGCATGCGAGCATAAGCATTGCTAAACAATTTATACATCATATATTTCTACAACAACACACTTATTTTAGATTGGAATTTATTCTAAGACAATAGGTTTTTTATATAAAAGCTTTAATTGCCTCAATAATTTCAGCGTTTTCAGTGCTTAAGGTCAAATATTCCTCATTTTCCTCTATTTCTGACTCACTGAATGAATCTATAAGGGGAGATATAACATTTCCAAACTTTTCTGGAGATGCTGTAGCTACTGCAACTGTTGGAAGTGAGGAGTCATTGTTCAACGCCATTTGCACAGAGGTAACAGAGTGTGGGTCAAAAATAATATCAAAATCATCGTGTAATGATGTGATTAGTGTTGTAATCATGTCATCTGAAAATGTAACTGAAGAGAAAATATGTTTCAAAGCTCCAAAACTCTTCTCATCTAGATGAGCTTTTGAACTATTTTGTAACTGAGTATAAAAATCTTTAGCTTTACTAGAGAGGTCAAAAATTAATCTCTCTAAACTAGATGGGATTTGAATATCCATGCTCGGAGCAATACTTGGCTGAGTTACTAAAGGTTCTAATACTCCCCCATCAATAAAACGTCTGAGTACATCATTTACATTTGTGCTACAAAAAATTTCATTAATTGGTAATCCGTTGGATCTCCCAAACCATGCAGAGTATGCATTACCAAAATTTCCAGATGGGATTGCTACATTTATTGGTGAGGTAAATTGTTTTGTTAGCCAGACATAATAAGAGACCTGTCCCATAACTCGAAGCCAGTTAATTGAGTTAAGTGAAATAATTTTTCTATTGAATGGGTTCTCAGAAAGTAAGTCTTTAGCAATTCTCTGACAGTCATCATAAGATCCCTCTACTGCAATATTTAGTACATTGTCTTGAATGACAGTTGTCATTTGTTTTCTCTGATACTCACTAACTTTATTTGCTGGATGCAAAACTACAATGTCGATATTTTCAGAGTTCTTTACTGCCTGAATTGCTGCACTTCCTGTGTCCCCACTAGTAGCTACAATAACAAGTCCTCTTTCACCAAGTTCACTTAGTCTTCTATTGGCAATTGCTCCTAGAGGTTGCAATGCATAATCTTTAAAAGATTTGGTTGGACCATGAAATAATTCCATAACTACTGTTGATTTATTTAAGTCTTTCAACACAGGCTCTGGTGAATCACTAAATCCCGGATAAATTGATAAGTCATCTACATATTTTCCAGCTTTGTTATCAAGTGCTATAAAAATTGTTTTTACAAAATCTTCATAACTTAAATTTTCTACAGTTAAATTTGATAAATTTTCAATGGTTGTTGAGTCTGGCAAATAAAGGCCTTTGTCAGAAGCAATACCAGATAAAATCACATCTTCAAAAGATAGAGTATCTTTGTGGCCCCTAGTTGAGTGATATTTAACCACTTAGCTGTAAACGCGCAGTGTAGATGTTACAGATGCAACTGAATCAAGTGACGATATTTGGTTAATTGAATTTTGCAAATCTTCCTCTGGAGCTTCATGAGTAACTAAAACTAGTTCGGCCTGAACTCCACGGCCTTCTTGAATAACGCTTTCTATACTTACATTATTTTCACCAAATGTTCCAGCAATTGAGGCAAGAACACCTGGTTCATCCTTCACGGACAATCGTACAAACCAACTAGAGGAAACATTCTTAAACTCTTTATTTTCAAACTTTTGACTTCGTAGTGGATACCAATTTGACTGATCACTTGATAGCTGATGACACGCACTTAAGACATCTCCAATAATGGCACTTGCTGTAGGAGCAGCACCTGCACCTGGACCAGAAAATACTAATTGATTTATGTTTTCTCCCTCTACAACGACTGCATTTAAAGATCCCCTTATTGCAGCGAGGGGATGTTTTGTATCAATTAATACAGGGTGGACTCTTGCATTAAATCCTTCATTTTCATTATCAATAACAGCAACAAGTTTTATTGTCTTGTTTAATCTATTTGCCCAATCAAAATCTTCTTTTGTGATGGTGGAAATTCCCTCTGTGTACAAATTTTCAGGTGTTGGATTTGCACCAAAACAAATCATAGATAAAATCATAGCTTTATATTTTGCATCAACTCCTTCAACATCATTTGTTGGATCGGGTTCTGCGTAACCTAAATCTTGAGCAGTATTTAATGCGTCTGAATATGAACTTCCCTCTTCCATAGAAGAAAGGATGTAATTACTAGTTCCATTTATTATTCCTGTAACTCTTTTTAAGCTCTCTCCCCTTAAACTTTCAATAAGAGGCTTGAGAACTGGAATACCTGCAGCTACTGCTGCTTCAAAATATAGACATGTATTATTTTCTTGAGCAAGTTGTACTAATTCACTTCCACAATCTGCAATAATATCTTTGTTAGCAGTTATGACTGCTTTTCCACCTTCTAAAAGTGACTTGATGTATTCTTTTCCTGGATCAACACCACCTAACACTTCGATTACTAAATCTATTGATTGGTCATCTGATATATCAGAAAAATTATCTGTTAATAATTTTTTATCAATATTTCTATCTTTTGATATATCAGAAACTAAGACTTTTTTAAGATTTATATCAACAATTTCATTTTCTAATTCAAGTAAACGTGTAATAACTGCAGAGCCTATATTTCCTGCACCTAAAACAGCTACTGTATAAGAATTATTTTGCATAATTAGTAAGGATAAATGTTATTTTGTCTCAAACAACAACTAATTTTGATGATTTCATGATGATGTCGATAAGGCTGATATCGCTTCCTGATGTAGGTTGCAATAGTCAATCATATCTGTAATCCACTTATTATCTTCAACAGGTAAATAATCCAACTTGTAATAATTTGTCCACTTTCCACCATAGTAATAAACGAATACATCTGCTAAATTTTCTTCATCTCCATATCTTTGATGAGCCAGATTTCTAAAAGTAGTTCCGCCTTGGAGTGCACACTCCTTCAATACTAAATATGAGTATGCATGAGCAGCTTCGTGAACAAGAATGTCTTTAAGCTTTCCAGATTCTAAGCCTCTATCAGATATCCATATAGTCATAGCCCAATCATTTCCAATTTTTCCATCAGCTCCATAACCAACTGGATCAAATACTCCATAGACACATCTATTAAAAAGTGCTTCTCCATAAGGGTGGCATCCATTCAATACCTGGACTTCAGTAGTTAAAATACTACGTAAAGGATCTGGTAATTGAAAAATTGCTAACTGAATTCTCAGATTTGCTTCCTCATCGCCCTCAAAACCTGGAAATAAATTAAGCTTTGAAGAAGACGAATACAATAAATTCGAAATATCGTTTTTAATATTAGTTAAACTTGCATCTCTTCTGTCGTGAAGATTTATTAAGATCTCATTTTCATCTGGTATTTCATCATCACATTTTGTACTTAATCCTTTTTGAATTTCTAAAACTGTGTCTCTTAAATTGTACGGTCCATAACTATTGCAATCTGTATCGTACAGTAGGAAGACTGGATCAGGTAAAGGATTGCTTGTAAGTTTGTAGCTAGGTTCATTAACTTCAACATTTGGAGTTTGAATTTTTAAAATTGTAAATAAATTAACATTCAGAAAATATGTTAAAAGCCATATAAATATATTGACCGATAAGAAAACTAAGATAAGACTTTTTAATACCTTCATAGGATTAATAATTATTGATAATTTCTATAGAATCAAGATGGTTTCCTCCTCCATCTCCGCCGGCAACAGAAATATGGTGAAACCTAACTCGAAGTGTTGTTACTCCATCTGGCACCGTATAAGTACCTGAGTAAATCCTCCACTGGTTTTTGCCAGATGAATACTGGCCTATTTCAACTTCTGATCCTGGTGCTCCTAGTCTAAAAGAGATTGTATCAACTCCTAGACGTCCCCTGTGTGCAAAACTCCAGTCAATTTCATCGCCCGGAGAGACAGAAACATCTTGGTATATTGAGGAAGCTGCACTCCAGTTAAGCTCAATATGATAGTTACCTTCATTTGCATCATTAGATCTTTCACCTTTTTTCCAAATTTCAATTCTTGTTTCAGTTGATAAATCCACAAGTTGATTTGTCCAACCAGGTACCTCTGAATTTGCAAAATTACCTGATGTCCCTGGGTCTGGTAACTCAAATGAACCATTTGTAATCAAATCAGTTGGAGGAAGTGTCGTTGTAGTCGTTGTA
>CABYIX010000025.1 GCA_902519215.1 uncultured Candidatus Actinomarina sp. | reverse complement strand
GAACTCATTGTGAAAATGGGCATCTAATACCTTTCCCTTTTTGTAATTCCAAGTTCCAACTTGTATAAAAGATTCATCATTGGTTAAGAAATCAAGACCCTCTTTAATATTTTTGGTATCAAAAATGGTTGCATAAAGTTGATTATTATGGGTAATATTTCTTATTTTACTATCCATTGTTATTAATATACCAATCCACTGTTTTTCTAATGCCAGTAGTTAAATCTACTTCTGGTTTCCAGTTTAATTTCTTCTGTCCAAGCGTTCCATCAACTTTTTTCTCCAATACGCCATCTGGCATAGATGTATCAAGTACAAATTTACCGGTCCAACCAAGCTCTTCTTTAATTATCTCTGCTAGTTCTAATACTGATATTCCTTTTTTTACACCAACATTAAAAAAGTGGTGGCCACTATTTAGTTGAATTGAATTTATAAGTGCATCTGCTCCGTCTTCTACGTAAAGCCATTCCCTAATAGGTCTTCCCGTTCCCCATAAAACTACTTCATCAAAATTGTTTTTCTTTGCTTCGTAAACTTTTTTAATTATCGCGCCTAGAGCATGAGATCTTTCTTCGTCAAAATGATCATTTGGCCCATACATATTTGAAACAACAACATTGGCTGAAGAAAGGTTGTACTCCTCAGAAAAGCTTTTGCCGAGTTGTACGTATAACCTCTTTGAAATTCCATAATTATAGACAGACTCATCAGGAGGGCCTGTAAAAAAGTCTTCTTCTTTGTAGGTGGCTATATCACCAGGGTATGCACAGTTTGAAATTGGATTAATGAGCTTTTTAACACCATTTTCATAACATGCTTTATACAAATTTATTGCCATTGATGCATTTTGAAGAAGCATTTGTGCAGGATATTTAAATCCGTATGAGATACCTCCAACAAATGCTGCACAATTAATTACTATTTCTGGATTATTTGAATCTAGATATAACTTTAGATCGTCAAAATTTGTAATATCGACTTGACCTTTTCCTACAATTTTAAGAACATCATAATTTTCATTATTTTGTAATTTTTCAGTTACATGAGATCCTAAAAATCCTCCTGAACCAACTACTAGTATTTTCATATTTACTTAACTACCGGATACTCCCATGTAGGAGAGATCAAATTATCATTTAACAAGGCCACATCTTTTTTAGCTTCGTTAATATCAAACTCAACCATTATTTTTACAAGCTCTTTAAATCCTACCTCTGGTTTCCAATTCAGTATGTTCCTAGCCTTGCTTGAGTCACCTAATAAATAATCTACTTCGTTTGGTCTAAGATATTTTTCGGAAGTGATTACATAGTCTTCCATGTTTAAATTAACTAGCTTAAATGCTTCCTCTGCAAACTCCCTTACTGTTTTAGAAGTTCCTGTTGCCAAAACCCAGTCTTCAGCTTGATTATGTTGCATCATTAACCACATCCCTTTCACGTAGTCTTTTGCATACCCCCAATCTCTACTTGCATCTAAATTACCTAAGGTTAATTTTGACTGTATACCAGCAGCAATCCTTCCTACAGCTTTTGAAATTTTTCTAGTTACAAAAGTTTCGCCCCTAAGAGGAGATTCATGATTGAATAATATTCCATTAACTCCAAAAACATTGTATGACTCCCTATAAATTTTTGTTATTTCATGAGCAAAGACTTTAGAGGCACCATAGGGGCTTTTAGCATCAAATACAGAATTTTCATTCAACATATCTTTTGAACTACCTCCAAACATTTCTGATGATGAGGCTTGGTAAAACTTAACATCTTTATCAAGATGTCTAATGGCTTCTAAAATGGTAATAGATCCGAGTGTTCCCAACTGTGTTGTTAATATGGGATTTTGAAATGATACGGCTACGTGGGATTGAGCACCAAGATTATAAACTTCATCTGGTTGAACGTTGTTAATTAAGTTCGTTATTGATGAAGAATCTAAAAGATCTGAGTAATGTAGTTGAAGCATATTATCTTTTGTGTGTGTAGAAATGAGATTATCAATTCTTGCTGTGTTGAAAGATGAAGATCTTCTAACAATTCCATGGACTTCATATCCATGAGATAATAAAAGCTCAGAAAGATAGGCCCCATCTTGACCTGTTATCCCTGTTATCAAAGCTTTCATATTACTAAATATTGTACTTTGTAGAAAAAGATTGTTCTCAATTTAAGTCTAAATTAATAACTTACTTTATTATTTTCGTCAACAACTTTAAGTAGGATAAATATGTTTACTAAGTTAAACAAAAAGATAACAATTCCATCTGTTAACATTAATGAATCTGTTTTTAGTTCTAAACTTAACAAAATTGAAGAAATAAAAAATATCAATAATCTTAAATCTCTTCTAATTACAAAATTATTAGTTAACAGTAGTTTTAAAACTCCAAAAAGAAAAAGGATTACACCAAAAATACCAAATTTATTTAAAATTTGTAAAACAATTGAATGCGGTCCTGATGCTATATTCTGTTCTGTAAATTTAATAATATTTAGATAGCCCCCTGTTCCGTGTCCAAACAGAAGCTCTATAGTATTTGGCCTGTAGCCTGATGCAAACATAGCCCAAGGAAGTGTTCTGTTAAGCCTGTCACTAATAAATTCAAACCCAAATTCATTATTATTTATACTATCTGAACTAATAGCATCTGATGAGCTTTCTTGATCAATAAAAAACGGTTCGTCTCTTTCAAAGGTTGGTATGAATTGAAATATCAGAGCAGTAATTAAAATCAATATCATTATTTCTTTAATGAATGATTTATAAAACGTAATTAATAATATAAAAAGTAGAAAGAACAATACCGTTGTATTAAATCTTGATTGTGATAATAAGATTGGAAAAATTGAAAAGCTTGCAAATAAGAAACTTTTATATGACCTGTTTAAATAATAATTTAATAAAAAAAAGCAGAAACAAAAAAGTTGTAAGTTCCCAAAAACTTCGTAGTGTGTGTTTATGCCACGCCATGTCTGAACCTCGCCAAATGTAATTATTTCTGAACGTCTAGTCAAAAAAAATAATAACTCAGAAAATGAGTTAAAAAATAAACCCAATCCTAAAAATACAGATAACAAAGGATAGAAAATTAAAATATTAGCACTCGTGTTAATTTCTTTTTTTAATTGAATTAAATTTGTTGATTTTATTTGATAAAGAATTTGAAAGAATAAAAAAAATGTAATTAAATACCACAACGCGCTTGGGAAATGGTAACGAACATCTGGTAAATATGAAACCATAATTCCCCACCTGTTTGGATATTCAGTATCTTTTAAGTTTTTTGATAAATTAATTACGCTGTCTCCAACTTCTTCATTTTCTAAATTACTAATATTGTCTCTTAAGTACCTAATGTCTTTTCGTTCCAAATAAGTTCTTTTGTCATTAGCAAAATCAACATTGTCAATAATTGACTCAAAGTCTGAAGGGTTATTAATAATATTTGTTTCTATGCTTGGAGAGTTCATAAATGATGAAACAAAGCTTAAAATTAGACATGAAACTAAAAGTAGAAAAATTAAGTTTCTTTTATAATATTTATATTTTTTGAAAAAATTAAAAATAAAGTAATATATTAAAAAATCAAAAAGCCAAGTAATGCCATATCCTGTACTGAAAAATGGAAATATGCAAAGAATAAACAATTTCAAATCATTTGAAGAATTATTCAGGTAGTTAAAAATGATAAAAGATTTTAATAATGAAAAAAGTAAATATATGTATATATAAATATTTTGTTCAAAATTCACATAAATAGAAACTACGAAATAACTCAATGTAGCACCAAAAATTGTAATAATAATAAATTCTGTGTTCAGATTATAAAATAAATTTTTTATTTTTATATTTCGAAATAGTATCCATGAGAAAAATAAAAATATTAAGAACTGTTGTAAAACTATCCTGATTAGCCTTGGCAAATACAGTTGATATAACTCTGGATCTCCATATTGATTAGTAATTACCTCAGTTACTGTTAAATAGCAAAATGTATTTTGGTCAGTATTGGAAACAAATTGAGTATTGATGATAAGAGATTGAAAGCTATTAAAGCTAGAAAATTTAATTTTAAAGTATTCAAAAAATACAAAACTATTACATTCGTAAAGATTATAAAAAACTATTAGTAAAAATATTATTAGTAAAAATACTCTATTAACTTTTAAAAAGTTTTCTTTTAAATTCATTTTTCAAATAAATAATCAACACAAATTACATCAGAAAATATGTGAGTTGTGTAGTGTTTCTTTTTTGATATAAGGTTGTAGTCAATGGAGTAGAGAAAGTCAATAATTTCACTTTCTCTAATATCAAACTCTGTCTTTTTTGATAAAACTTCAACTTGTAAAATTGGTGAATTGTTTAATAAAAATTTTTTCGCACCTTTTAATACTTGAAAACTAAAACCTTCTACGTCTATTTTTAATAAATTAATATCTTGCTCATTGTGAAATAAATTATCAAGTGTATCTACTTCAACAGTTACAGTGGATGTACGTAAATCTTTGTTACCAAATGGGTCAATTAGAAATTTTCTACTCTTATACCAAAATGAATCTTCCAATATGTTTACAATAGACGACCCGGAAGATGGAAACGCGTTTAAAATTGTAAAATTTTCTTTCTTAGTAAACTCACCAATTGCTTTATGGATATGATTCCATTCAAATTTATTTCTATCATGAAATTTTTTAAATTCACTTAAATCCGTTTTCTCATTGGGATCAAAACTGTACACTTTAATTAAGATATTTTTATTCAACTTCATTACCTTACTAACGATATTTCTTGTAAAACTTCCTTTGTAAAAACCTATATCGACAATATTTAAAGATTTCGATTCTGAAAAATTATCAGATATATATTTGTCAAAATTAGGAGATAAATAGGTGAGAACTTTATATAAAAATGTTTTATACATCACTAAATCTTATTAGTTTTATTTAGATTAATCAACAAAGTAGATGCAATCATGAATAAATATCCTTGAATAATATGTCTTGGAAAATAAGTGTGTACTTGGTAAAAAATATGAGGGCCTAAAAAACTTAATGGAATTAGAAAATAGAACAAGTTTTGTAAATTTTTATTTTTTAAAATAAAGAAAAAGATCCACTGGATAATAATCACTGAAATAGTTAGTGGAAATATTATTCCGGACATAACCCTTACTCCGTCAGATAGCGGGTTGGCTAATAAGTAATTTAATTGAAAGATTAGCTTATCAGAAACTTCATTAAATTTAAAAAGTATATCTAATGGAGATAAGTAATAATAACCCGAGATAAACACATCTTGATTAAGTACAAATTTGCCGCCATAAATAAAGTTATGAAGAAATGGAAGAAATATGAAAACAGAAAAAATTGGCAGCAGTTGAATGAAAGATTTTTTATCTTTTTTTAAATAAATAATTAGAAAAATTAAATACAGTAGTCCCGGTAACTGATTCTCTCTGATTAAAAAACAAGTTCCTAATAAAAACGACATGAGATATAAACTTTTAAAATCATAATCTTTACTAAGTAATAATTTAATAATAATTAGACCTAGTATCCATGTTGGCCACTCAGACAATGAAGAAAATAAA
>CABYIX010000024.1 GCA_902519215.1 uncultured Candidatus Actinomarina sp. | reverse complement strand
GCTGAAAATGAAATTGAAAGAATACGAAACTTAATAGACGAGCTTACATATGAGTCAATGTCTGAAGACACCCGTGCAGGAAGAAAGGCTCAATATGAAGAGGATATTAAGACGCAGGAACGTATTCAAAGCAGGGAAGCTGGTAAAGAATCGGGTGTTGATGCAACAGAACAACTAGCTATCGACAATGCTCAAAAAGCATATGATGATACTTTAGAGTCATATAACGAAGGCGTAGATAGAGATGCAGAGCTTGCTAAAGCAAGAGAAGAGTTAAACGAGCTTCAATTAAGTTCTATCTCTGAAACATTCAGCCCAACTAATGCTTTTGCCTCAAAGACACCAATAATTGCTGGTTCAATCATAAATGATTTAGGGTCTGCCGTTGCACTCAACTCACCACTGTATAACATTTCATCAGTGGGGATAGAGGTAGTTTTTCAAGTAGACGCCACAGATCAAGAGACAGTAACATTAGGTAAAAATGTTGAAATAGAACTTCCAACAGACGAAAGAGTTCCAACTGTTATTACTTTTATTGACCAAGTAGTGACGCAAACACAGGCAGGAGATTTTATAGAGGTAGTTCTTGAAGTGCTAAACCCTGAAGAAGTTGAGGCTTATGACCAAGCTCCTGTCAAAGTATTTTTAACAACAGAGGTCTCTGAAAATGTTTTATATGTACCACTAAATCCAGATATAGTGATTGTTGCTTTTGATTTCAATGGAATAGTAGAAGGGTTAGAAAGTCAAGAGATTAAACACCTACTACTTCCTCCAGCAAAGAATTTCGATGATGTCTACTCTCAGATATCCACCATTGGTGAATTGGTAAACAAACAAAGCGAGGCTTCAGCGAAAATTAGAGAAATGAAAAGTGAAATAAACCAAATATTAAATAATGCTAATTATGAAAATATTTCTGTTTATCACGAAATTGGTTATTCATATGGAATTTATAGCATCAACAAAGAATCACTAATAGGAGAAATTTACAATACATTAGGTGTTTCAAATATTGCTAACTCAGAAGAAGACCCCTATGGAGGTGGATACCCAGCGTTGACTGAGGAAATGGGTATAAAATTTGCAGCTCCAGTTGAAAAATCTGGGCAAAAAATCTTTGATTTTGAATACGGAGACGATTTTGGCGAAAAAATAAAAGAAGTAGATGCTGATTTTGTAAAAATACTTGTACGTTGGAATCCAAGTGATGATTCAGAAACTAGAGAAGTGCAGGGTGAGAGAATAAAAACTCTTTCAAAATGGTTAGATGAAAACGAGAGAAAGTTTCTTCTTGAGTTCTTAGTACCGGCAACAGAGGAACAACTAGAAAGTGTTGACGGAGACCAAGCAAGATATGATTCTGAGATAAGACCAAAACTAGCAGTTCAAGTTGTTGAAGAAATGAGAGAAAGAGGAGCTGACCCAGATATTTGGAAAATTGAGGGCTTGGATACAGTTGAAGATAATGAGAATGTTTCGAAAGTTATCAAAGATGGTGGAAGAGAAGATGTAATAGCAGTTGTTCTTGGCAGGGGAGCAAACGATGAGAAGGTTAATGAATGGCTAAGAGCCGGCTCTTCTGTAGATGGCTATAAAGGATTTGCAATTGGAAGATCAATATTTTGGAATTCACTTAAAGGGTGGCATAGCGGTGATAAATCGCGCGAAGAAGCTGTTTCAGAAATTGCTGATTCCTATTTAAGCTTTATATCTGTATACCAAAACGGGAGCTAAGAAATGCCACAAGGCAAAGCAGTTATTGGACAATCAGGAGGTCCAACAGCTGTCATAAACAGATCATTGGTAGGCTTTATTAAAGAAGCAACCAATTCAGATTTTGCAGAAATCCTCGGAGCAAAGCACGGTCTAGAGGGAATGTTGAATGAAGATTTTGTAGATCTTTCCAATCTTTCTGAAGCACAACTTTATGGCATAGGCAAAACACCCGCTGCAGCTTTAGGGTCTGTTAGAAAAAAACCTACAGACTCCGATATAGAAAAGCTTGTTTCAATATTTGAAAAAGAAAATATTAGAAATTTCTTTTATATAGGAGGTAATGATTCTGCTGAAACAGCAAACCTTGTCTCTGAAGGGGCTAAGTCAATTGGGTATGAGATGAAGGCATTTCATATACCTAAAACAATTGATAATGATTTACTTGAAACAGACCACTGTCCTGGTTACGGTTCAGCAGCTCGATTTGTAGCACACGCTTTTCAGGGTGACGATGCAGACAATAGGAGCCTAAGGGGAATTAAAATAAATGTTTTAATGGGCAGGCATGCAGGTTGGCTTACTGCTGCGAGCACCCTAGGTAAATCTACCGAAGACGATGGGCCGCACTTAGTTTACGTTCCTGAAAAAGTATTTAAAATTGATAACTTTTTAAAAGAAGTAAAAGAAGTATATGACTCACTTGGAAGATGTGTGGTGGCTGTCTCTGAAGGGATTCACAATGAAGAGGGTGAGTATTTTCTTCAAACCTATGCTAGCGAAACAGGCTCTGGTCTAGCAGGAAAAAAAGATAGTCATGGGAACATCCAACTCTCAGGCTCAGGTGCACTAGGAGATACATTAACAAATATAGTTTCAGAATATATTGATGGAGCAAGGGTTAGGGCTGACACCTTTGGTTATTTACAGAGATCATTTTTAGCTGATGTATCCGATGTAGATGCTGAAGAAGCAGAGAGGGTTGGACAGCATGCTGTTGTTGCTTCAAAAAATTTACAGAGTGGGTCGGTAGTTCTTAAAAGACAACTGTCAGAAACATACCACTGCGATGTTGATGTTGTAGAGTTGAGCAAAGTTGCTAAACACACAAAAGACATGCCTCGGGAATTTTTAGACGAAAAAAAACCATATGTTACGAATAATTTTTTCGAATACGCAATGCCGCTAACTGGCGGAATAGAACCAAAAACACAAATATTTGTTTAAATGTCAAAAATTACACTTTCAAAAGATGAATTCGATGTTTTTTGGGAAGCAACTGTTCGATATTATGAACTTGATCCCCAAGGGGTAATGCACAATGCCAACCATGTAGCATTTTTCGATCAAGCAATTACCGCCTACTTTAAGCATGTAAATTATGAATATTTGAGCGACATCGAAGAGACAAAAAAAGATTTTCACACTGTACAGGTCTTAGTTCAGTACAACAAACCCCTTTACTTTGATCAAAATATAGAAATTGGCGTAAAAGTAAAAAAAATAGGAAACTCAAGCATGACCTGGATTATGGGAATGTTTTTAAAAGAAACAGGGGAATTAGTAAGCTCTTGTGAGGCTGTTCATGTCTACACTGATCAAATAACAATGAAGCCAACACCCATTACGGATGAACTTAAAGCTAAACTGAAGTTTAATTAAGAAATTCTTAAGGGTTAATATTGTTCATATGAATCAAAGAAGATACGATATTGACGCGTTGCGATCTATAGCAATGTTCCTTCTTATCTTTTATCATCTTGGAATTTCGTTTAGCTCCGTTGCCCCTTACATTGCGTTTGTGCAAAACAAAAGATTTAACGACGGCATCTGGGTCATATTAAGCGTAATGAATTCATGGAGAATACCTCTGGTGTTTCTGATTTCGGGAATTGCCTTAAGACTAGCTTTTCAAAGACGAACAAAAATAGAAATGTTTAAAGAAAGAATAAAAATATTAATCGTTCCTTACATCTTTGGTTCGGTAACCTTCGGTGCCGCATCACTTGCAATTGCTTTTACTTTTTACGAAGGTTGGTCAGACGAGTATTTTTGGCTAGGTTTTATTACAATATTTGACGGCGTTCATTTATGGTTTTTAAAAAATATATTTATTTATTGCATTGTTTTGATTCCATTTTTAAATCTAGTTTCAAACAAAGCAGAAAAGGAAACTATATTTTCAAAAATTTTAAACATGCCAGGTGGAGTTTTTGTTTTTTCAATTCCGGTTATCCTTGAAGGCCACTTATTAAACACCACTGCCTATTCCCAAGCAGTTAACTATGGAAGATCTTATCAAGAGTATGCAAACACAAACCACGGTTTTTTACTAGGCTTTATCTGGTTTTTACTTGGAGTCCTTTTAGTTTCCCAAGGCGAGGTTTTTTGGGAATCAAATAAACGAAATTGGAAAATTCATCTCTTTGTGGGGTTTGCATTTTACTTTTACAGATTTTTTAACAACTTTGAAGACGGCTTTTCCTTGGATAATCGTTTAATCTCTTTTGAATCATTCAATTTTATATTTTTGATGCTTGGGCTGGGGGCCGTTTATCTTAATAAGGACTCCCCACAACTTACTTACTACAAGACAGCAGTTTATCCCGTTTATATTGTTCACCTACCAGTACAAATGGCGGTAATGTATTATTTTTCTGGTATAAATATCCATCCAGTAATAAAATTTCCAATTGCTTTATTCTTAATTTGTTTCTTATCTCTAACTATTTATCATGCTATAAAAAACATCAAACCATTGAGACCACTGTTTGGTCTAAGAAATAAGTAAAAATGAAAAAAGTGAATTTATTATTTTTTATTCTTTTTCTAAGTTTTTGTTCAACCCCTAGCGGTAGTGGAATAGCTTCTCTATCAGACGACACAACTACTACTTTAGTAATAACTGAAGAGGACTATCCAATTGTTTTGACTAAGTGTTTAAATGAAGAAAAGGGTTATAACCTAGTAACTCCATTTGATATAGAAGATTTAAAAACAAACATTGGTCAGTTAAGCAATAGTAAAGATGAAGAATTACAGCTAGGGGAAGATGTTAACTACTGTATAAACAAATATAACCTTTGGTCAGATTCGTCTTCCTCAAACCCAGAGGAGCTTGTAAAATTATATGATCAAAACCTCGAATTAGCTAAATGCTTAAGAGAAAAGGGTATAAATGTTCCAGACCCAAGTCAACAAGAACCTAAACTTGACTTAAGTGGGTTAACTAAATCAAAAGATGAAATTACTCCACTTTTAAAAGAATGTGGATATGGTGAATCAGAATATGAAAAATAAGAGTTTAATAATCCTGATGTTTATTATCTCTTCAGCATGTTCTGCGTCAAATGATTCTCAAGGTGTAGTTTCCACTCAAGACTTATCGACAGACACTACAGTAACAACTGTCCTAGAAAGTGTTGTTGAAGAAACTTTAACACCGGAAGACGCACAGCTTTTGTTAGCTAGGTGCTTAAGAGATAGTGGATATGATGTTCAAGATCCAAAAAATAATGATGACTTAAGGAGTATTTTAACTCCGATATTTCTTGCAGCTGATGAAAGAGGAAGAGCAGAGCTTTTTCAGACTATACAAACATGCGCAGAAGAAAATAATATTCCTTTGGGAGATAACGCAGACTTTGAAAACCCAGAAGATATTGCAGATAGGTTGGATACAGAGCTTGAATTTGCTCAATGCTTAAGAGGAAAAGGCATAGAGGTTGAAGACCCGAGTGTAGACAGGCCTCTTAGACCAATACTTGTTGGATTAGTACAGTCTGGCCAATATTTAGAAGATCAAATTAGAGAAGCTGCTGGAGAATGTTTTGATGATCTTGGACTTGAACCACCAGAACAAGGTGGAGGATAAAACTACATATTATTTATACTTTTATATGTATAAAAAATCGTCAATAATACTGATACTACTAACAGCTTGTTCTTTCACCCAACAAGAAGAAAAATCTGTTGTTTCAGTTGCTGATACCGACAAAGGAAAAGAAGCAATTGCTTTGGGTGTTGAGCTGTCAGACGATAGAGAAGAAATTTCAGATGAAGATGCACCACTAGTCCTTGTTCAATGCGTAAATGAATCTGGCTATAAATTTAAAGAACCTAAAAACTTCCTAGACCTCTACACAACCATTGCATCGTATTTTGAAACAATAACCGAACAAGAGGCTGAAGAACTCTGGAGCATAATCGAAGAATGTGCATTGAAATATAATTTATGGGGCGTTGCTGATGAGAATCAATTTGAAGACCCCGCACAAGTTGCAAAAGAATTGGACAGCTCTCTTTTTATTGCTAAGTGTTTTAGAGAGAATGGATACCCCAAGGTTCCTGACCCTAATTACTTTAATAGAAACGTAAATCTTGACGCATACACCACTGAAGAATGGGATTTTAGTGAAGATGATCCAATTGTTCAGACATGGCAAGCTTGTGAGGAAATAATGCCAGAAGAGCTAAAAAATGAGGAGTGGGATGATTAAGAAATTTAATAAAATAATTTC
>CABYIX010000023.1 GCA_902519215.1 uncultured Candidatus Actinomarina sp. | reverse complement strand
CAAGAGCTACTGATAATTTCCCAATTTCAAATTTACGTTTTTCAAGGGTATTTATTAGATCTCTTGGAGAGATTAAAAAAGCTTGTGCAGTTGTAAATGAAAAAAATAACTTAATTGATAGTAAATTGTCAAAAGCAATAGTTGACAGCGCACAAGAAGTAATAGATGGAAAGCACGATAAAGATTTTGTTGTTGATATTTTTCAAACAGGATCTGGAACATCAACAAATATGAATATAAATGAAGTAATTGCAAACTTAGCCTCAGAAAAAATTGATACAGAAGTTCATCCAAATGATCATGTAAATATGAGCCAATCATCAAATGATGTTATACCTACAGCTACAAACCTTGCATCGTTGCTCTCTATTAAAGAAGATGGTGGTTTGTTAACTTATTTAAATAATATGAATGAAACTTTTAACAGCAAAGCCAAAGATTGGGCTGAAGTTTATAAAAATGGTAGAACACATTTAATGGATGCCACTCCAGTTACTCTTGGACAAGAATTTGAGGGTTATGCAAATTTAATTGAGAGCAGGATAAGAGATATTGAGAATTCTCTTCAGAGCGTTAGCGAACTTCCTATTGGCGGGACTGCTGTTGGAAGTGGTATAAACGCACCTAATGGTTTTGGTTCTGATGTTGCTGGTGAATTACAGAAGGCATTAAATATTAATTTTCAAGAAGCTGACAATCATTTCTCAAGACAGGGTTCACGTGATGAAATAGTTCAACTTTCAGGAACTTTAAAGACATTGGCTTCATCATTATTTAAAATTTCTAATGATATTAGATGGATGGGAAGTGGGCCTATATCTGGATTAAATGAATTAAAAATTCCAGCATTACAACCAGGATCTTCAATAATGCCTGGCAAAGTTAATCCTGTAATTCCTGAAATGATGATGCAAGTTTGTGCTCAAGTCATTGGAAATGATGTAGCTGTTACATTTTCAGGGACTAATGGAAATTTTGAGTTAAATACTATGTTGCCTGTAATGGCACATAATGTGTTAGAAAGTATTGAATTGTTAACTAATGCCATAAAGGTATTTAACGAAAAATTATTAATAGGATTAGAACCTAATACAGAAAAAATGGAATCAAATACTCAGAAAAATCCAATTTTAGTGACTGCTTTAGTTCCAAAACTGGGATATGATACAGCAGCTGAAATCGCTAAAGAATCTATGTCCACTAATAAAACTATCAAAGAGGTTTTGTTAGAAAGAGAGCTACTATCTGAATCTGAAATAGATGATTTACTAAATTTAAAAAAATTAATTTGATGAAAAAAAATCTTGCAATCGCTTCTGATCATGCAGGTTATAAACTAAAGCAGTTTTTAGTTGAAAATCTTAAAGAGTTAAATTTAAAAGATTTTGGCACAAATGATGAAGAAAGTTGTGATTTTCCAGACTTTGCTTCAAAAGTTTGTGACTTTGTCTTACACGATACATCTTTTAGGGGCTTACTTATTTGTGGTAGTGGTGTTGGTATGTCAATTGCTGCAAATAAAATCAAAGGGATTAGAGCTTCAAATGTAACTAATGAAGATATGGCAATACAGAGTGTGGAACACAATAATGTAAATGTTTTATGTTTAGGGTCAAACAATGTAACTAAAGCCGACTCTTTAAAAATAGTATTAAGTTTTTTGAATTCAGAAATGTCAAACGAAGAGAAATATCAAAGAAGAATAAATAAATTAGAAGACTAAATTGATATCTGCCAAATAGCCTGTATCCAGTCGTCTTTAATCTTATTTCTGGCAAATACAACTATGCCAATAGCTCCCTCTTCATAAACTTCTCTCATAGAAGTTCCAGTAGTGTAAACATCATCAGCTATTAATAAAGGATCTTGTTCATTATTAGTACAGTAAGGCTTTAATGCTTTTTCAAATGGTATTCCACCTCTTGGAATTCCTTTAACATCTCTGAAGGTTAATCTCTCACTCACAATTTTTGCCAGAGCATCATAATCACCATCTGTTAGAGCATCGCACTCTACTTTCCATGTTAAAGGAAGCCCAGCGTGAGAAATAAAATCTTCTTTTATGAATAAATTCATATCAACTTTCTTAATTTTAATGGATTAAAACAAACAGTTCCAAAACTAACATGATCTGCTCCAATATTTTTATAATACTCTATATCTTCAATAGAATCTATGCCCCCACCTGCAATAATCTCTATTTTGGGAAAATTAGATTTTAAGTATTTTATAAATTTTGTTGTATAAGGTATTAATTCTTTTCCACTTAGGCCACCCCTGTCAACAGGAAGGGTATTACATGCATGAATTTGTTTAAACTTAAACGTTTCAATGAAATTGTCTAATTCTTTAAAAGTTGTAATAGGTGAAATTTTACCTATAAACCATTCTCTTGTATCTGGAGCAAATTCTTCAATACCCTCTGTATAGTGTTCATCTATATTAGGGCATGACATATTGATTTCAATATTAAAATTTTTTGGTATTTTTTCAGCAAATATTTTCCAATCCTCTTTTTCAATTCCTGCGATGGAAAATACTTCATCCTCTCTATATTTAGTAATCCCAAATTCAACTCCAGGATTTCTAAGTCCAATTTTGTTTATCCACCCCTTTTTTGTATAACGTAAAGTTTTAGCAATTTGAATGATTCGCCCAGTTCTTTTATCCACAGTCCAGCTACCAGAAACAGAAATCGTATTCTTAGTTTTTATATAATTACCAAAAGGTGCAGCAATAAATTTTTTCATATGTTTAATTCATTTATTACATAGTCAAGATTATTTCTAATAGATCTACCCATAACAATATAAGAAGCCCCATCAGCTATTGCTTTTTCTGGTGTAGTTATATTTTTTTGGTCATTTGATAAATCATCTTTTAATCTAATACCTGGACTTACAATTAAATCAAAAATATTAAGTGATTTAGTTATTTCTGATGGTGGGCAAATTACTCCATCTACGTTTGATTCTTTTGCTAATTCAAATTCTAAGTGCACCCTCTCACTTGTTTCTTTATCGATGGCTTTGCTAGTAAGAGCTGAGCTGACTCCTAGTAATTTTAAGCTTTCATTTTTATTTACTGATGCTTCATACAGAGCCTCTTTAGAGGATGAAATGTGAATAGTTAAGTAATCAGCTCCTAGATTTCCCGCACTTTTTGTTGCTTCCTTTACGGTATTAGGAATGTCGTGAAGTTTTAAATCTAGGAATACATTCCAACCCTCATTTTTAAGATGAGTTACAACTTTAGGACCTTCTGATATAAACATTTCAAGGCCTACTTTTACTCCATAAATTTTATTTTTTAATTTTTTTAATTCAAATTCAAATTCATTCAACGATTTGCCATCTAATGCAAAAAATATTGGTTTAACTGACACTTTGTATTGCCTCCATATCATCTAACGTATTTTCTTGTTCCGAAAATGCTTTCATAAAAGCTTGGGCTTCCCTAACTGACGAGACTACAGCAACTCCTGTCTCGTGAGATAGTCTTCTAATTTTCCAACCATCTGTATATTCATTTGCAAATGTTGGGGTATTGATAACTAATGAAACTAAATTTTCTTGAATAATCGTAAGAGAGGTTGGTGATTTATCATTTGCTCTACCGACAATTGTTGAAGATATATTATGTTTTCCTAGATAAGCTCCAGTCCCTTCAGTTGCAAAAATTTTAAAACCCAATTCAGAATAATTTTTAGCAATCTCAACAAAGTTTGGTTTTTCTTTGTCACTTAGTGATATAAAGACACCTTTTTGTTTTTTATTAATTAAAACTCCAGCTGCAGCATAAGCTTTATTAAGCGCAGTGCCAAAATTTGATCCAATTCCTAAAACCTCACCAGTCGCTTTCATTTCAGGACCTAGCATTGTATCTTCTGCAGGAAATCTTGACCATGGAAAAATTGCTTTTTTAATAGCTATTTTTTTTGTTGAACCATCCAAATAATCAGTTTCTTTTTTTACAAAATCCAAAGAATGGCCAAGCATTAATAAGGTACCCGCCTTAATTATTTGATTTCCAGTTACCTTCGCAACAAAAGGCATTGTTCTTGAGGCCCTAGGGTTTGCTTCTAAGATATATAGCGTACCTTCTTTAACCGCAAATTGAATATTTAAAAGCCCTTTAACATTTAAAGCTTTTGCTAGTTGTATACTTTTTTGCTCAATCTCATTAATAATTTTTTTGTCAATACTAAAAGGTGGAAGGACTGCTGTTGAATCTCCACTATGCACACCCGCTGGCTCTAGGTGTTCAAGCACTCCAGCTATGAAGACATCCTTGCCATCAGAGATTAAATCTACATCCACCTCTACAGTATCTGTTAAGAATTGATCAACAAGTAGGGGACCAGAATTAAAAGGGTTACCATCTTCATCTGCGCTTGCTAATATTGAAAGATAATTTTTTAGTTCAGCATCATTTTGTACTACTCTCATTGCTCTTCCGCCTAATACATAGCTCGGTCTTAACAGCACTGGGTATCCAATTTCATTAACAGAATCTATAAGCTCATTTTCATTTGAAGCTATTTGGGAAATTGGTTGATTGATATCTTGTGATTCACAAAGTTTTTGAAATAAATTACGATCTTCTGTTGCATCAATAACCTCTAGTGATGAACCTGCAATATTATATCCAGATTCGTGTATTTTTTTTGCAAGTTTTAGTGGAGTCTGTCCACCAAGTTGAATAATTACTGAATCAGGTTGTTCTCTCTTTAGTACTGAACTAACTTCATCCCACGAAAGAGGCTCAAAATAAAGCTTGTCAGCTGTGTCATAATCAGTAGATACAGTCTCAGGATTAGAATTTATCATTATAGATTCATATTTGTTTTCTTTTAATGATTCAACTCCATGAACACAACAGTAATCAAACTCAATTCCTTGGCCAATTCTGTTTGGACCCGAGCCAATAACAACCACCTTTTTGTTATTTGAAGCACTATCGTCATCTTCTGATCCATTAGTAGAGTAGAGGTATGGAGTTTTCGATTCAAACTCAGCAGAGCAAGTATCGACTAATTTATAAACTCTATTATCTTTAAGACTATTTTTTTTATCTTTTGCATCTAGATCCTCATCTGTCCAACCTAGCATTTTCAGTATTGATGTAGGGGTTGATTCGGGAGTAGCATTAAAACTTTTTTCTATTTCATTTAAAAACCATATGTCAATATTTGAAAGATCCGCTATTTTTTCGATATCCCAATTTCTGCGTATTCCTTCAAGGATTGCAAATATTCTTCTTGGTCTAGGAGTCTTTATTTCTTCTTCTAAGTGTGCTTTTGATAAATTAATAAAACGATTATCTATATTTCTTATTCCAGTTTTCCCAATTTCGAGAGATCTAATAGCTTTTGTTAAACTTTCTGTGAATGTTGATGCTATTGACATTACTTCACCCACACTTTGCATCGATGTTCCTAGTACATCATCTGTAGATGGAAATTTTGGAAAGTCAAATCTGGGAATTTTCACAACAACATAATCCTGAACAGGCTCAAAGCTAGCTGGAGTAGAGCCAGTGATATCATTTTTAAGTTCTGTTAAGTTATATCCTACTGCAAGTAATGCTGCAAATTTGGCAATTGGAAATCCTGTGGCTTTAGATGCAAGAGCTGACGACCTGGAAACTCTTGGATTCATTTCAATTATTCTTCTTTCACCATTTAGTGGATTAACAGCAAATTGTACATTACTGCCACCTGTTGCTATGCCTATAGTATCGAGACAGAGCAATGCTTCATCTCTCATCTCTTGATACTCCTTATCAGATAAGGTTTGTATCGGCGCAATAGTTATAGAGTCACCTGTATGAACTCCCATAGGGTCAAAGTTTTCGATTCCACAAACAATTACTCCATTACCATCCTGATCTCTCATGACTTCAAGCTCAAATTCTTTCCATCCATAAACAGATTCCTCAATCAACACCTCTTGTGTAGGAGATGCATTGAATGCTTCTTTTAGTTTTCTATTTAAATCTTTTTCACTTTGTACTAATCCAGTTCCACCACCTCCAAGAATATATGAAGGCCTAAGCATAAGAGGATATCCTATTTTCTTACTAATATTAATTCCCTCTTCAATAGATTTGACATACTCAGCTTTGAGGGTTTTAATACCAACATTTTCCATTGCGTTTTTAAATTTCCATCGATTTTCTGCAACTTCAATAGATTTTGCTGAGGCTCCTAATAGTTGTATATTATTTTGTGCGAAAATGTTACTCTCATCTAGTTCCATTGCTAGATTCAGTGCTGTTTGACCCCCTAAAGTTGGTAAAACAGCATCAGGTTTTTCAATTTCTATTATTTTTTTGAGAAATTCAAATGTTAATGGCTCTATGTATGTTGCATCTGCCATTTTTGGGTCTGTCATTATTGTTGCTGGATTCGAGTTTACTAATATAATTCTGTACCCTTCATTTTTTAAAGCTTTGGCAGCTTGTGATCCTGAGTAGTCAAATTCACATGCTTGACCAATCACTATGGGCCCTGATCCAATAATTAGAATGCTCTTTATTTCTTTATTTTTTGGCATACTGTTCTTCCATCATTTCAACAAAAGGGTTAAATATTTGTAATCCATCAGATGTTCCTGGACCAGATTCAGGATGGAACTGAACAGAGTACGCCATTGAATCCCATAGGCTAATACCTTCGTTACTCCCATCATTTAAATTACTTGCATAATTTTCTATATTTCCAAAATCCTTGTGTATTAAACTTTCACCAAATTCTTCTACTGCAAATCCATGATTTTGGGCAGTTATTAATGCTTTTTTAATACCCTTGATTTTTACAGGATGATTAGAACCATGATGTCCAAACTCCAATTTATTTACCTTTAGTCCACAGGCAAGGCTTAATATTTGATGACCTAAACAAATTCCAAATATCGGTATTTTACCTATTAAGTTATTTATCATTTTTATTACATTTATAAGAGATCTTGGATCACCTGGTCCATTTGAAATTAAAAGCCCTTTTAGATTCATTGATAGAATATCTTCTGCAGACGAATCTGGTTTTATAGCAACAACCTGATAGTTTAAATTTTCTAAGACATTTACAATACTTTTTTTGGCACCTAGATCTAATATGCCAACCTTCCCCTCTGGTGCATTGCTACTGATGTCTAAATTTCCAGCTGTTAAGGCAGAGTCATCTCCTAAAATGTTTGTCGCAGAATTAAGTAATTCAAGCAAATCGTTTTTATCAATGTCTACACCCAAAGCATACATGCTAGTTCCATGATCACGCAGGTATTTAGTGATCGCTCTTACATCAAACCCTCCACTGAATGGAATCTCATATTCAGCTAACCATGAAGTAAGAGCTTTTTCCGATCTCCATGAAGAGGGAGAATGACTAAATGTATTTCCTACGGCAGCTTGAATCTTTGGTTTATTCGATTCAAAATCTATTTCCGATAGACCATAATTTCCTACATGAGAAGAGGTAAAGGTTACAATTTGATTTATATATGACGGATCACTTAAGATTTCAACGAAACCTGTCATTGCTGTATTGAAAATCAATTCACCTGTTGCTGGTTTAAAAGAATATTCTGACCAACCAGTAAATTCATCTCCATGTTTATTTACAAGTAAGGTTTTTTTATACATATAAATCAACTTTCTTAATACTTACTTCACAATTTTCAAATGCTGAATTTTTATATTCAGATTTAGTATGAAATAATTCAGTTACTTCATTCCACTTATTATTAAATGGCTCATTTATTTCATAACCTAGATTCTTTAAAATTTCTCTGGGCTTCTCTACTAGGAATATTTTTAATTCATCTAATGTAAAAATGTTTGAAGAATATAGAACTGGAAAAGCAGATTCAAGCCCCACAACACCTCTAGCTGCTTTTTTAAATTTTACATTCTTAGTAACTTCAGGATGCGGTGCATGATCAGTTGCGATAGTATCAATTATTCCAGTCTTAAGACCATTGATGAGAGATTGCCTATCTTCTTCAGAACGAATTGGAGGATACATTTTGTATGTTCCACTTGTTGTATCTAAATTTTCATTATTGATTAGTAAATGATGGGGAGTTACTTCAGCAGTCACTGGTAATTGTTTATTTTTTGCCTGTTCAATTAAATCAACACTCTTCTTCGAAGAAAGGTGTTGAGCATGATATTTAGTATTATATTTCTCAACTAATTCAAGGTCCCTTTTAAGTATTTCAAATTCCTCAGACTCGGGAATTAATATTAGTTCACTTAAATTACTGGGTGGAGCTATATCACCAGGATTTGAGAAGCAGCTTTTTTCACAGTGTTGAAAAATTGCACCACCTAGTTCAGAAACTATCTTGAATGCCTGATCGGCTAATTTATCTTCTATTAAAGATTTGCCATCATCTGAAAAGATTGTAATTCCATTTAGAATAAATGACTTAAAATCTACTAACTCTTTTCCGCTAAGACCTTTTGAAAGAGCCCCAACCCTATGAACATTTATGTTTAATGAACTATCTATTTCTCTTGCATAATTTAGTGCTTCTATATCGTCAATTACTATT
>CABYIX010000022.1 GCA_902519215.1 uncultured Candidatus Actinomarina sp. | reverse complement strand
GGAACAACATATTTTGACACCTCTTCATCAACAAGTACTGGATGGTATATCGGCCAAGGAACAGATCGTGAAGAGCACGTACATGAAGGTATGCAGACATCAGATGGTGGGTTTATAGCTATCGGTCATCATTGGGAAAAAGAAGAAGACCCAACAGGATTTACAGACATGTTCATTTTGAAAACTGATTCAAATGGTAAAGAAACATGGCAAACGATTATAGGAACTGCTGGCAAGTTTGATGTAGGTTACGCAGTAAATGAATTGTCCGATGGATATGTAGCTAGTGGTGGACTTTTCAAAGATGGTTATCAAAAAAGTGCAATAGTTAAACTTGATTTTAATGGAAATATTGTATGGCAGAAAATATTTTCACATAATGGTGTTGGAGGTATTAGGGGTATCGAAGTTCTCGATAATGACGATATGGTTGTAACTGGATACAAGCAGGGAGAAGAAGAAGGGTTTTTGTTTATTTCTGATGGCTCTAAAGGTTTCATTACAAAAATATCAACAACTGGAGAAGTAATTTGGGATAGAGACTTATCTGCTATGCAGGGTACTAAAGTGAAAAAAAATTCAAAAGGTGGCTTTGTAGTTGGTTCTGTAGAGTGGGTTGATGCTGGCCTTAATGCATCTATGCATTATCTTGACTCAGAAGGAAATACGCTTTCAACAAAATTGTATGGAGGTAACAATAACGTCCAGTTGTTTGATATGGATATTACAGATAATGATTATGTAGTTTTTACAGGCCACACTACAGGTTATCAAACTGCCAATTGGGATTGTATAGTTATGCTAATAGACGATCAAGGTAATGAAGTTTGGAAAAATATCTTTGGAAATCCAAGAGGTTATGACCCAAAGTACATGCTTGATGAGTGTTATGGCGTGAGAGAGACCCTTGATGGAGGTTTTGTTGTTACAGGTGGAACTGGTGATCACTCGGACTATTTTGGAACAGGTCATCCAAATGGAACTTCTGATGACTGGAAAGTTCTGTTATCTGAATTTGATAAAGATGGGAACATGTTGTCCATTAATGTTTTTGGTGGAGGGTATGACAGAGGAAATGATGCTGGAGAATTTATTGACGTAACGTCTGATGGTGGATATATTATTTTTTCAGATACAGACTCTAAAGGCTCAAAAGGACCAAATAATTTCGGATTTTTATATATTAAAAATCCATAATTTATTAAATTTTATCTATAAATACAAAATTTTATTGTTTAAAAATTTATGTTTTTTCATAAATTTATATATTGTTGATAGATGGAAACGTTTTTAGATAAACATGAAGATATTTTTGAATTAGTTTTAGAAGAAAAAGTTGAACTGACACCTGATACAAGTAGATTTAGATTCAAACTTCCTAATAAAAATGATGTTCTAGGATTACCTGTTGGAAAGCATCTATCTCTTATTTCAGAAAATGAGGACGGTGAACATGTATCGAGGTCCTATACACCTGTTTCTACTAATAGCAATGTTGGTTATGTTGATTTTGTTATAAAAATTTATAAAAAAAATGAACATCCCGACTTTCCTGAAGGTGGGTTTATGTCACAAAAAGTAGATGAACTTTCGATTGGAGATACATTTAAATTTAAAGGTCCTAATGGAAGATTATCTTATATTGGTAACGGAGAATTTCAAATAAGACAATTAAAGTCTCAAGGTGGTGAACTGATATCAAAAACTTATAAGAATATTGGTATGATTGCTGGTGGTTCAGGAATTACGCCTATGATTCCAATAATTAGAAGTATCCTTGGCGGTGAAAACGATTCAACAAATATACATCTTCTTTTTGCTAATAAAAGTGAAGAAGATATTATCTTACGAGATAAATTAGAAAATAGACAAGAAGAATTTTCTGATCAATATAAGTATTTTTATACTATTAGTGAAGCAAATGATAATTGGACAGGATATACAGGCCATATAAACACCAAAATGCTTGCAGAAACGATGCCACAAAATACTGATGAAACTTTAATTCTGTTGTGTGGACCTCCAAAAATGATTTCTGAGGCAGCTAAACCAAGTTTAGAAGAGCTTAATTATTCAAAAGTTAATATTTTTACTTTTTAACCTTTTCCACGCCAGCTTAGAGCAGCACCCAATGCGGCACCTACAGCTATCCAGGTTGGTTCACTAGTAGCAGCGTGCATAGCTGTACCAATTGCAGTACCTAATCCAACATATGAACCCACATTATTTGAAAAATATTTAGATTTTTTTTCATTTTTAACTCCCAAACAACGAACAGTAACCTGAAACATTGTATAACTCGAATACTTGTTAGTAGCTACTATTCATGAAAATCTAAATCTTGACCTGTAGGATAAAATTATGAAAAGAGTTGAAGTTCAATATAAAAATTCGGTACAAATAAATGGACAGTGTCATGGGGACTTCCAACAAGTTGTAGAAGTATTTGCTGAGAATTTTGACAAATACAGTGAAATAGGGTCCTCATTGTGTGTTGTTGTTGATGGTGAAACGACAGTAGATATATGGGGTGGACATACCACCGAGCAAAGAACAGAACAGTGGAATGAAGACACACTATCAGTTGCCTTTTCTAGTACTAAAGCAGCCCTTGCTCTTTGTGCCCATTTATTAATTGATAGAGAAGAATTACACCCTGAAGATAAGGTTGTTAAATACTGGCCTGAGTATGGGAGGAATGGAAAAGAAGAAACAACCGTAGGTATGATTTTAAACCACACAGCCGGATTACCTGCAATTAAAACACCTGTTCAAGATGGTGGTTTTTATGACTGGGAATACATGGTAGGTTTACTTGAAAATGAAAAACCATTCTGGAACCCTGGAGATGAAACTGGATACCATATGATGACAACTGGGTGGTTAATTGGAGAATTAATTAGAAGAATTACAGGAAAATCTCTTGGAAATTTCTTTGAAGATGAAGTTAGTAAGCCATATAACTTAGAATATTGGATTGGTTTACCTCAAAAGGAAGTTGATAGGGTAGCTAAAGTAAAACCATTTACTTCCTCTGCATCAGATAAACCAAGTGGTTTTGCAGAAGCTTTTAGAACAGATCCTGATTCGATGCAAAGATTGTCACTAACAAATACTGGTGGATATGATTACAATTCTGTCGAAACCTATAAAGCTGAAATTGGGGGTGTAGGTGGAATAACAAATGCTCGTTCTTTAGCTGGTATGCTTTCTCCTCTTGCACAAAATAACGGAAAGCTTCTATCTAAAGGTGGAGTACAAAGGCTGAGTCAATTACATTCTGTCCCAGGTATAGACAAAATGTTAATGTTACCAACAAGTTTTTCAGAGGGATTCATGTTACACATGGACAACCGAAGGAAATTCGAAGGTGAAGGCGGATCGTTTATCATTGGGCCAAATGCATTCGGCCATGTTGGATTTGGAGGCAGTAGTGCTACTTTTGCTGATCCTGATTGTAAGATGTCCTTTGGCTACATGGTTAATAAATTAGGCGGAGAGTATTTAATAAGTAAAAGATGTCAAAACTTAATTAATGCTTGTTACAGTTCTTTACAAAAGGGTAATATATATAAATAATGAAATATAAAAAAGATTTAGGTGGTTTTTTCGCTCTCCTAGCTGTATCTTGGCCAGCATTTCATTTATTTCGTTCCACCTACACTCCAACTCAAGTAGTTCTTGCTGCTATATTTTCGTTTCTTGGAGTACGATTATGTTACTTCGTTTATTTTAAAAATAAATAATTGCTACGAATGAATAAAAATAAAGGAAGAATAAATTCATTTAATAAGTTATTTTATATCTCAATATATGTATAGTTAATATGTCTTTTTAAAAGACATGACGATAATTAAGGAGAAATATGCCGAAAGGCAAAGTGAAATGGTTTAACTCCACTAAAGGATACGGATTTATCGAAGCCGAAGAAGGCGGCGATGACGTATTTGTACATATCTCAGCTGTTAAAAGTGCAGGTATGCAGGATCTTGATGAAGGTCAAGAAGTAGAGTACGACTTAGTAGAAAATAACGGAAAAACATCAGCTGAGAATCTTAAATAGATAAAGGTTAAAATTGTTTTACGACCGGTAGCACGTCTACCGGTTTTTTTTATCCTAGAAGAATTCTTATAGATAAAAGTATTGACACTATCACTAGAACCGGACGAACAACTTTTTCTCCATTTTTTATTGCAAATTTAGACCCTGTATATGCACCAGCAATTTGTGCAACTGCCATTGTTAATCCCAAATACCATATGACGTAACCTTGAAATGCAAAAATTATAAAGGCAGCAAAATTTGAAGCAAAATTAAGCAATTTAGTTATCGCAGTTGCTTGCATAATGTTTGCTCCTTTAATGATGATGAAGGCTAATACAAAAAAAGAACCTGTACCTGGCCCAAAAAATCCATCATAAAAACCTATTGCAAATACAAAAAGATTAAAAAATATAAGTAAGTTTTGATTTCTGGATACTCCACTAGGTCCTTTGTTAGTAATAAAAAAAACTGCTGCACCAATTAATAAAATGGGAATAATTGACTCCAAAGTTTGATTTGAAATCCTACTAACTAGTAATGTGCCAATACTTGATCCTACAAATGACAATATAAAATAAAATTTTTTGTTCTTTTCAACAAGTAGTCCATTTTTGTAATAATTGTATGTAGATGTAAATGTTCCAAAACATGACTGAAATTTATTTGTTGCCAATACATTTAGTGGTGATATTCCAACTAAAAGCATAGATGGAGTAGTTAATAATCCACCACCTCCAGCTATAGAGTCAATGAGGGAAGCGAAGAAAGCAACTACAAATAAAATTAGATAAACAGTTGATTCTTCGTAAAGGTATTCCATATTTAGTCACTTTAGTGCATCTCTTTAATTTTATTACTTTATTAAATTGGAATAATGTTAGAAGAAGCACTTTCAAGACTGATTGAAGGTTTATTATCTGGAATTGGTATTGGATTTATTTTCTACCTATATCCAGTTTTCAGACATACGTTCTCTCAAAAATATCGCTTTAAATTTAGATTTAATCAGGATGGAAATATCGAATTTAGAAAAGAAACTATCAAATACTTAAAAATAGGGTTTTTTTATGGTTTTACTTATGGATTTATCATGGGAACTATAATTGGACCCTTTGGATCTCAAAATGGAATATAAGTACTTTTAGTAGACATATCTAATTTTGAAAATTTAAAATATAACTTATGAAATATTTCGCTTCCATAGATCAAGGAACAACGAGTACAAGATTTATTGTTTTTGACGAAAAAGGAAAAGTTGTTTCTGAACATCAACAAGAATTAAAACAATATTTACCGGATAAAGTCTCAGTAGAGCATGATCCTATTGAAATATGGGAATCAGTAAAAAATTGTATTGCAGAAGTAGATAATAAATTTCCAATTAGTCAAATATCTAGTATTGGAATCACAAATCAACGCGAAACAACACTTGCCTGGAGTAAAACCACTGGAGATCCTTTATATAATGCTTTAGTTTGGCAGGATATAAGAACACAAGATATTTGTGATGAGCTAAAACAAATAGATGAATTATCCGATGAATTCTCAAAGACAGGTTTACCTATTGCAACATACTTTTCACTTTCTAAAATTTTATGGTTATTAAAAAATGTAAATGAGGTAAAAAATGCAAGATTAGCAAATGATCTATGTTTTGGAACTATAGACTCGTGGATACTTTATAAGCTAACAGGTAAGCATGTTACTGATGTTACAAATGCAAGTAGAACTTTAATGATGGATCTTAAGACTTTAAATTGGATAGATAAAATAATGGATATTTTAGATATTCCTAAAGAATCAATGCCTGAAATAAAACCTTCTATGTTTAACTATGGAACTAATAAATCAGTGCTAAAAAACATACCTATAACTGCTGTATTGGGAGATCAGCAAGCTTCTTTATTTGGACAAAATTGTTTAACTTCTGGAGAAGTAAAAAATACTTATGGTACAGGATGTTTTGCGTTAACCAATACAGGTGCAGATATTGTACATTCTAACAATGGTTTACTTAGTACTGTCGCTTACCAGAGAGAGGGAAGTGAACCACAATATGCTTTAGAAGGTTCAGTGTCTATTGCTGGCGCTGCTGTTCAATGGTTAAGAGACAATCTAAATATTATTGATGAAAGTTCCGAAGTTGAATCTCTAGCTCTGTCCGTTAAGGACAATGGAGATGTTTATTTTGTACCAGCATTCTCAGGATTATTCTCTCCCCATTGGGATGAATCTGCAAGAGGAGTTCTTGTAGGATTAACACGATTTTCTAACAAATCCCATATTGCTCGAGCTGTTTTAGAATCAGTAGCTTATCAATCATTTGAATTACTTGAATCAATGGAAAAAGACACTGGCACTGTATTTGATTCAGTAAAAGTTGATGGTGGTATGGTTGAAAATAACTTATTAATGCAATTCCAATCCGATATATTTAATAAAAAAGTAATATCGCAAGAATTAAATGAAATAACAGCATTAGGTGCAGGTGCTGCTAGTTATCTATACTTGAATGAATTACCTCTAGAGTATTTGAATGAATATATTACTCAATCTAGTACATGGAATCCAAATATGGATACGAGTCAGAGAACGCATTACATATCTAAATGGAATAAAGCTATAAGCAAAGCAAAACAGTGGATATAACTAAAGTTTTAATTTACGTTTATATAATATTCTTTATTGCAGCAGGCCTTAACCATTTTTTAAATCCACAGTTTTACGATGCTATTGTTCCTGAGTTCATACCATTCCCAAGGTTGGTACATCAATTTACTGGAGTTTTAGAGATTGTAATTCCATTATTTTTACTTACTAGATTCAGAAAAGAAGCCGCATTGCTCATGATTATTTTTTTAATTTTAATTTATGGAGCTAATTTATATGTTTGGATTTATGACCTTCCATACGGCAGAACATACTTTTCAAACCAACAACATTTTATAAGATTCTTATTACAACTTCTTTATATTTATATAACTTATGTAATTTATATGTATGACAATTAGAGAATTTCCTAAAAATTTTATATTTGGTACAGCATTAGCTTCTTATCAAGTTGAGGGTGGAATTTACAACAATGATTGGACTCACTGGGAGAACCGAGATAACTCTGTTTGTGCTGAACCATGTAATGAAGCATGTAAGCATTATGATTACTATAAAGAAGACATCGACTTATTAGTTAAATTAGGAATAAAAGCCTTTAGATTTTCAATTGAGTGGAGCAGGGTAGAACCTGAAGAGGGTCAATTCAAACAATTAGAAATTGATCATTACGTAGATAAAACTAAATTATTACTACAAAAAGATATAACACCAATTATTACATTTCACCATTTTACAACTCCAGAATGGCTTATGAGTGAAGGCCTTTGGGCATCAGAAAAATCGACAAGTGCATTTGTAAAATATGTTGACATGATGATGCAGCACTTGCCTAAAGAAGTGAAACTTTATAATACAATAAATGAACCGGGGATCTTTTCTATGTTTGGTTATTTATCAAAAATGAAGTTTCCACCTGGTGTACAAAACGAAAAAATATTTATAACAGCTTCAAACAATATTATCGCAGCTCATAAACAGTCTATGAATATTATTAAAAAACATAATCCTGATGCAAAAGTAGGCATGACTCATGCACTCCATGAATGGGATGATAATGATACAAGCTTACAAAAGGAATATATTAAGTATCATATGGAAGATAAATTTCTTTATGCATCAGACGAAGATGACTTTATTGCTCTTCAAACATATAGCATAAGAAGAACAAATCCAAATTTCTTTTATAAAGCTATATCTTGGATTCAAATAAAGATACCAATCCTTAGAACATATATTTATCCAAGATTTCGAGATATTTTTTCAGGTAGGCATGAATATGAACCAGATGGAATCAGAACAACAAAAATGGGATATGAATATAGACCCCAAGCTATTTTGTATAATCTCAAAAGAATTCATAGAGTTTTTCCAGATAAGGAAATATTTATTACAGAGAACGGAATAGCAACCGATAATGACAATGAGCGAATTGAATTTGTAACAGATGTTCTTACGGATGTTCATCATTATTTAACTGAACACGGAAAGGTGATGGGTTACTTATATTGGTCAGTGCTTGATAATTTTGAATGGGACTTGGGATACAAGATGAATTTTGGTTTAGTAGAAGTAGATAAGAATGATTATTCACGTAAACCACATAACTCTGCCTACTGGTTTGGTAATATTTCTAAAACAAATAATTTATCAAATTAGAAATTAAAACTTAATATATAACTATGTACATTATTGCAGGATCAACAGGAACTTTAGGTTCAGCTATAACAGAAGAATTATCAAAAACTGAAGATATCTTCATAATTGGTAGAGATGAAGACAAGTTGAAAGCACAAGCCAATAAATATAACTGTAATTATCAAGTTTTAGATCTTTTAAGTACTCCCGAACCAAGAGAGTACTCAAAAGTTATTGATTCAGATGTTGAAATTAAAGGATTGGTTAATTGCATTGGTTCAATATTAATAAAACCTTTACATGGAACTTCACTTGAAGAATTTAATGATGTTATAACAACTAATCTTTTTTCTTCTTACTTTTTATTAGCAAGTTTTGCTAGAAGAATGAAAGACGGATCCGCTATATTTTTTTCATCAGTAGCTGGATCCAAAGGATTATCTAATCATGAAGCTATATCAGCTGCTAAAGCTGGTATCGAGGGTTTCGCTAGATCAGCAGCTGCAACCTACGCTAAAGATAATTTGAGAGTAAATGTAATTGCACCAAGCATAATGGATTCAAACATGTCTCAAAAAATACTATCATCAGATACCGCAAGAGAAGTCTCTAAAAACATGCATCCTATTTCGAAAATTGGAGATACAGATGATATACTTCCTGTTATTAAATGGTTATTAAGCCCAGATGCTAAATGGGTTACTGGTCAGACCATACATGTTGATGGTGGTCTATCAACTGTTAAACCAAGATAATAAGGGGGAGTAATGTCAGAAACTAAATATCTTGAAACTCATGAATGGTATATAGTAGACGGTGAAAACTTTACAGTAGGCATATCTGATTTCGCGCAAGGAGAGTTAGGGGACATAGTATTTATTACATTACCTGAAATAGGTCAAGAATTTAATAAAGGAGATGCAATTGTAGAGGTAGAAGCAACTAAAACAGTTGCAGAAGCATATGCACCAATGAACTGTGTTATTACGGAAGTAAATTCTAATTTAGAAGCTGAACCAGAGCTTATTAATAATGATCCAGTTGGTGATGGATGGATGGTTAAAGCTGAAATTAAAGAAATGGATGATTCGGGTATGACCTACCAAGAATATGAGTCATTTATTTCTTAATGTCTGAATTAAAAACTACATCGTTATACGAATTTCATTTAAATAAAAATTCAAAAATGATAGATTTTGCTGGATGGTCTATGCCTTTTTCCTATGATGGAACATTAAAAGAACATAATTATGTACGCCAGTCAGCTGGTTATTTCGATGTATCACACATGGGAAGACTTAGATTAAGCTATTCTCAAATCGAAGATATTAATT
>CABYIX010000021.1 GCA_902519215.1 uncultured Candidatus Actinomarina sp. | reverse complement strand
GTCTCATAATCCCTAGTGTCAATAATTGCTTGTACTTTCTCATCTTGACCCATAGATAGTACATTTTGAATTAGTGAGCCTCTTGCTGTTCTGTTTGTTTTAGGAATTTCATGTGCTTTGGCTCTATATACTTTTCCTTGATCAGTAAAAAACAGTAGGTAGGAATGTACTGATGTGGACAGTAGGTGTTCTATGACGTCCTCATCTGAAGAAGCTGCTTTTACTCCCTTTCCTCCCCTTCCTTGCTTTTTGTAAGAAGTAGAAGGAACTGACTTTACATACCCATTAGATGAAACTGAAACAATGATTTCCTCATCTTCAATAAGGTCTTCTATCGAAACCTCTCCAACATCAGGAACAATTCTTGACCTTCTTTCGTCACCAAATTTTTCAGTTATTGCTTCTAGTTCTTCTATTAGTATCTTGTCTTGCTTAGCTCGACTTTTTAAGATAGCTCCAAGGTCTTTTATAGTTTCTTTTAGCTCTTTCTTTTCTTCTTCAAGTTTTTCCATTTCAAGAGCGGTTAATCTTCTAAGTGGCATGTCTAGAATGTGAGAAGCTTGTATTTCAGAAAGCTTAAATTTAGTCATCAGTGATTTTCTTGCAGTGTCTACGTCTTTTGATGATTTTATAACCTTTATTATTTGATCAATCTTGTTTAATGCAAGGAGAAGTCCTTCAACTATGTGTAGTCTGCTTTCTGCTTTTTGAAGTCTGTATTTTGTCCTTCTTTGAATTACATCAATTTGGTGATCTATATAATAATTTACTAGTTCTGGAACTGATAAAACTTTTGGAACACCTTCAACTAAAGCTACAGAGTTAACAGAAAACGTATCCTGAAGTTGTGTCTGCTTGAAAAGTTGATTTAATACAACCTGTGGTACTGCATCTCTTTTAAGCTCAATAACCAGTCGGGTCCCGTTTCTATCACTACTCTCGTTCCTTAAATCTGAAATTCCAACAAGTTTTTTGTCTTGTACTAATGTTGCAATTTTTTCCATAATCCTATCTGTAGACGCCTGGTAAGGAAGCTCTTTAACCACTATGGCAGACCTTCCTCTACCCAGTTCTTCTACATCAGCAACAGCTCTTATTTTTATAGAACCTCGACCTTTTAATATTGCGTCTTTTATTGTTGGTGTGTCTACAACAAGACCTCCTGTGGGAAAGTCTGGTCCCTTAATAATTTTTAGATAATCCCTGGGCTTAACATCTTTGTTTGAAACTGTGAATTTTACAGCTTCAGTAATTTCTCTCAGGTTATAAGGGGGCATGTTTGTGGCCATAGCGACTGCAATTCCCTCAGCACCGTTAACAAGTAGGTTTGGAAACCTAGCAGGCAAGACTTTAGGCTCAGAGGTTTCTCCAGAATAGTTTGGTTCAAAGTTAACAGTGTCCTCATCTATTCCATCAAGAAGCTGGGAAGATAAAGAAGACATTCTAGACTCTGTGTATCTCATTGCGGCAGGAGGGTCGTCTGGGGTTCCGAAGTTTCCCTGTGGCTCAATTAACGGATATCTCGTACTAAAGTTTTGGCCAAGTCGGACCAGGGTTCCATAGATAGCATCATTACCATGTGGGTGGTAGTTACCCATTACGTCACCAACAACCTTTGAACATTTTCTGAATGGTCCAGTAGGTCTTATTCCAGTTTCATACATTGAATATAGTATTCTTCTCTGAACTGGTTTTAAACCATCCTTTACGTCTGGAAGTGCCCTTGAGACAATAACAGACATTGCATAATCTAAAAATGATTTTGATATTTCGTCTTCAACAGCAATGGTTCCGTTATTTGGGTTTTCTACAGGTTTCTCCACTTGTGTTGAACTTGTTTGTTTTTTCTTTGGTGTTGGTTTTTTTGTAGCTGGTTTTTTCTTTGGTGTTGGTTTTTTATCTGACATTATACGTCCAAAAACCTTACGTCTTTTGCATTCTTTTCTATAAATTGTTTTCTTTTCGAAACATCATTTCCCATAAGTATTTCGAACATATCTGATGCCTTAGCCATAGCGCCCTTTGCGTCTGCAAGTGTTACTTTTATTAATGTCCTGGTTTCTGGATTCATTGCAGTTTCCCAAAGTTCTCCAGCGTTCATTTCTCCCAGGCCTTTAAATCTGCTTATGTCGAATTTTTTATTCTTATTTTCTTTTTTAAACTTTGTTAAAGCCTCATCGTCTTTTAGGTATGTTATTCCAGAAGAAGCTTTTAACCTATAAAGTGGTGGTTCTGATATCCAAACCTTTCCTCCGGTGATCAAGCCAGGCATAAATTTAAAAAAGAAGGTTAGTAAAAGTGTGCGTATGTGTGCTCCGTCAACATCTGCATCAGTAAGAAAAATAATTTTATCATACCTTGATTCGTCTCCATTAAATTGAGTTTTGATGCCCGTACCAATGGCCTTTATTAAAGCACTTATTTCTTCATTTTGAAGAGCTCTGTTTTCTGTAACTTTTTGAACATTTATAATTTTTCCTCTAATAGGAAGAATCGCCTGCACCCTAGAATCTCTAGCTTGTTTTGCTGGACCTGCGGCAGAGTCTCCCTCAACAATAAACAACTCGCTTTCGGTTGGGTCTGTTGATGAGCAGTCAGCAAGTTTTCCAGGAAGGCCTGATGTTTCTAAAATGCTTTTTCTTTTGGTAAGTTCTCTAGCTTTTTTTGCACTCATCCTTGCTTTTGCGGCAAGAGCACATCTTTCTACTATTGCTCTACCGTCTTTTGTGTTTTTAGAAAGCCACTTTGGAAATTCTTCATTAATAAGAACCTGGACACGTGATTTCATTTCTGTATTTCCAAGTTTTGTTTTTGTTTGGCCTTCAAACTGTGGCTCCTTAACTCGTACTGAAACAACACCTGTCATTCCCTCTCTGATGTCGTCTCCAGTCAAAGATATATCTGAATGTAAGTTTCTTTTTTTTGCAAAATCATTTATGGCTTTTGTTACTGCTGTTCTGAGGCCCTCTTCGTGGGTTCCACCTTCAAGTGTGTGTATGTTGTTTGCGAAGCTTTTAACAGTTACATCGTCTTCATTTTTCCACTGAAGAGCGACTTCTATTTCTGAATCTTTTGTTTGGTCTGAAAACGAAATGATTTTACCGTGTAAAGTTTCAAAACCTTCATTTAAGTATTCAACAAAATCTACAAGACCCCCTTTGTAGTGGTACTCCTCTTTTGTGGGTGGTTTTACTCTGTTGTCAGTTAGAATTATTTTTAATCCTTTATTTAAAAATGCAGTTTGTCGAAGTCTTTCAGCAACAATTTCGTAATCATATGTCTGGGTCTCGTCAAATATTTCCGGATCAGCAAGAAAATTGACTTTGGTTCCTGTTTTTTTAGAAACTTTCCCTCTTTTAATTTTTGATTTTGGTTTACCAAGGTCAAACTCTTGGTTCCAAAAGTGGCCGTCTCTCTGAACCTGGACTTTTACAAAGGTTGAAAGCGCATTCACAACAGATATTCCAACACCGTGTAAACCTCCACTTACTGTGTAGGCACCGGATTCAAACTTACCTCCAGCATGAAGAGTTGTAAGCACTGTGGTTAGAGCAGATATTTTTGTTTTTGGGTGTGGTTTAACAGGGATACCGCTGCCGTCATCTTCTACAGTAACAGATCCATTCTTTTCTAAAGACACTGTTATTTTTGAACACCTGCCGGCCATTGCTTCATCTACAGAGTTGTCGACTACCTCCCATATCAAATGATGTAAGCCGTTTGGACCTGTTGATCCTATATACATGGCTGGTCTTTTTCTAACCGCCTCAAGACCCTCAAGAATTTTTATATCTTTTGAATCATAACTATTTGAATCTTTTTTAGACACGAACTATCTCCAAGATACGCTTCTGTTTGTTTACTTTACAGCCCCTGCTGAACTCTTATTTTAGTAGATTTACCAACTATTGCTTGTCATTAAACATTTGAATTTTTAGTCCTTTAAGCTTTATTTTGGTGTGTTTTTCAATGTTTAATATTATTTTTTGCTCTTCTAGTTCTAATAGGTTTTTTAACCTGTTGTTTTGAACATATACAACAAAAACATCACCTGACACGGGTCCTGGAGTAATGTCTTGTGACCAGGAAAAGTTACTTTTCTTTATATAGCTTTCTATTTTTTTAGATTTAGAAAAATCTATTCCTGAATCGTTTGGGTTAATTCTCGTAGGTTCTTTAGTAACCACTTTTACTGATTGGTTCTTACTGGCATTAAGAGGTATTTGTATTTCTCTTCTTCTCCCTGTATCACAGCTGGTTTATCGTTGCCGGAAAACCTTAGGTAAACTTTACTCCCCTCCAAAACTTCTATTCCTTGTATGAGGTAGTTTGGATTAAAAGATATTTCAAAATTAGAAACATCGCCCACATCAAGTCCGAGAATGTTGATGTCAACCTCCTCAACGCCTCCTCCTATGTCTTTGTTTGTGGAATAAATGTGTAAATTTTTTTCATCTATTACTTTTAAGGTTACGGGTATAAAACCCTCGGCTACAACAGTTGAACGATCAAGTGACTCCAGTATTGTTTTTTTGTCTATCTCTAGGGAGAAAAGATTTTCTTTCGGAAAAAGTGCTTTGTATTCTGGAAACTTCCCTTCTAGTTTTCTAACAGATGTGTAGTATCTTTCGTTGTAGAAGTGTAACTCTCGTTCTGTTGAGTTTATGTTTATTTCCTCTTCTTCTTCAAATAACTTAATGGTTTCGTTTAACGACCTAAAAGAAACTATTCCTGCATCGTTTATGGGTAGGTCTGATACTGTTGTGGTTGCCAGTCTGTAACTATCTGTGGATACTAGGTTTGTTTGGTTTTCTTCGTTGTCGAAATATACACCTGTAAGTATTGGTTTTCCACCCTCCGGGGAGGCCGCTATTCCAACCTTTTTAAGTGCGTTAAACACCTCGAAGGTTTTTAGTTTTTGGCTTGTTTCTGTGTTGTGTGGGTCTTCTAAAAGGCTTTTTGGGTAGGTTAAGTGATCTAGTTTTCTTAGTTTATATTCTGTTTTTTTCGTTTCGATCTTCACCTCATTTCCTAAATCGGAAAAAACCACATCTCCAACGGGAAGTTTCCTAACCACCTCTGAAAAAACCCTTGAGTTAATTAGGCTTTCTCCCTCAACCATTCCCTCAACTGGAAACTTGGCTTTAATGACTAAATCTAAATCTGTTCCTATCAGTTCACAGAAACTATCAACAACTCGAAGGTAAATTCCCTGTAGAGAGGGGTTGGAGGGTTTAACGTCCACAGCTCTAGAAACTGAGAGCACGAATTCTTTTATTTCTTTACTTGTTGTTTTAAATTTCAACTTATTCCTTTATAGATATAACAATAATAAAAACGTTAAAAATGTCTAAAAAAAACTTTTCTATTGAAAAACCAAGATTAGCGGTGTTTAAAACTTTAAACATTTCATACACCAGAAAAACTTAGTGAACTATTTTCTATCTTGTTGTTGAAAATGTTTATTTCTCTTTTAAAAGAGTGAGAGCCTTCAACCTTTTTAATAGAAGACAAAACAGTAGAGTGAGATCTGTTTCCAACATAAATTCCTATTTGATTCAGAGAGTATTCGGTATGTTTTCTCATTAAATATATGAAAAGATGGCGGGCATTACTGACCTGTTCACTTCTGTTTTTAGACAAAACCAACCTTTTATCAACCTGGTAGACGTTAGAACAGTAATCTAAAATAAACTCAGGGGTTAGTTCCATTATTTTATTTTCAGAATACATAGAAACAAGTTCTGCAACATATTTTGAATTACCAACACCGGTTTGTTTGTTAATTATTAAATTGTTAACCACCCCATTTATTTCCCTAAAGCTTTGGAAATCAAGAGAGAGAAGCAAGTCAAACTCCTTTTTTGAAATTAAAGTATTGTCAAAACCTTTATTGCTATTTTTAAGAACTTCTAAAAATATTTTTTTATCAGGTTTTTCAATATCTGTTACCAAACCGTTTAAAATTCTAGATATTAATCTCTCCGGGAAACCCTTTAACATCTGAGGTTTTTGATCAGAGGCAAGTACAACAGCCTTTGAGTTGTTTAAAAAATAATTAATTGTATGAAAAAGCTCCTCGGACACACCCTTTTTACCAATGAAAAACTGAATATCATCAATTAAAAGAATATCAACAGATCTAATTTTATTTTTAAAGACATCGATATCGTTGTTTTTAATTCCAGAAATATAAGATTCTAAAAAAGATTCGGAGTCAATATAAAAAGAAGAAAAACGGGATTTAGATATAGTTTTAAGAAGCTGCGTTTTACCAACACCAGGCTTACCGTAAACAAAAAGAGGATTAAACCTCTCTCCTGGAGCAGTCACAACATTTTTTGCTGCGGTGATTGCAAGGTTGTTACAACTACCAACAAAAAGGTCGTCAAAAAAACTTAAATCATACAAAGGCTTACTAGTTTCTTTTTGTTCAACGGGTTCTTCTTTTACTTCGGTATATGCTGTTTTATCAACACAGGAAGAAAAAGAACTATCAACGACAAAAACACAATCAGACCCACCAACAACTCTTTTAAAAACAGAAGAAATGTTTTTAAGCAGCTTCCTTTCTATTGAAGATTTTACAAAATCCGAACCAACAATAATATTCAACTCTTTTTTGTTTAAAAGTTCAAACCTAAGTTGATCCAACCAATATTTATCAGTTTTGTTAGTAATACTTTTGTTAAGTTCAAAACTAAACTCAACTAAAAGTTTTTCCATGTTTTTATCACTGTTCATAACTAAATTTAAACTTACTTCACTCTTTAAAAAAAACATAGAGTGCTAAAAACAAATTAAAAATTTCAACAATGTTGAAAACTATTAAAAAACCCAATAAACAATGGTTTTAATTCGAGTTTTGGGAATAGAAAACAATCATTTAATTAGTGTTGTTTATTTCTAGTTAGTATGTTTATCGCGAACTTAAGTTACTTTTCGCGAACTGGTTAAAATAAATTATTTTTTGCTTTGTTTAATTACTTCAATCATTTATTCTTTTAATCAGGTAAAAAATGAAAAGAACATATCAACCTAGTAATAGAAAAAGAAGCAGAAAACACGGTTTTAGATCCAGAATGCGAACAAGAGCTGGTCGCGAAATTCTTAAAAGAAGAAGAAAAAAAGGTCGTAAAATTTTATCTGCCTAGGTTTGTTCGTGAAATTTAGAGCACTTAATAAGAAAATTCATTTTGAAAACCTGAAAAAAGAAGAATTTTGTTTTGCCGCTAAAGATTTAAAAATCTTTGTTAAAGAGAATAATATAAAAACTTCTAGGCTTGGAATAAGCATTTCAAGCAAACAGAGTAATGCGGTTGGCAGAAATAAGTTTAAGAGAAGGACAAGGGAAGCCATAAGGGGCTTTAAAGAAAATAAAAATTTAGACATATTAGTACTTGGAAATAAAGAATCATCAAATCTTTCTTCCAGGGAACTATCAAATATTTTTAAAAAGCACCCCTTATTGCTAGAAAATGAAAGTAATTAGTTTATTTTTACAAATCACTAGATCGTTATTAGCATTTTTTGGTTTAGGTGGTGGAAATTGTATCTATTATCCATCATGCACGACAGCTATTACCGAAAAGCTTGAAAATGATGGAATATTAAAAACAATCCCATTAATTCTTCACAGAGTGCTCACATGTAACCCGATATATAGAAAAATTGGTAAAAATTGGCAATATTAGAACCTTTTGCACTCGCTATAGCTTTTTTATTATCTTATATTTATGACTTTATTGTATCTTATGGTTTCTCCATAGCCCTACTAACTGTTGTAATTAATGTAATTATTTTTCCTCTTACCTTGAGACAAACAAGGTCTACCAAAAGAATGCAAGACGCACAGTCTGACATAAAAGCTCTTCAGAAAAAACACAAAGACAACAAAGAAGAACTCAATAAAGCTATGGCAGCAATGTATAAAGAAAAAGGAATAAACCCACTTGGCTGCATACTTCCTTTAATAGTCCAAATGCCAATATGGTTTGCACTTTTTAGAGTATTAAGAGAACCATTAAGCTTTATTCCAGCTACATCTTTGCTGTTTAAAGATCTTGAAAACAGCTCAAGCTTAACATTTTTTAACATGGATCTTCAAATCCCCCCTTCAGAAGTATCTGAATGGATAGAAAGGATTCCATACCTGGTATTAATTCTTTTTGTTATATTGACAGCTCTTTATCAACAAAAACAAATAACAAAAAAAACAAACAATTCAAACAACCCACAAGCACAACAAATGCAAATGATTGGAAAGGTTATGCCAATATTCTTTGGGTTTATTTCATGGACCCTCCCAACAGGCTTGGTTGTTTATTTTTTGACAGGAAACATATTTCGAATAGGTCAGCAAGCCCTAATAGTAAAGCTTGACGACAGAGAAGAAACAAAAAAAGAAAATACTAAAAATGAGGAAAATGAACAACAAAACGATAACCCTGTTCAAGAAAATCCTCGAAAAAACCGCAAAAAAAGAAGGAGAAAATAATGGCCAACAACAAGTGGGTAGAAGTTGAAGCAAAGTCCATTGATGATGCTATAAAAGCTGGATTAAGCGAACTAAATTTAGACGACGCCACTCAAGCAAATATTAATATTTTAAGAGAACCAGAAGGCGGAGTTTTTGGTGTGGGTGGAACAAAGGCATTAGTTAGAATCTCGGTTAGAGATAGTGGTTCCAGAAACTATAACAAAAGAAGCCAAAATAAAAGACATAATAATGGTAATGGCAACAAAAATGTCCAAAAAAAGCAATATACACCTAGAAAACCAAGGGTAGAAGCAGATAAAGATGAGCAATTAAAGGTTTCAGTTGACTTTTTGAAGGGCCTAGTTAAATCATTTGGACTAAAAGGCGATGTCGAGGGAACACTAGAAGATGAAAATTTAGTTGTTAAAGTAACTGGTGAACAGACAGAGGCACTCGTTGGAGACAAGGGTTTTATAATTAGATCTTTACATGAATTAACTAGAACAGTTGTACAGCGAAAAACAGGTGCTGGAACAAGGTTGAGACTTGATGTTGCAGAATATGCAAAAAAGAGAAAAGAAGCCCTTACAATTTATGCAGAAAGACTAAGCAAACAAATTCTTGATGACAAACAAGAAGTGATGTTAGAGCCTATGAACTCGGTTGATAGGAAAACATTACATGATGCTGCCTCTACATTAAACGGTATTCGCTCATACTCAGAAGGTCGAGAGCCATACAGATCTGTAGTTTTTGCTCCTGAAGAAGAAGAAGAATGATTTTCTCACCTCAAATACCACATTGGGGTGATGCAAATAATCAATTTTCGGAAAAACTTTATAAATATCATACTTGGCTATTAGAAACAGGAATAAAAAACGGCCTTATTAGTAATAAAGACCCGCAATTTGTTTGGGACGAATTTATTATCCACTCACTATATTTTGGAAAAATAATAAATGAACTAGATCAAACATTTGATTCGGTTTATGACCTAGGTACAGGTGGTGGAATTCCGGGAATACCTGTAGCAATAACAAATCCAAAAAATCAATTTAGATTAGTTGATATAAGCGAAAGTAGGGTTTTTGAACTTCAAAGACTAAAAAATATTTTAAATTTGAACAATGTTGAAATTATGCAAAAAGATGCAAGACGTGTAATTTCTAACAACAACCTGTACATTTCCAGGTGTTACATTTCATCAAAAGACGCACTCGAATCCATTAAAGAAAACAAGAACACTGTATATATTGTTTCCTCAAATGGAGAAAAAATAGAGCATGATAAAAACATGTTTCACGTGAAACAAGAAAATTTTACAATTAATTCAACAGATATAAGACACATAGATGTTATAACTGTTAGGTGAAGATAGTAACAATTTTATGCCAAAAAGGTGGAGTTGGAAAAACAACATTTACAGTAAATTTGGGAAAAATACTATCAAATAGGGGTTTTAAAACCCTCATAATAGACACAGACCCCCAAGGAAATGTTTCTACATACTTAAACTTCAATAAGAACGAAGAAAATATAATTAATTCAACTGATTTGCTAGAAAAAAATTATGATAAAAAAATAGGCTCTTTATCAGAAAATCTATACATAATTCCGTCAAATAAATCGATATTAAAGCATAATGATGAAAAAATTACTGGAGGGCCTAAGCTAAATAGAGCTAAAGATTTCCTTGCTTCACATCAGTTTGATATAGTACTTATCGACACACCACCAACTATTAGTTCATTAACACAAGAAGCGCTTGCAGCAGCCGATCACTATCTCATACCTGCAAAACCTGAGTTTTTAGCAGTAGAAGGAGTTTCTCAAGCCATGAGTTTTGCAAAAATAACAATTTCTTCAATTAAGAAAGCAGATCCAATTTTTTTAGGAGTTGTTTTAAACCAGGTAGACACTAGGCGTGCTAGCTTTAAAGATTTTGAAACTGAGTTAAAATTTTTACTTTCGGACAAAATGTTCAATTCAAAAATATCTCAATTAACT
>CABYIX010000020.1 GCA_902519215.1 uncultured Candidatus Actinomarina sp. | reverse complement strand
TCTTTTTTAAGTTCAACTTCTTCATTAGATCCTAAAATTCTTTCAATTTCTCTCCTAGATAAAGAAATAGGTCTTTTCCCAGATCCAACAAATCCAATAATGGAGGGGGTGTTTCTAATTTCGTACCAAGTGGTATCATCAAGGTCCATTCTGACTAAAACGTATCCTGGAAATGTTTTCTTTTCTAAATTGACTTTTTTACCATTCCTAATTTCAACAACCTCGTCAGTTGGAATAACAACATCATAAACCTTGTCTTCGAGATGGAGGTTTTTTATTCTTGTCAGAATATTCGTTCTAACTTTTTTCTCATGTCCTGATTGAGCATTTAACACAAACCATTCACCGGGTAAATCATAAGGGTGCATAGGAGCAGATTCTACTTCTAGAACCTCTTCTTCAGAATTTTCTAATTCTTCTGTTGTTGCTGTTTCTTCTAACATTATCCTCCGAAAGATAACAGATTAATCAAAGTATTTTTAAAACTAAAGTCCATTCCAAAAATAAAAATTGTAAAAAAAGCAATTGTAACAATGGTAACAACAGTAAAAGAGGTCAGAGTTGAAGAGGTAGGCCAGTTAACTCTTTTTAATTCGGTTCTTACTTCTCCTAAGTAGTTAGCAACTCTCTTGAGTCTTGAAACTTTTTCTCCAGATTGGTATTTTCCAACATTTCTGTCAGCTTTCTTTGCCAGACGCTCTTCACGTTCTGACATTCTTCTCATTTCTCTATTCATTTCATTCATAATTACCTCTGCAGGGGCGGTGAGACTCGAACTCACAACCTACGGTTTTGGAGACCGTCGCTCTGCCAATTAGAGCTACACCCCTTAGTTATTGCTCTTTCTCTAAATTGTTAGACGAGCGCTTATTTCCAAATATTAAAAACATAATTGATAATATTCCGAGCAATGTCAATAATATTATTTTTGTGCTCTTACTTGTAGTAGTTTTTACTTTTTTATCTAAAGATGACATTACTCTTGATGCAAAATCTGATGGTACTTCTATATCTTTATTCAATTCATTATCCAATTCCTCTTTAAATGCTCTATATCTTTTTCCAGAAACTTGACATTTAATACAAGAAGAAGCATGGATATTGTCATCAAATCCAAAGTATGAATTACTCAAATAAGAAGAAAGCATTTTATTTCTTGTTCTTTTACATAAAATATTTTTTCTAAAGTTAAAGAGAAAATTTTTCATCTATCAACCTCTTCTAAAATAATCCTTAATTTTTGATGTGCTCTATGAAGCCTTACTTTTGCAGCAGTAACACTTATATCTAAGTAGTCAGCAATTTCTTTATGGGACCTACCTTCGATATTTTTAAGCTCAACAATTATTCTCTGTTCTATAGGAAGCTTATCTAAGGCATTAACTAATACTGAGGACAAATCGGAATTGATTGCAACTAGTTCAGGGTCTTTTTTTTCATCAATAACAATTGGCTCATATGTGTCATCAATATTTAGGGTATTATGTTTCTTTGCTTTTTTTCTTAATGTCCATGCAGTATTGACAGTTATTCTATAAATCCATGTACTAAAAGTAGAATCACCTCTAAATTTTTCAATTGCTTTCCAAGCCCTAATAAATGATTCTTGTGCAACATCATTAGCCATTTCTCTATTACCTGTTAGTTTGTATGCTAAAGAAAATACAAGTTCCTGATGTCTAATTACAAGCTGTTCAAATGCAGCTTTTTCACCTAATTGGGATTTCTTAACAAGTTCGGCATTAGATATACCTTCACCGCTATTGTTCAATTTTGATATAGTACTCATTCCTTTAACTAAGAATAATTATGAAAAAACAATAAAGCTATCTTTTTTCTCTATGCAGTGTATGTTTTCTCAACCTAGGACTATATTTCATTAACTCCAATCTATCTGGAGTATTGGTCTTATTTTTTGTAGTCACGTAGTTGTGATCACCAGTTTCAGTACAGACCAGTGTTATCGGTGGTCTTTTATCTGAAGCCATTTTTTCTCCTTTTTTAACTTGTAGCGGCGGGCAGACTTGAACTGCCGACCTCACGATTATGAGTCGTGCGCTCTTACCAACTGAGCTACGCCGCCATAAGACTTAGTTTAGCCTCTGAGCCCTCTTCCGGGATTGAACCGGAGACCTCTTCCTTACCATGGAAGTGCTCTACCGACTGAGCTAAGAGGGCAAAGTGCCGAGAGTAGGATTCGAACCTACGAAGGCGTAGCCGGCAGATTTACAGTCTGCTCCCTTTGGCCGCTCGGGCATCTCGGCATAACAATAAAGTCTATATAGAGTTTAGATTATAAATAAAAATTAGTGAGATGAATTTTTATTTGATTAGGATTATTTTATGGATAAAAAAATACATAAATTGATTGATAAATGGCTTGATAACAGTGTTATTTCCCAATCTGTCTATGACGAAATTATTAAGTTTGAAAAAGATGCAAATCCATCACAAAAATCCAAAGTTGCTAAAGCAATCACATTAATAGGTAGCCTTTTTGTACTTTCTGGTTTACTTGGAACTTTGCCGCTAATTTGGGACAATTTAGCTTATTGGGCACAATTAATTCTTTTGATTGTAACAACTGTATTTTTAATTTATGCAGCAAACTACAGTGAAAAATTTGAAGACAGAAATTTATTTATATTTAAATCTTCTGAAAGGGTCTCATCTGTTCTTTATCTGATATCAACTATTTCATTTGCTTCAGTTGTTGTGTTCTTGTTAAATATTTTAAGTACAACAAATCTGATTAATTTTTCAGATGATATATCAATTTTAATAGCTTCCTTTTTTGTACTTATTTATGCAGTATATCTATACATCAAAACTGGCTTAATTTTTCAGCATATTGCACTCTTTTACACATCAATATTTTTCTTAGGATCATTAGGTAATTTACTGTTTCCAAATATAGAACCATGGGCTGGTGGTTTGTTCTTATTTTCAACTGGTTTGATATGGGGTCTTTATACTTTGAATGAAGTTCTTGAACCAAGTTGGTTAGGGTATTTACTTGCATCATCAACTATTTCAATTGGATCAATAATTTTTATTAATGATCTGGTAGGAAGTAATAATTTACTTGAAATTATTTTGCTTATTTTGGGTTCGATTATTTTTGTATGGGGAAGCATTCAGCTTTCTGAGCAAGTCATATTCTTTATAGGCGGTTTAGGTTTAATCATAAATCTCCCAAGACTAATAACTGAGTTACTTCCTGATAATATCTGGCCTCCTTTAATTTTATTCATGGTGGGTGGCGTGTTGGTTGCTGTTGGGCTTTATTTAAATTCCATAAGAGAAAATTTAAAAATTAATGCCGAATAAACGTCTTCTTTTTATCTCTACAGGAATTCTTCTAGTTACTACTTTTATAGTTGGTATGTTTGGAGTGGTACCTCTACCGGAATATGATTCAATTACAGAAGATTCTAATTTTGACGGAAAGGTCATTTATCATGTTGAAGTCCAAACAAAAAATATTATCCCACCAGCTCCAGACATTTTGGATAGTTGCATTTTATATGTAGATCTGTCAGAAAAACCTATAGAGGAAAAAAAGATAATTTGTAATAGTGATCTTTATGACTATTCATACGATATTTATTTTTATGATGCTGAAATATATCAAGAAGACAGCATTCTTTTGAGATACTGGGATTCACAATCTGATAATGAACAAAAAGCCCTATTGGTAAATATTGACACTGGTCAAGTAACTGATCAAATATCACTCAATTTTTCAAATTATGAAAATAATCAAATGAACGTCTACGGTGAAAAATTAATTGAACCTTGGGATACATCTGATTATGAAACAAGATTAATTGGAATCTACTATGTAAATAGAACTGAAACAATAGAAGTTTTTAGTTCGAAAGCCCCTACTAATTATTATTATGAATCTCTCCATTGGTCACCAGATGGAAACAGTATTATTGCTGGTGACTCAGAAAATAATCTCATCATATTTTCTAAAGATAAAACATCTAAGCCCGCGCAAATAGATTTTGAAAATTTGCAAATTGAGATGTTTGATGATGATAGAAGAGTGTTAATTGGTGTATTGGGGTGGACTAATTAATTAAAAGGTTTTTTTTGGCCTTACTCCAATCTCGCTGATTACATAAGCTGCGCTCTTATTAGCAATTTCAGCAGATTCATTTATAGATAATTTCTTTTGAAGGCCGTATAGATACCCTGCAGCAAAAAAATCTCCTGCTCCAGTTTTATCTTTAACAATTGTGTCTGTTGCCCTAAAACTATACTCTTCATCGTTTGCTAAGATCAAGACTCCCTCTGGACCAAGGGTGCATATTAGCTGTTCGACATTATGAAAGTTTTCTATGAAGTATTGAATTGAACTATTTGTGGAATCAGATTGAAAAAGACTATTTAATTCATCCTCATTACAGAAAACATAATCAATATCATTTTTAATGAATTCAATAAAACTATCTCTATGAAGGTCTACACAAAATACATCTGACAAACTTATAGCGTTTTTTCCTCCTGTTTCCTTATTGTGTTTAGCAGCCTTTAAAAAAGCATCCTTACTTGATGGTTTATCCCATAAATACCCTTCCATATAAACAATTTCTGCTTTTTCTAATTCATCATTATCTAAATCTTCAACTGATAAATGCTCGCCTGCTCCAAGATATGTATTCATAGTTCTTTCTCCATCTGGAGTAATAAAAATTGCACAAAGACCCGTTTGATTATCTGCGTCCTCAAAAACAGTTAAATCTTTTAAACCCGAATCTTTTAAGCTTGATTGAAATTGTTCTCCTAGGTCATCATTTGATATTTTTCCAATAAATCCTGCTTCTCCTCCAAGTTGGGAAATCCAGTATGCGGTATTAGCAGCAGATCCACCAGCTTCATAAACTGGATTATTCATATTACTAAGGAGGAAGTTTGAACGATCTTTTTCGACTAGAGTCATTCGTGCTTTGTTTAAATTTAATTCATTAATCTTAGACTCTTCAATTTGCTCTAAAGAATCAACAAGAGCATTACCTATACAAATTATCACAGATAAATTTTAGATGATTTGTCCAGAATTTCCTTCCGAATTAAAAATTTTTTCTGAAAAGTTTTGTAGCTCTTTCATCCCTCCTGATAAGTTGTAAGATTCAATATCTTGAGATGCTATAAAATTAGTCACCCTTCCTGATCTAGCACCAGAGCGACAAACAAAAATATACTTTTCGCTATCTTTAAATCTATCCATACTCTCAGTGATCATGCCCATAGGTATGTGCTCAGCACTTTGGTGGTGGCCGGCATTCCATTCGTCTTGTTCTCGGACGTCAATGAGCTTAAAGCCATCTTGGATTAAGTTTTCAAGTTGTTCTGGCTGAATAGAGGGTGTGTCGCTAATACCTAATACCACTTTGACGCTGCCTTAATCTTTTAACTCTTTCAATAGTTGGAGGATGTGTAGAAAATAATTTACTGAAGCTATTTCCAGAAAAAGCTTTAAGAGGGTCGGAGATAAACAATGAACTAACAGCTGGATTAACATTCATCGGGACTTTTGAAAATCTATCAATTTTTTCAAGTGCAGAAGCTAAAGCTAAAGGATTACCAGAAATTTCTGCTCCAGTTTTATCTGCTCCAAATTCTCTAGTTCGTGAGATTGCCATTCTAATGATTAAAGATGCTATCGGAGCAGCAATAAAAGCAACGACAATGATAGCTGGATGAGTATTTCTATTCCTGTTTCCTCCACCCCAAAATGCCATCCTTGACATAAAGGAAACTGCAGCAGCTAGCATTGCTGCAATACTTGAAACTAATATATCTCTATTTTTTATGTGAGACAGTTCGTGTGCAAGAACTCCCTCGAGTTCATCTCTATTGAGTAAAGTTAATATACCTGTTGTAACAGCTACTTTAGCATTTTTAGGATTCCTTCCAGTAGCAAATGCATTAGGTTGATCACTATCAATTACATATAATTCAGGCATAGGCATCTTCTCTTTTTGAACAAGATGTGAGATTATTTGAGTGACATCTTGAAACTCCCCAGTTTCCATAGGCCTTGCTCTTGTTGATTTAATAGCTAAACTTCCGGAAAAAAAATAAATAAAAAAATTAAATACAAGAGCAAAAAATAATGCAGATACTAAATCAAAACCAAAGGCAGTTGCTGAGAATAGAACTACTAGTGTCATTAATGTAAGTAGTGCAGTAGTTTTTACAAAGTTCATAATTATATTATAAAAAACATAAATTTATATTTTTTCAGCAATTAAACAATAAAAGCCGCCTAAGCCGTTGGAGTCAAGAATTGCTTTCAAACCATTAAGTTCTGAATTTATTTTTAATCTTTCGATGCCTTCAAGACTTATATATTGGTTTTTTAAATCATCATAAATATCGTTAAAGCCGTTTTCTAACAGAAACTCCCTTTGTTTTTTTAGAGATACGTTATAACCAAGAGCTTTTAAATTTTCTTTTACCGCAGAAAAATTAATATCATAAGTGATATCAACATTTCCTGGATCATCTATAGGGTCAACCGATAAATGGTGTTTTTTATAAGTCCTTAAAAGAGATTTGTACTTTCTTTTCTCTCTGTTTATTTGTTCATAACCGTAATCAAAAAATAAAAAACTTTTAGGCTGGAACCTACTTACTAAATTAGAAATTAAGTTATCAATATTTGTCTGAAGTTCTACTTCGTAATCTTTATTAGGTTCAATTTTATTTAAGTTAATCCAATTCAGTTGTTCATCTCTTATTGGTTGATAAGCATAGCTTAAATTATCTTTACTAATATCAACTACTTTCTCATACCAATCATTTTCTTTATACACACCTATTGAGCATGGAATGTTATCTAATATTTCATTTCCATAAACCAAGTCCGCACTCAAAATATTTAAATCCTCATAAGATTTAACACTGAGTATTCCTTTGTTATGAATCACCTTTCTTGCAGTACTGGAAAGCTCAACTGCAGTTATGTTTTTTAAACCTATCTGCTCAATTAAAGAACCTGTGCCCGACCCAAATTCAACAATATTTTCATGGAAGTTTTTACTATCAATCCAGCTTCTAATAACTACTCCAAAGTATTTTGATACTTCAGGAGATGTTAAAAAATCTCCTTTTTCTGAAGATCTCACATTATCAGTATTAAAAAAACCTAATTCAGAATAAAGTGCTTCTTCCATGAAGGTATCAAAATGTATAAATTCATTCTTATGATATTTGCTTTTAATGTAAGAAGTAAAGTTAGCTGTTGACAAGTTTTAATTGCCAAAGAATATTGATGACACTTCACCAAGATAGCTAAAAATTCCTGGAAAAATTCCAGAAATGAATGTTATTAACACAGTAAAAACTCCTACTACTTTTAAAGGGCTCTCAAATTGAAAGCTATTTTCTGAATCTACATCCTTCAACTCATCCATCCATATAACTTTTGAAATTCTTGCATAATACACCAAAGCTATAACAGCATTTACTGCGCCAACGATCCCTAGTGTTAAACCTATTGGTTCACCCGTACTGAGCATACTTCTGAATACAACAAATTTTGCAAACCAACCACCTAGTGGGGGTATTCCAGCCAAGGAAAAAAAGAAAATAGTTGTTAAGACCCCTGTAAGAGGTGATTTTTTTGCTATTCCTCCCCATTCATAAAAATTAGTTGATCCTGCATGGTTACTAAATAATTGAACAGAAAGGAATGCACCTAAATTCATAAATGCATAAATAATTAGATATGTGACACTAGCAAATATTCCATCTTGGAAGTTACCTGTGATACCGGCAACAGCAAGTGGCGCTAATATAAAACCTGCCTGTGCAATTGAAGAGTATGCAAGAAGCCTAACTGGGTTGGATTGCTGTAATGCAACAAGATTTCCAAGCGTCATAGTTAGTCCGGCAATAATTGCCAAAATTACTCCCCAGCTTTCACCAGCACTACTAAAGACTTTTGTTAGCAAAATTATAAGTGCAACAAAACCAGTTGCTTTAGAACTTACAGATAAATACGCAGTTACAGGTAAAGGTGCTCCCTCATATGTATCTGGTGCCCATGAATGAAAGGGAACAATAGAAATTTTAAATCCTAATCCCGAAATTACCAAAATTGCACTTAGCAATAACACCGGAGAAGATTGAAGTGCTCCATTAATGATAAATGTAGATATTTCAGAAAAAACAATTTTTCCAGTTAAACCATAGAGAAGTGAAAATCCGTAAAGTATCAACGATGCTGAAAGAACACCAAGTAAGAAAAATTTTATAGCACCTTCATTAGACTTCCTGTCTCCTTTTTTCCAACCAGAGAGAAGAAACATTGGAGTGGACGCTAATTCTATTCCAATAAAAATTGTGAGTAAGTCTCTAGATGAGCTGACAATGAGTGCGCCCAAGAGAGAGCTCAACAAAAGATAGTAATATTCTCCTTGATAGTATTTATCACTTTCTATGAAGTTGATTGAAAGAAGAAATGTTAAATATGTTATCAAAATGAAAAGGCCTTTAAAAATAATAGAAAACTTATCAACAACAAAACTATCTTCAAATGCATATATTGGATTTGTATAGTTAACCCACTGGACTACAAGAGGTGCAAGTGAAAATAGAGTGCCTAAAAGTGCGAAAGCAGCTACATAGTACTTCGATCTTCTCGGAAGTATTAGGTCTAAAATCAAAGTACCAACTATTGTAAAAACTACAATAAGTTCAGTAGATATTGCAAAGTAATTTATAGAAATTTTTAACCCCCAAAAGCTTTAGATAACATTGCAATTACAGCGTCATTTGTAGCTCCGAAAATTAATTTTGGAAAAACTCCGATTAAAATTGTCAATATAACAAGTGGAATCCAGGCTGCTAGTTCATATGCGTCAGCATCGTGAAGTTCTTTATCCATCCATTCTTCTGATGGTTCTCCTAGGTTAACTCTTTGTAACATCCATAATAAATAACCAGCTGTTAAAACCGTTCCGATTGCACCGGCCACCATAGAGGTTCTAAATACAGTAACATTTAAACCTTCTAAAGGATTGTAAGCACCTAAGAGTGCCATGAATTCACCCCAAAAACCTGCAAGACCAGGAAGTCCTAATGATGCCATAGCTGTAAACCCAAGTAAAGCTCCTGTCTTTGGTAGAAGTTTCATATTTCCACCTAACCTTCCCATATCTCTTGTATGGTAAGTGTGTGCCATAGATCCAGAAAGGAAAAATAACAAACCTGTAATAACCCCGTGAGCAACCATTCCAATCATTGCAGCGTTAATACCTATCGGTGTCAAAGATGCAATACCTAGCATGACAAAACCCATATGACCTACAGATGAAAAAGCTATGAGACGTTTCAAATCAGTTTGAGCTAAGCAGGCCAATGATCCATAAATTATTCCAATAGCAGATAAAATTGCAATTGCGGGTGCCCATGCTTTTGCTTGTTCAGGAAGAATTGGTATTGCAATTCTAACAAATCCATATGAACCGAGTTTAAGCAAAATAGCTGCAAGAAGAACTGAACCTACTGTAGGTGCAGCTGTATGAGCGTCAGGGAGCCAAGTGTGTAAAGGCCACATTGGCACCTTTACAGCAAAACCTAAAAAGAGAACTGCAAAAACGAGTGTTGCAAAAGTACCTGTAAAAGCACCTGCTGACCCCAGTTCGATTAATTCAGGAATACTAAAGGTTTTATTTCCACGGTAGTAAAGCCCAAGGAAACCGAGAAGCATAAAAGCAGAGCCAAATAAAGTGAATACGAAAAACTTAATACTTGCATATAGTCTTGTCTCAATCTGATTCTTGAAACCCGCAACTGTTCTAACAGTTCGGTCTCCCCAAATACCAATCATGAAATACATTGGTAGTAGTACAATTTCAAAAAATACGAAAAATAATATCAAATCTAATGCAACAAAAGTTCCATTCATTCCAGTTTCAAGAACAAGTATTAAAGCAAGAAACCCTTTCGGACTTTTTGGTTCTGGTAAGTGCTCTATAGAGTAAATAATTGCTAGCACTGTAATAAAGGTTGACAATACTAATAATGGTAAGGAGATTCCGTCTATTCCTATTTCATAATTAGCATTAATACTCTTAATCCAAGAAATTTTATTGCCTAGTTGTAATTTGTCAGCCGATGAAAAATCAAACTCCAACAATAGTAAAACGCTGAAGACAAAAGTTATTATTGAGGAAACTAATGCAAATCCTTTAATTAGAAATTCTTGGCTCTTTGGAATAAGTGTTATAACCAATGCACTGACTAAAGGAAAAAAGACTACTGCAGATAGTCCTACCCCATTTGTTAATATTTCCAATTTTCCTCCTATATAATAAATAAAATTAATAAACTAATTGTTACTACGCCACCTAAAAATAACATTAAATATTGTTGGGTTCTTCCAGTCTGAAGTAGTTTAACCCTTCCGCCAAAACTATCTGTACCACTTGATGACATATTCAGAAATCTATCAATACCATTTTGATCTAAATTGTTATAGACAACT
>CABYIX010000019.1 GCA_902519215.1 uncultured Candidatus Actinomarina sp. | reverse complement strand
ATAACCTGGCTGGTAGAGATAGATATCCTCCCCTCCCTGTAGTGACAAAAAATAAACTATTTGTTGAGACCAGCTTTCATATTTTAGTGGATCTGAACCGCCTAAGGAATATAAAGTATTTCCGTTGATATTCATATTTTTTACAGATAGTAAAGTAATTGTTAATATTGCCAATATAAAATTATGAATTTTATATTTTTTCTTGATTGCGATATAAAAGACGGTAAGCAGAATTATTATTATTTCAACTATATCTGCATAAGTAGAGGGTAAGATTTCGGTAATAAATAATGCTGCACAGCTTACTAAAATGTAAAAAGTTAAATTTTTCTTACTTGACGCTATTGATAATAAAATTACAAAAAAAATAAATAAAAAAATTAACAAAGAAACTAGATTTAATACTCTTTCTTTACTTGATTGATATATGTTAATAAAATTATCATCTAAATCAGTTAAAGCAAAAGAAGCGTAGGGTATATTTGGAATACTATTAATTAACCCATTGAATCTATAAAAATAATCAAACCCAACAGATGCTCCTTTGGGTATTTGCAATATATGTATGTTAGGTTCTGTATAGGATGGTTCTAAATTTATTTCTTTTTCATCGATAGTAATTCGAACTTCCCCAACATACGAAATTTTTACTTTTTCTTGGTAATGACTTAAATTTTTTGATGACCAATTTACACCAAACGAAAGCCAGCTTCTAGAAGGCTCTATAGGTAATATTAAATTGTTAAACCCGTAATCGAAATCGTTGACATCTTCTTTCTTTTTTAATTCTGAGTATTGGTTATAACTGACTCTCTCATAGTTATTATCTTTCAAAATCCAATGAATAGGTATATCTAAATCATTATTACCCCCATAAAAACTTTTTTCATAAAAATTAAATCCTGTTTGATTTAAAAAATATAAATTCCAGTTTGTATATTCAATACCCTGATTATTTTGAGGATATTGATTAAAATTTAAAAAATAATCTGTTCTGGTTATATCTTTATTAAGCGGATTGTCAAAACTAAATTGACATTTATTTTCAGTATTAAAATTCATTTCAAAATTCGAGACTGGTGTGGACTCAGTTGAGTAGCAAGCTTGAAAACTATAATTGTTTGAAATACTTTGTATCAGAATAAACAAGAATGTGAGTAGTGCGATAATTCTGAAATGCCTTTGGGATATAGTATCTAAGTTTTTTGCAAAAAATGGTAAGCATAAGCAAACGATAAATAATAGTACTTCTACCTTACCTTCAAATGGAAATCCATCCAGACCTATGCTTTGGTTTGTTGGGAACATGAGTAAGAATAAAGGCAGAAAACTTATTAATATTTTTTTGTTTTCAAAAAATGTCATCATGACATTTATTTAGTAGGAAGCTTAGATAGAACTCCATTATCAATAACAATGCTGGAACCATGCAAAATGCTTGCATGGTTGTTAACTAAATCAATTATTAAATTTGCTACTTCATCAGTTGTTAGTATTTTTTTTGAAGGTAGTTCATTTTTTAATTCCTCTAATTCTTCTTTATCAATATTATTTAGTAACATTGGAGAATTCATAGCTCCAAGTACTAATTCAAAAATAGACATTTTATCCTTTTTTTCTAATGTAATTCCACTAAGCATGCCTTTGAGTGCTGCCTTGCTTGAAGCATAAAGAGTATCATTTTCTGAGGTAGCTTCAGCATGTACCGAAGATATTAAACAAACACAAGAAAAAGCATGAAAGCTATCCTCAAGCATTTTTATAAATAAATAGATAGATTTAATGTTTACACCAAAAACTTCATCAAAAGTTTCTGAGAGGCTTTCGAAATTATTATTTGGAGATCTTTGAAGGGCTGCGCAATGAATAATAGATTTAATTTTTGCGCCACCTAGGTATTGTTTGATTTCATCAATATTGTCTTTAGATAAAGTAGATAAATCGATTTTTATATCCGTTCCCTCTCCATCTACAATGTCAATTCCAACAGTGTTGAATCCTAAAGTTTTCATATTACTAACTACATTTTCACCAAGTCCGGAACTCGAGCCTGTTACGATATAATATTCTTTATCAAGCATCATTAAACCATTTTAATAAGATTTCAGTTACTTGACTGTTAACAGAATTATTTGCTTCTTGTGTGTTAGAAGCATTGTGAGAAGACAAAATAACATTTTCAAAATTTTTAAGATCGCTTTTCAAACTTATTGGCTCTTCTTCAAAGACATCTAATGCACAACCTAAAAGCTGCTGGTCATCTAAAGCAGAAACTAAATCATTTTCATTGATTATTTTCCCTCTAGAAACATTAACTACTATTGGTATTTTTCCTAAAGAATCAAAAAATTTCTTGTTTATTAACTGATTTGTTTGAGAATTCAAAGATGCTGAGATGATTATAACTTCACTATTTTTTTGTATATATTCTAAATTTTTCTTTTCAGCATACTGTGCATGATTATTTTCAACTTCTGGATCATGGAAGTATACATCTGTCTCAAACGAATTTAATAGCTTTGAAACCTGTTTGCCTATAGATCCATAACCTATAATGCCAATATTTTTTCCATAGAGTCTTGTACCGATTGGTTTAGACCATTTACCTTGTTCTCTAATATGATTGTGAATAGTAGGAATTTTTTTATATAAAGAACCTATTAAAAAAATAATATGTTCAGCAACATCTATATAAATATCAGCAGGACTATTAAAGATTTGTAGATTTGGATAAGTATCTTTACTTTCTATATCTATATTGTCTGTACCAACTCCCCATTTGATTAACAGTTTTAAATCATGGGAATTTGATAAAACATTATCATTTATTTCATCGTCTCCAATTATCGCAATAGTTGCATTGGAAAGTTTATCTTTCATTTCATTTGCACTAAAACCTTGATCGATGGGTGCGAAATAATCTAATTGAAAATCGTCTGAAAGTTTGGATTTCAGATGTTCAATTTCTGAAAAATATCTAGGGCATGTAATTACAATATTCATTGATAATTTCTTAAAACAGATTCTGCAAAATTAAAATCATCTTCGTCATCTATGTCTATATTTTCAGGAAAACTAGTTTCATAAAATTTTGAATATGGAGTAATTCTATTTAAATTCTCTTTAAAGTTGTTTTTTGAAAATATATAAAACCCTGAGTTTTCAAGATACGTTGGTTTTAAGTCTTGTGTTTGTACTAAGTTCTTAAGATCATGATTTATTGGTTCTGACTTTTCGTTGTATAGCCTTTCTTGTAGCTTTGTCACAGAAAATAAATCAACTTCTTCATCAAGGTGTTTTTTAATTGCACTATCAATAGTTTTTGATGTAAGAAGTGGGTTGGTTGTGTGTGTCTGTAATATAGAATTATTACTGCATGAAACTAAAGTAGATTCAATAATTTTATTCATAGATACTTCATTTCCCTTTAGGTGGGGTGGCCTATATAGAAATTTTATAGAATCAAATACCGCACTAACTTGTTTTTCAACAATTTCTTCGTCGCAGTTAATAATAATTTCACTTATATATTCTGAAGAAAGCAAACTTTCTATAATCCAAACAAAAAGCGGTTTCCCGTTTATATTTTTAAAATTTTTGTTATCTACTCTTTGAGACTCTTCTTTAATTGGAACTATTGCGGAAATCATATCTTAGGAGGATAAAAGTATAAATTTGTCATTTTATTTTTACTCATATTGTTTTTATATCCTCTATAGGTTCCTAAATATTGGCTAAACCTATACCTTAATATACTAATAATGTCTCTAGATGGTTGAAGGCTGTCTTTAGAAGTTTTTATATCATAATTAACTCCTCTTAAAAAACCTTTTAAGCAATGGAGAAAAGTGTTTTTAATAATCTGAGTATCTGTCTTGTCATTCTTATTTATGTTTTTTAATGCTTCTGCTTCTCTTCTGTATCTATTTGAAATTGTCTTATAATTCTCTCTATGTAAATGCTCAACTTCTGCCTCTGCACTATAAAAGATTTCCCAACTATTAACTTTTGCTTTTTTTCCTAAATCAATATCTTCAAGTCCAGTCAACTCTTCATCAAAATTATTTTCTTTCCATACTTTTTTTCTATAGGCTGCATTGCCATTGTTAAGAAAAACTCCAGAAATAATTTTTGAATCTCCATTAAACCAGGTTTTTTGCACTGAAGCTTCGGAGTGCATGGTTTCAGGGTGTGCTGATTGACAACCAAAAACTATACCAATACTTTGGTTAGAAAATGAATCAATTATATTTTCTAACCACATATTATTCTTAGGAAAACAATGGGCACTTAACGAGACTACAATCTCTGCATTAGATTCTGTAAAACCAATATTAAGAGATTTTCCAAAGGTAAATTGATTTTTATTAATATGATATAAATATATATTTTCGAATTTATTTATATAATTTGAAATTGTTTCAAGTGTTCCATCATCACTTCCAGAATCTACAAATATTATTTCAAAATTTCTTTCAGTTTGGTTTAAAAGAATAGGAATCAAAATTTTTAAATTTTGATTTTCATTTAAACACCTAATAACGATTGAAACTTTTGCTGTCAATTTACCTCAATTGTATACCATGTTTTGTATCTATCAGATTTAGGTAAATATATCATATTTTGGTCATAAGCATCTTCAATATCTTTTAAACCAGAATTGCATGGTTCTAGAACATTTACATTCAAATTATTCCAACCCCCTCTTGACTGAAAGATCCAAAAATAAGGCAGCGTTTCTTTATCGTAGGTCAATTTTAATTTATTTCCATTTCGATCTTGAATATGAACTTTGCCATCTACTCCATAAAAGTATAAGAAATCATTTGAGTTTTGGTTTTCATTTATTAGAGAAAGAAAGTTATTTAAATTTTTACTATTTACAATATTTCCAAAATTGTTATCTACTTTTTTAAATCTTTCAAAGGTGAAGTAAATTTTATTATTATTAATAGGAAGAGCAAGATGAAGTTTGAATAAAAATTTTTTAAGATTTATTTCGCTTAAATCATATCTCACACTTAATTTATTCTTTGTTAATTTAAATTTTTTATTAACTAATGTTTTTGAAAAATAGCCTTTAGTTGAAATTTCTAAACTTTCAATACTCTGGTTTACAATTTTCCAATTAGAAGACCATAGCTCACCATGATCTGGAGCCTCATTGCCTTCAATTATCTCAACTTTGTCATTTGGATACAGTTCTTCATAGCCGCCTATCCATTGAGAATCATAGTCAGAATATTTTTTTGGATTGAAATATTTTTGTTGATCAGAATTGTACCAAACCCAGTCAATATTTTTTTTCTTATCAAAAATTTTAACCGGCTTTCCTCCATGGGATATGTCTATATCAACATAAATAAATTCATTTTCTAGTTTTATATTGTTACTCATCTATATTTCTTCTATTCAGAAATTTTATATTTGAATTTGTTAAATTAAATATTTCGTAATCCACGTTTTCTAATTTAATTAATTGTGATTCAAACGTTTTTAAATGTTTTTGATAATATCTTTCAATATTTCTATCATTAAAAAAAGAAGGGTGTTCTGCTTTGTGTTCATTAAGTGGTTGATGGGTGTTTTTTGAATACTGCCAAAAATTTTTATCATTAATTTTTCTTCCATCAAATCCAGCTAATAATATATTTTTAGAAAGATGAGAGGCAATTGGGAGCATAAATTCTGTAAGTACATTACTAGTTCTTTTAACAGAAAGTTTTTGACCCAATAGTGGATTAGTATGACCTGAAATTTTTTCAAAATTTAGTCCAATTACATAGTTTTTTTCTATTCCCCAATCTTTAATTAATATAGGCATTGCATTTATTGGACAAATAATAAAAAATTTACTTTCATTAAATTTTGAAATTACTTCATTTTTAAATCTCTTTGCTTCAACACTGTTGCCAAAATGAAAAACAGGATCAGCAAAACATAAGATGGGATTTATTTTCTTCCAAATATCTTGGTCATAAATTGCAGAGTTACAAGTAATGGTTTTAATATTATTTTGAATTGCATAATTTTTTCCCTTCAAAAATGATGGACCTGTACCTAGAAGTAATAATTGCTTTTGTTTTAACTTTTCACAACTATCTTTTAGCTTCTTAATATTTTTTAATGATAAATCTTTATATTCTTTTCTCTCATTATCCGAGATAAAGTCATAGAAATATAGTCTAAAATTAGTAGAAGCTGCTGACGTAAGAAAAAAATCTTGATCTAAAATTCTTAAATTTTTTACCATAAAAAAATACTTTAAAAGTATTTTTAAATTTAATACAGGAGCAATAATTAGAGTTTTCTTTGATGGTTCTTTTCTTATTATGCATTCTTTAGGGATATTTAACTTTTCTAAAGGGTACTCAGAACTAAGGTAAATTTCAGAATAAACCCTAGTATTATTAAGTTGTATATATCTAAGAATTGACCATATAAATAATTTATATACATTTTCAATTTTCCTAAACCTAACTTGCTTTAAGCTATCTGGAATCATATGTATTAATTATAAGAGTTAATATCTTTACAGACTATAAATCATTATTTATTAAAAACTTTATTAGTATATTTGCATGGAAAAATTTAATAAATCTATTCCTTATATGAAGCATAAGATAACAGAAGACGATATAAATTTAGTTATAAATGTATTAAAAGGTGACTACATAACTCAAGGACCAATGGTTGTGAGAGTTGAAGAAGAAATGTCTAAAGTCGCAAATAAAAAATATGGTGTAATGTGCTCTAATGGAACTGCTGCCCTACACCTTGTAGCTGAAATGTTAAACCAACGTTCAAGTGTTCTGAAAAAAAATATAATAACGACTCCTTTCACTTTTGTAGCTGATGGAAACTTTGGAAGATATATTGACGCAGAAATAAGATTTGCAGATATTGATTTAAAAACATGGACGATTAACCCAAGTAGTATTGAAAGTTTAATCGATGAAAACACTGTGGCTGTAGTAGCTCCTCACTATGGGGGATTAATGTGTGACATGGTAAGAATTAAAGAAATATGTGATAGTAATTCAATTTTTTTAGTTGAAGATGCTTGCCATGCTCCAACTGCAACAATTAATGAACAAGTTGCTGGATCTTTTGGAGATGCTTCAACATTTTCATTTCATGCAACTAAACATATAGGGGCGGGTGAAGGAGGGGTTATTTGCACTAATAGTGAAGAAGATTCAGAAGTGTTACAAGTGCTTAGAAGTCATGGGCTCCCTCATTGGAGTAAAAGAACAGGTTATGGTTACGATATTGATAATATTGCATTTAACTATAGGCCAAATGAACTATCAGCTGCACTGGCCACATCACATATTAGTAGAATAGAAAATCTTGTAGCTACAAGAAAAGAGATAGCTAAGGAATATGATAATAACTTAGATTGGAATTTTTACTCAAAGCAGGAAATACCCGATGGGTACACTCATGTTTATCACTTATACCCAATACTTGTACCAGATTGGAGTTTACGAGATAAACTTTTAAATTATCTAAAAGATGCAAATATATTTGGTCAAATTCATTATCCCCCAATGAATAAAATGAAAGGCTTTCAAAAATATAAATCAGATACACCTGTAAGTGATGATATTTCATCTAGAGTAGTTTCAATTCCAATGTTTGTACAAATAAATGATGGTGAAAAATTATTTGTAATAGAAAAATTAAATAATTTTGCAAAAAGCATTTAATCAAGTCAAGATATTTACAGTTTGTAAACCTGAAATAGGTTCTGGACATCTAATTAGATCATTATTGATTAAAGATGCTCTTAGTTCACTAGTTAACAAAATTGATATTTATGGGGAGTTTGAAAAAGTACCAAATCATATTGAAGATATTAACAATATTGAATTTGAGCAATTAAATAATTTTGATTTTTCAAATGATGATTTTGTGATAATCGATACCTATATCAAAAGAGATTTGTTTAATTATATTGATGTTAAAAAATTTTTAATTCATGATGCAGGAGTTGAAATACCATTAGTTAATGCGACGAAAATTGACTTTAATCTAACTAGTGATTCATCAATAGAAATAAAAAATAATATACAAGGTTACGAATATTTCCCAATTGGGTTTGATAGTAAGCCCGAATTTAAAAGTAAAAAAAATATAGGTGACCAAATGAGTAATAAGGTTTTAATTTCTCTTGGTGGTGTTTCTGATGAATCGCTAGTAGACCTGAAAAACATTGCAGATGCTATTAAAAGGAATAAATACGAAGTGTTTATTGCAGACCCTTCAAAAAAACTTTCTAAAAGGACTGATCTAAAAGATTATAATTTTATTCATGGAAAGTTTCTATCTGATATTTTAAATGAGCATGAATTTAAATTTGCAATTATGGGAGGTGGAATAAGCAAGTTTGTAACAATATCATCTGGTATGCCCTGTATTTATATCCCAAGAAATAGTTTAGAAAATATTCACTTAAAAAATATTGAAATTCTAAATTTAGGTTTTGTCTTAGGGGAAGGTAGAACCATTGAAGATGGGATTTTCTATATTGAAAATAATTATGAAGCTATTTCAACCACATCAAGACAAACAATAGATGGATATGGTCCTAATAGATTACAAACAGCAATGACAGAAATTCTAAAGTAGATTATTTTCACTAAGCAAGTTTTTTATATCATCAATGTTTAAATAAATTGGATTGTTTTCTGAATTATATTCAAAATTAGATTCAACAGGTTTTCCTTTAAGGTTATTAGCTGTTTTTGAATAATCTAAGTTTTTATATTCATTTGTAGTAGATCCAATTGTATAAAAGTCAGCAAATTCAAAAGTTCTTATATTTTCATCAAATGGGCATAGAAGTTCATGAAGTTTTTCCCCAGGCCTTATGCCAACTTCTTTAATTTTTATTCCCTCAGATAATGCATTAGCTAAGTCTACAATTTTAACTGATGGTATTTTGGGAACAAAAATTTCTCCACCTTGCATTCGATCTAGCGTGTCTATGACAAAATCACAAGCTTGTTGTAGTGTTATCCAAAATCTAGTCATTTCCTTATGTGTTATTGGTAATTCTTTAGCTCCATTATTTAAAAGGTGAATAAAATATGGAACAACTGAGCCTCTTGAACCTAAAACGTTTCCGTATCTAACAATACTAAATTTAATACTTGAGGCGCCAATATAGTTATTAGCTGCACTGAAAAGTTTATCTGAAGCTAGTTTTGTAGCGCCATAAAGATTAATTGGATTAGCAGCTTTATCTGTTGAGAGGGCAACAACTTTTTTTACATTATTTTTAATTGCAGATTGGATTATATTTTGAGCACCAATTATATTAGTTTTTATTGTCTCATCAGGATTATATTCTGCAGCCGGAACTTGCTTTAATGCTGCTGCATGTATAGCAGTATCAATACCCTCCATAGCACTGTTCATTCTTTTAAGGTCTCTCACATCTCCTAAAAAATACCTTATTCTTTTATCAGCATAAGTTTGTTGCATTTCGTACTGTTTTAATTCATCGCGTGAGTATATAACAATTCTTTGAACTGATTCTTTATTTAAAAGCGTTTCTAAGAACTTTTTCCCAAAAGATCCTGTGCCACCTGTGATTAAAACATTTTTCATATTTGATTCCCCAAAAATTATTAAACTAACCTTTTATTAATGTATTTAACATAGTAGTTTAATAATATGAAATATTGCGTCAAGTGTGTAATGCCAGATACCAAACCCGATTTACATTTTAATAAATCTGGAGTTTGTGATGCTTGTAGTAACTTCTCAGACAGAGGCAGTATAGATTGGGAGGATAGAAAAAAAGAGCTTTTAAAAGTTGTAGATAGCTATAAAAATGAAAGTAATTGGGACTGTATCGTTCCAGTTAGCGGTGGAAAAGATAGTACATTTCAAGTCATAAAAATGTTACAACTTGGTATTAAGCCACTATGTGTCACATCAACAACATGCGATTTAACTACAATTGGTAGAAAAAATATTGAAAACATTAAAAGCCTAGGTGTTGATTACATCGAATTTACTCCAAATCCATCGGTTAGAAAAAAATTAAATAGAATTGGTTTACAAGAAGTGGGAGACATTTCATGGCCAGAACATCTAGGAATTTTTACTATTCCAGTACAAGTAGCAGTAAATTACAAAATTCCTTTAATTGTTTGGGGTGAAAACTCTCAAAATGAATATGGAGGACCTGCGGTTGCTAAAGATTCAAAAATATTAAATAGACAATGGCTTGAAGAATTTGGAGGACTACTTGGACTAAGAACCAGAGATATGTCAGACAGCCATGGAATTGATACAAGGGACCTTATGCCCTACACATACCCAACAGATGAAGAATTAGAAAAAGTAGGTGTATCAGGAATATTTTTAGGTTATTTTATTCCCTGGGACGGTCTAAGTAATGCACTCATTTCCAAAGCTTGGGGTTTCAGTACTAGTAATAAAACAATAAGTGGTTCAATGGTTGATTATGAGAATCTAGATAATTATCAAACAGGAATTCATGATTACTTTAAATATCTTAAATTTGGTTTTAGTAGAGCTTCTGACATAGCAAGTATGCATATTAGAAGAGGACGCATAACCAGAGAAGATGCAATGGAAATTACTTATGTTCATGATGGTAAGTATCCCTTTGAGTACTT
>CABYIX010000018.1 GCA_902519215.1 uncultured Candidatus Actinomarina sp. | reverse complement strand
AATTACCAACCTCTTTTAGCTAATTTCTCTTCTTCTGATAATGTATCAATATTGATCCCGACCATAGGTTCACCAAGATCTTTCGATACTTCACTTAAAACTTTTGGATCATTGAAGTTAGTAGTTGCAATAACAATTGCCTCTGCTCTTTCTGCTGGATCCCCACTTTTAAAAATACCAGAGCCAACAAAAACACCATCGCAACCTAATTGCATCATTAAAGCTGCATCAGCAGGTGTAGCTATACCCCCAGCTGCGAAATTAACAACTGGTAATTTTTTTTGTTCTTTAATTTGCTCTAATACATTTAATGGAGCACCGAACTTTTTTCCTAAAGCAACTAATTGATTCTCATCACAAGTTAATATTTCATTTAATTGATTTGTAATAGTTCTCATATGCCTAACAGCTTCAACTACATTTCCTGTTCCAGCTTCACCTTTTGTTCTTATCATTGAAGCACCTTCTGCAATTCGTCTAGTAGCTTCACCAATATCTGTTGCTCCACATACAAATGGCGCTTTAAATGGTTGTTTGTTTATATGATTAACTTCATCTGCTGGTGTCAAAACTTCAGATTCGTCTATAAAATCAATTCCAAGAGAATCTAATATCTGAGCTTCAACAAAATGTCCGATCCTTGCTTTAGCCATGACGGGTATAGAGACAGAATCCATAACTTCTTGAATTACACCAACTGAAGACATGCGTGCTACGCCGCCATCAGCCCTGATATCTGCAGGTATTCTCTCTAATGCCATAACTGCAACAGCACCAGATTTTTCAGCTATTACAGCTTGCTCTGCGTTGACTACATCCATGATAACCCCACCTTTTAACATTTCAGCAAGGCCTTTTTTAACTTTATCAGTAGATTCAATTTTCATATTTCTTATTGTACTCTAAATGCTTAAATACAATGAAATCAACTTCTCCATATTTTTACTGATTTCATACTTTTTTATATATTTTTTTTGCTTTAACCAGATATTATAAAGTTCTTCTTTTTTGATCACTTCTAGTACATCATTAAGAGAAGTTAGAGAATTATTTTCAAAATAAACACCTGAATTACCAAGAAGATTTTTAAATGCTTCAAGATTGCTTGAAATAACAATATTTCCTGAATTGATAGCTTCAATTAAAGTTATACCAAAGCTTTCTCCATGGGTGTTTAAAGCTAAGTAGATGTCGGAATCATTTAATATATTATTTTTCTCATCTTCATTGGGGTTTAAAAATGTATCAATATGATTATTCTTAATTTCAGTATTTGTAATTGCACTATATTTAAATTTAGAGTCATAAAAGCTCTCAACATAATTTTTATACAATTTTAAGTTTTTACGTTTTTCATCTCTACCAATAAAAAGAAACCTTTTTTTAATCGCAAAATCTACATTGTTGTTTAAATAGAACATATTAGGAATAAGATGGGGTTCTCGATTCAAAGCAACTGCATTTTTTTTAGATAAATTACTTACATAAGTACTTATACCATTACGTCTTATAAATTTGTAGAGAATACTTAATAGAAAAGTTACAAAATTATTTAATGAAGCATGATGTGTAAATATATATTTTATATTTTTAGGTAATCTCCAAAATATTAATGGAACAAAAGGTTCATGGATGTGAACAACATCAGCCCAATTTAAAGCTTCAGATAATTTATGTTTTAGTGGGATTAAGCAGACAGGTGAAACAGAACCGTTAAAAGGAATGTTTATACTATTTCCAATATTAAAGTCTTCAGAGTTTGGTGCTGCTATTTTGGAAGTAAATCGATCATGTTCATTTAAAAATGAATTTATAGAACTAACTTGATTTTGAACCCCGCCATATGCTTCCATATTGTAGGGAGTGATTAAAAGTATATTAATACTCACTTGTCCACACTGGCTGTATAGAGTGCCATTGATTAGGATCTAACATTATAAGTTCTTCTAAGGATTTACTTAAGACTTTCAATCCATGCTGAATACTTTGAGCTTGATTTTCGAAATAAGGAACTATAAATGGTTTACCAAAGTGAAGCTCATATCCACTAACAGATTTAATAAACGCGGTTGGAACCACAGGTAATTGGGTTTCTAATGAGAGTGCAACAGGTCCTTTGGGAAATGCAGCCATTTGATTGAAAAATTCAACACCTACACCACTTTTTCCTACATGTCTTTCAGCAAGTAAACAAACGTGACTGTTGTTATTCAATAATGAAATTATTTCATCGAAGGTATTCTGTCCCTTACCGCCTAGTATAATTTTGCAACCTAGTTGTTCCCTTAGGGATGTAAACCAATCTAAAATTTTTAAATCTTGAAGTGGTTCAGCAACTGCAACAAGATTTAAATCTAAATCCTTACCCATGGGAATAGCAAACTCCCAATTACCTACATGTGGTAAAGCTAAAATATATGATGTATGAGTTTTATTTAATTTTCTTATTACTTCTTCGTTAACGATATTTACGTTTGGATAAATATATTTAAAATAACCTTCTTTTGTAAGCCAAATAGTCTCAAGCCAATACTTTACATAATTACGTTTAACTTTAAAGATTGAATAATTATCAATGTATTTTTTTCTTTTAGATAGCTTAAAATTTGATAAAGGTGTTAGTAAATAATAAATTAATGCTATTGGATATGATAAAAATAAAAAATATCGTATAGGGATATTTTTAACTATGGAATGAAGATATTTAATAACTGTATATTTCATTTGTCTAATGTTCTGTATAAAAATATAAACCGGTGGAAAACTGTTACCCAAGTTAAAAAAGCGAAAATATACATATAAATAAATGGTAATTGAAAATACATATAGACTACAGCAAAAATAACTCGCTCAGGTCTTGGAGTAATACCCTTTTTATTATCAACATCATAACTTTCTGATTTTGCTCTTAGATAGGGAATTAGATTAGATGAAACTAAAATCGAAAATATAATGAATAATTCAATATCAGAATTTGTATACAATATGCCAATAACACTCCAAATAACTAATTCTCCAATTCGATCAAGAAATGAATCTAAAATAGCACCTTTTTCAGTTGATAAGTTACTATATCTTGCATAGGGACCATCAAGTCCATCGATAGCACTTCCTAGAAATATAAAAATAATTCCAAATAAGTTATTACCAAGATAAAAATAATAAGCTCCTGTTAGAACTACAAATAAGCCTATATATGAAACAGTATTTGGTTTAACTTTTAAAAACGCAAGAAGTTTAATAAAAGGTATTGCAAACTTTTCAGAAGTAGGTTTAAAAATTTTCTCAAGCATTAATAGATTCTGTGTATGGATCGCTTAAAAGTTCTCCGGAATATGCATTAATTTCTATAATTGTTTTTAATTTTGGTGGAGACTCATGGGAATAAATTATTGTTGTCCAAACAGGTGTAAGAATATTTTTTAAATTAAATAGAAATGTTAATGCAATTGAATAATATCCAATAGGGTGATCTATAAAATTTAATATTTTTTCAATTACTTCATCTTGGGTTATTAAAAATTTATTATTAATAACAAATAACATTAAAGCTACCACTACAAGAATTATTAAAGACACTGCAAAATCAATAAAAGGCAAGAGTAAAGAAGCAATATAAGTAACAGCTACAATCAATAAAACATAAACAGGATAGTATTTTCTTCTATTTGGATTGGGAACTATATAACTTCCGACTGCAAGTGAATTTAAGTCGTCTGGCAGAAGTGCTTTGTCGGCATCATCTTGATTAATATCAATTCCATCAACCATTTATTGAAAATTCCGGTACTTTTAATTCAGCTTTAATCAACTTAACTGCTTCAGTTAATGCTACATCTTTAAGATTATCTTGATTATGAATATTTATACCTAAAGTTGAAGCGCTTATATCTTTTTCACCAACAATAACTTGTATAGGAACCTTATTTTTTTGAGAATTATGCAATTTTTCTCCTAGTCGTAGATTTCTATCATCAATATTTATACGATAATCAGATAATATCTCTTTAATTTCATTAAGATAATCTGAAACTTCACCAATTGTTAATATATCAATTTGTACTGGAGATAACCAACCTGGCATATGGCCAGCATAGTGTTCAATTAATACGCCTGTAAATCTCTCTACAGATCCTAATAATGCTCGATGTATCATTACTGGTCGAACTTTTTGATTATCTGAATTTACATACTCTATATTGAAATTATCTGGTTGAGCAAAATCTATTTGAATTGTACTTAGCTGCCAACGCCTTCCTATTGCATCTTTTGCATGTAAATCAATTTTGGGACCATAAAAAGCACCCTCACCATTAGCTGTAGCAAATGGTATATCTAGCTCCGTCAGTGAATTTTTAAGACTGCTTGTTGCAACTTCCCAATCTTCATCACTTCCGATATATTTTTTAGGCTTTGTAGATAAATCAGCCTCAATATCAACTAATCCAAAACTATTTAAAAGCTTTACTGAGAAATTTAATAAAGTTTTGACTTCATTATTTATCTGATCATTAGTGCAAAAAATATGTGCATCATCTTGGGTAAACCCACGTAACCTTAACAGCCCATGCAATACACCAGTTTTTTCATATCTGTAGACTGATCCAAATTCAAAATATCTTAAAGGTAGTTCTTTATAGGAATGTAAATCACTCTTGTATATAAGGATATGAAATGGACAATTCATAGGTTTGAGATAGTAAGTTTCATCGTTTTCTTCATGAACTATTGGAGGAAACATATTTTCTTTATAGTGATTTAAATGTCCTGATGTTTCCCATAAAATTGATTTACCTATGTGAGGTGTGTTAACTAAATCATAGTTATTATTTATATGAGCATTTTTACTATAAGTTTCAATAAGGTCACGAAGAATCGCTCCTTTTGGTTTCCACAAAAAATTTCCAGATCCTAACTCATTTGATGTTGTAAATAGATTGAGTTCGTTACCTAATTTTCTATGATCTCTTTTTTCTGCTTCCTCCTGCTGTGTTAGATATACATCTAAATCTTTTTTTGTGAACCAAGATGTTCCATAGATTCTTTGTAGTTGTGGATTATCTTCATCACCTCTCCAATAAGCTCCACCTAATTTAGTTAATTTAAAATGTTTTAAGTATGTTGTATTTGGAATATGTGGACCTTTACATAAATCTGAAAATTTATCATTACTATACATTGTTACAACATCTTCTGAGACACCTTCATCAGTTTCTGCGGATTCAATAAGTTCAATTTTAAAAGATTGGTTTTTAAATAGTTTTTTTGCATCCTTTTTTGAAATTTCAGACTTAGTAAATTCCTGAGCATTCTTAGTAATTTTTATCATCTCATTTTCAATTTCAATAAGATCACTCTCTTTAAGTGGTTCTTTAAATAAAAAATCATAATAAAAACCATTTTCAATACTTGGTCCAACTCCATATTCAGCACTTGGATATAGATTTAATACAGCTTGAGCAAGAATATGCGCTGAAGAGTGTCTTAATATGTGTAATGCATCAGGGTCACTATTTGTAACTATTCGTACAGATATATCAGATTCGAAAATTGCTGATAAGTCATAAAATACATTATCAATTTCTAAGCAGATTGCATCTTTTGCTAAACGTGAACCAATACTTTTAGCTATATCAAAACCACTAACAGCATGATCAAAAGTTTTCACGCTTCCATCAGGTAAAGTTACATCTACATTCATAATTTCATAATAATAACCAAATTATGATAAATTTCACACAACAAATAATCTAAATAATATATAAGAACAATAAAAGTAAGTAATAAATCAATAAAATAGGAATATGAAAAAGAAAATAATATTTGATGATGATCAAATTATTGTTCACATACCAAACGCAGTATCAAACCTAAATGTAAAAATAATTTATGTATTTCCAAATCCATATCAATTAATAGTTAAAGATGTAACTTTCTCTTCAAATAAATATTATGAAATTAACACAGTTGACATACGAAAAGTTAATTATTTCTCATTGAAGAAAAAGGGTCTTAAGCTAATAAACAATCTTGTTAATGTAGATAGAGACTATTTTTTGAAAAACACAAAAAATACTGAGTACATGTCAATTGATTTAAAAAAGGTTTCAAAACTTTTAAAATCTAGAAACATACAAAATAATGAATTAAAACTTGCTGCTTACTCGTATTATTATGTATCTAACACTCTTAATTACTCCACTAATTATTCATTATATTTATCGAATAAGCTCGGATATAGTGAGTCCTACATAAAAAATTTATCAAAAGATATTTTTAAATATAAGTATCTAATAAAAAATACTTATGGAACACCTGGTGGTATTTTGTCTAAAAAAACTATTAAATTGCTTAATTCTCAGAAATTTCAACAGATTCTATAACGACATCTTCAACAGGTTTGTCACCGGCACCAGTTTCAACACTAGCAATAGTATCAATTACATCTAGTCCATCAATTACTTTTCCAAAAATTGTATAACTGTATGGAAGTGGGTAATCAACGTGCATAATAAAAAATTGACTACCGTTTGTATTTGGCCCCCTATTAGCCATAGCTAAGATACCTTTTGAATATGGTATTTGATTATTTAGTTCATCTTCAAACTCATATCCTGGATATTTACCATAATCTCCATGACCTGTACCAGAGGGATCTCCTCCTTGAATCATGAAATCTGAGATAACTCTGTGAAATATTACACCGTCGTAATAACCATCTTTAGATAAAGTAATAAAATTATTAACTGTTACAGGTGCATCTTTTGTAAAAAATTCAACTTTCATATCCCCTAATGATGTTTTAATTAGCGCAGTGTAATTTTTATTATCATCAATGGTCATCTGATGCTGAGTTGAGTATGTTTTTTCCATAATTTCTCCTAACGTTGTTGTTGTTTCCAAATTAGTTGTATCTGTAGTTTCAACAGGTGAATCAGTTCCACCACATGTAATGAATATTAATAAAACTAATAAATACTTTTTCATCTAATTTCCAGTTCCACCAATATTACCACCTTTGATATTTCCGGAGTTAATTCTATTTTCTTCATTGCAGGTCTCCCTTGCGGTCTTCCAACAGTCAGGGTTATATTCATAGTTGCTTGAACATGATATCAATAAAATTAAAAATATTAAAAGTTTTAATTTCACTTTATTCGGCTCAGCCTAACTTTTGAAACGGCTACTAATTTACCATTATGAGAAATGTAACATTCCCAAAGTTGGTAAGATCTACCTTTTTTAATTGGCTCTGCTTTACAGATAATCTCTCCATCTGTAACACTCGATAAAAAATCAGTATTATTGTTAACACCTACGAAAACACCATCACCGTTAAAGTTCGCTCCATATGAACATATGGTTTCAGCCAGAGCTGAATAGATTCCACCATGAACTAGTCCCATAGGTTGTTTATGATCTTTCGTGATTACTAATTTAGATTCCACATAATTTTCATTAACTTCAATCATTTCGTGCCCAAGAAAACTATCTAGATTGTCACCTTCAAAATTTGTAAAACTATTCTCCATAAACCTCTCTCAATCTCTTTTCTCCGATATTTTTTACGAACCACCAGTAACCTATGCATAATGTACTAAACGTAATAATTAGTACTGTAAAAACATAGAGTGAATTCAGTAATTCATTATATACAATATACATTCCATATGAATAAACAAGAATTCCATAAAGTGTGATAAATAAAGTAACAAAACTAAACCAAGAAAAATCCTTACCAAGCTTAGCTACTACAATCTTTTTGTCGTTTATAGGGAAAAAGTATCTATTTTCAAGTTTATGAGTAACAATTAGATCATTTTTTAATATTTTATTGATTTTTCTTTCTATATATTCGGAATAATGTCGTGAAAAAATTAAATAATAAGCATGAAAAGCTAGCATCACACTACCAAATAGAGAAACAGGAGGAAGTAGATATGCAATCTTTATATTATATTGAGAAATTATTAAGAACATAGATGTTAATAGTAAGAAGAAACGCACATCATTAAGGAATTGTAAATGATAAAACTTGTTCATACCACGCATTCTCTTTAATTGATCATTAAGTATTGTTAATTCATCCATAAAGTAAAGTGTATTATGATTATGTTTAATAAAAAATATTTCCGAATTTTTTTCATTAGTCTTTTAGTTTTTATTATCATAAATTTATTTTTAGATGTAAAAGTTGAGTTTTTAACTGCTTCATTTGTCGAATTTAAACAATTTAGTTTGAACTGTGGTACTGTTTATCAAATATTAATTGAAGGTGTTGAATATACAGATAAAAACTTAAGAATGCATAATGCAATTTGTTACAATAATGCAGTAATTAGAGTATTCAACACTGTAATAGGAATTATTACAGTTCTAATTATTCTTAAATATGGTTTGCAGTATTTAGATAGAAAATCTAATCGAGAAGATTTATCTGACCTCTTGAGGATTCTTAGAATCAGAAATTCTAAATAGTTATAATTAAATTATGAAAATTGGTGTATTTGTTCCACAAGGTTGGAGAATGGATTTAAATTCTATTAAATTAGAAGACCAATGGAATACAATATTAAAAGCTGCAACAAATATTGAAAATCTTGGATATGAATCTATTTGGGTTTATGATCATTTCCATACAGTTCCTAAACCAACACAAGATCCAACTTATGAATGCTGGACACTTATGTCAGCGTTATCTCAAACTACTTCGAAAGTACGTCTTGGTCAAATGTGTACATGTAACTCATACAGAAATCCGGCTTACTTAACAAAGGTGGCATCAAATATAGATGTTATGTCAAATGGAAGACTTGAATATGCAATTGGTGCTGGTTGGTATGATCACGAATATAAAGCCTACGGATATGAATATCCATCTGCTGGAATAAGATTAAAAATGCTTGAAGAGTCCTTAATAATTTATAAAAAAATGACTACAGAAGAAACACCAACTTTTAATGGAGAGTTTTATCAAATAGATGGAGCAATCAACCAACCTAAACCTATACAAAAACCTTATCCTCCGCTTTGGGTATGTGGTGGTGGTGAGAAGGTAACTTTAAAACTACTTGCTAAATACGGTGATTATGGAAACTGGGATGTTGATGTCGATGGATTTGTACAAAAGTCAAATATTTTACAAAATCATTGCGAAAATGTAGGTAGAGATTTTAGTGAAATAGGAAGAACATTACATACAAATGTTTTAATTGCAGATAATCAAAATGATTTAGATAAAAAAGTAGAAAAATTAGCTACCTATACCAATATTCCTAAAGATTATTATTATGAACGTCCGCTCATTGGTACAAAAGAGAAAGTGTTTGAAACAATTGAACAATATAAGGAAGCTGGATGTATATATTTAATTGCCTATATTCCTGATGTTGTTTGGGGTGATACAGTTAACTATTTATCTGAGTTAAATCAGTCCTAAAATACGGAAGCCCCCAAAAAGAGGGCTTCCCAACAGGGCTGCGTATCACACTTAATTGAAACGCACTCTTAATATACCATTTAATGACCCATAAAGTAAAGTTAATTGTCAAAACTAGGTGAAAAGTTACTTGGAACCAATGAAATCCATGGTTTTCCAGGTGGTATATAGATGGTATTGCCATTTAGATCAACAATATGAAAGGGATCTAAATTTGATCCCCTCTTCCAATAGGCATCTAGCAGTTTGCCATTATGCATCACTATTGCCCTACCTTCTCCAACAGTTTTTACAGATGGAAGTTGTAATGGGTGTATGTAAGGTTCGCAAAATAATGAAATAATTGTATCCGCACTTATTTGAGATGAGTTACCAGATGAATTTATCCAGGTATGCGGTACTCCAGTAGATGAACCTTTATAAGCATCGTAATAAGTACGTAAATAAGTATTTCCATTCCAAGTCCACATCGTAGAAGTTTGAGAGGAAAATTTTAATTTAATATATGAATTTAAAGACCATAGTGAATAATTTGGTGTTCCCCATGGAAATAATGGTTGAGGATTATCAACTTTTTTATAACCTTTAGAGATAGCCAATTGTTTTAATTTATAAGTGTCTGCATATAGATTATGAGGAGCCCTTCTTGTAGAAATACGGAAAAACTCTGGTCTCCTATCAGTTATTACAGGTACTCCAATATCAATAATTTCAGGAATCAATCCTCCAGTAGCACCACTAGCAACTAAAACTCCTCCCAGTGGTCGCAGTACTGTTGGATCTGTTGGCCTAGCTGACCTGATAGGGCCGTGATAACTTGTATCTGATTCATAAAATACATTAATAAATCTCGTCATTCCACCTTCAACTAATACTTCAAATACTGCATCAGCATCTTGAGGTCCAGATTGAGGTCTTGCATTAACATTATTATCATTTTTGATACCAAGAACAATTAGATTATTAGCATTAGATGGCATCTTTAAACCATTTAACGGTGAGTGAACTCCGTTTACATAATTTATGGTGGATACAGGCCCAATAGTATTGTAAGTTTTTTCTTTTTCTAATGACCATCTGTCTCCAAGATAAGCATCAAGTTCATTCTGTGAATTAACTTGAGCTGTATTACCAAACCTATAAACGAATACAGGGTAAAAGCAAGGATCAGTAATCCAGATACCGTTTTGATCTACATATCCATCGACACATGGTTGTGATGGATTATAATTTCTTAAATCTAAAGCAGATGATGTTGAAATGGAATTTGAAGAAGATTCTGTGTTAACTGTAGTTGAAGGTTGTGAGTTATCAATTGTGATATAAGATTCAGAACCCTTTTCTAAGGCAGCTAATGTATTCGGACCAAGAACACCATCCACAGATAATCCTGCTTTTTTTTGAAATTCTTTTATAGCATTTTTAGTATTAGCTCCATTAATACCATCAATTGCTCCACTGTAGAGATTTAATTCTTTCAATTTTTGTTGCGAAATTTTTAATGATTCTGACGATTTTTGAATTTTATCAGTGTTTAATAATACATTGTTGGAGTCACTCCTAATTACATTCTTTTTATCAAACAATGCATTACATGTATTTTTTCCAATAATTCCATCAGATACTAGGCCATTCTCTGTTTGAAAAATCTTTAATGCTGATTTACTAGCTGGACCAAACTGACCATCAATTTTTAATTCATAATAGCCATAGTTTTTAAGGACAATTTGAAGCATAACTTCATTCCTTATTAAATTTTTAGAATCATAAATACTGCAGTTGTATTCAGTTAAATTAGCATTGAAACTAAGTAACGCTGAAAGCAATAAACTAATTAACAATTAGCTATTTGACCAGGAAATTTGCCCTTCATTTGGAACAATATGAATCCATTGAGAGCTTGGTGGGACTTCAATAGGATTCTGATTAATATCATAGAACTCAAAAGGTTCAGTTATATCGGTTCGTCTCCATGTGCCCTGCGTGTACTTACCATCATTAAAAATAAATAAATCCCCAATACCTACAGTAAGAATGCTAGGTAGCGTCGTTGCTTTGTCCTTATATAATGCACCTTGTATAACAACTATAGATTCTGTAGTAAGAATATCTGAATAATTTCCATC
>CABYIX010000017.1 GCA_902519215.1 uncultured Candidatus Actinomarina sp. | reverse complement strand
AGATTGTCCTGTGCTTAATGCTAGTGCTACAGCAGCTGCAGCCAGTTGTTCAAGTGGAAGTGCAGCAATTCCAGTAACTCTCAATAACTCAAGTTCGACCGCTGCAGGAACTTTTACTGTTAGGTACTCAACTGATGGAGGGTCTAATTATACAACTCTAAGTACTGCGACAGTAGCAGCAGGTTCGACAGACAACTCTTCGATTTCAGTACCAGCACAGAGTCATGGAACAGCTGTAATAATTAAGTACTCTGTTGCCAATTCATCTGAAGGATTAGCTCAGTCGGAGGCAACTCTTTCAACAATAACTATCAATTGTCCAGTTATAGCTCCCGCTGTTTCTCATTCTACGAATGGTTGTAAAAATAATGGAACTGGCCAGGGCGGCACAATGGGTAAAATAAAAAATAAATGTTGATAACAGTGGAAGTAATGTCGCTATTACATTTTTAGTACAAAAAAGAGCAACCAATGCTGTAAGTGGAGCTGTTGGCGATTGGATGTATTTTGGAGGAAGTGTTACAGGTGAAGATAGTGGTAAGTCAATAAATGCTGGAGCTTCACAAGAATTTGCTGTAAATACGGGAATCGCAAATGGTACCGGTCGTGAACATAGGTATTCAACAGATGGTGGATCTTCATGGACAGAGATTGGATCTAAGTTAACAATTTCTTGCGCTAGTGTTTCAACTTCATTAGGATCATGTTCAGATTCACAGACACAAACACCGTCCATTACTCTTAACAGTGGTGCTGACTCAACTGTTTCAATATTTTACAGAGTGGAATACTCAACTGATGGTGGGTCAAACTGGACACAACTTAAGAGCGATGAAGAAGTAACATCTAATTCTTCAGAGACTTATTCTGCACCTGCACTTGCTAATGGAGAAAGCATTCAATGGAGATATAGCTCTAGAAAATCTGGAGGTTCACATGATAACAGTTCCTGGGTCACAGATGGATTAGACATCCCTGGCGTGGACCCAACCCTCTCATACACTGCTAGTTGTACTGTAACAACTACTACAACTACAACTACTACTACAACAACTTCAACTACTACAACTCTGCCAACTACAACAACTACAATTTTCGAACCTATATTTAAACCAGATATTATTAATAACGGTCGGTGCAGTAGTGACGGATCAGCTTCATTTGGACTGTCAGCAATAAATACTCAATCAAATGTCGGCATGACTATAAGAATAAAAATCTTTGTTGATAGAACAAAGATGATAGACGACACCTACAGCATTGGTCCAGGAAGTCAGTTATACATCTCCACTTTTTCTGGAGTTCCAGAAGGATCAACTTATAGAATAAGGTTTATAGTTAGAGACACTTTAAGCGGTCAAAAATCAAAAGGTGGTTTTAAAAAGATAATTGACTGTATAAAAGACCCTGTCACAACTACAACACTCCCTCCAATTGACCCTAATGCTACAACTACAACTATTGGACCTGGAATTGATGTGACTGATGAGGGAGACGATTCTACAACAACTACAACCGTACCTCCAGAAGATGAGTTCTGTGATGGCCTAATTCTCGAAGAGGGAGATGTTTGTGAAGGACCACTTACAGATGATGAGGGTAATGATTTTTTTGAATGGGACGAGTTTGATGAAGACATATATCTGACAGATGGAAATTACAATGTACAGTATTACTACAGTGAAGATAGCCTACAACTTGCTGCAACGGGTATCAATTTAAACAACATAGTAATTTCTAGTGTTCTATTATTCCTATCTGGCCTTTTCTTCTTTACAAAATCTAGAAAAAGAAAACTTTTATCTACAGTAAGAACTGTTGATTCTAAGGATTTAGACACTGTCTATAAGAATGTTTTTAAATTAAAGAAGCTAATAGAAAAGACATTTAAAGAAGAAGTTAAAATAAATATTAATATAGATTTAATTAATCCATATGGAGTCTTACAAAATCAAGTTTCTGAGAGAATAAAAAATATAAATAATTTATCAGCAGAACTAAATTATACAAAAGTTGCAGTATCAAATTTGGTAAAACAATTTAGTGATTCAGATGAAGAACTTACTAAAGGTGTAATGCTTGAACGCCTTGCTCTTATTTCTTCAGGTTTGTTTGAAATAAACTTTACTGGTGAAGCTGCGATAACACCTTTAGAAGAGCGATATGTAAAAGTTAAGAAACTATCAAAAACAAAGTTAAAAAAACAAAAAATATCTTCAGCTAAATTTAGTAGATTATCTCTCGGATTTTCATCCCTTTTAATATTTACGGGTATGGGATTAGGAATCTATGCAATGCAACAGGTTTACTTTACAGACTTACAACATCAAGCTTCACAGAGGGTTTTAGAGCAGATGTATGTTTCAGATGACAATGAGGTTAAATTAGATAAAGAAGAAAATCAAAATTTTAATGAAAGGATACTTTCAGTATTCAACGATGTCCCAGTATTTGAATCTTTACGCGACACATTCATTGACGATACTATAGATAATTCAATTCCATATTCACCTTCTGTTTTTGGACAGCTTCAAATAGATTCGATAAACCTTAACCAATATGTAGTCTCTGGAACAAATGAAAAAGATCTTGAATTTGGACCTGGGCATTACTTACAGACTTCACTTCCAGGAAATGGGGGGAATGTTGGTATTGCTGGTCATAGAACAACTTTCGGCGCACCTTTTGCAAATTTAGGTGAAGTTCAAATAGGAGATGAAGTTATTCTCACTGTAAATAATAAAAAATTTCACTATACGGTAGATGAAGTTACAGTAGTTGAAGCTACAGGTGGGGAGTACGTTTTATTCAACCGAGGTGATGACAGGCTAACACTTACCACTTGTCATCCAAGGTATTCTGCAAAACAGAGATTAGTTGTTACAGGAATCTTGACAAAAATTGAATCTGCAAATTGATTAGATGTAATATATGACTATGAAACCAATAAAGGAAGATGGCAGGTCTTTAAGAGCAAAAAATATTTATGACGAAAAACATAAAAAACTTGTAAATACTGCAATTGACCTGCTTAATAATCCATTAATCTCAAATGAAAAAATTAATATTTCATTAATTGCTAAGCATGCAGGAACCTCAACTGCGACAGCCTACAATCACTTTCCTGATAATTTACTAGATGTTTATGGATCAATATTTGCACTTGCATTTCAAGATATTGTCGATGAGGTTCAGAGGTACAATCAAAGTGAATCTAATCCTTTAAAACAAATTAATCACTACGTTGATACTCAAGTAGATGTATGTATTGAATTAGGAAATGCCGTTAGGGAAGGTTTTTTTCAATTTAGAGAACTTTTAAATAGTAACAAATGGATACAAGGTGAACCCTACTCTTTCTTACTTAGTATGTGTAAAGAGTATAAAAAAGTAAATACAGCTATTGATTATAAATTGCTTGCAGACGATATTTTTGTTTTATGGAATGGAAATATTTATTTATGGATGAGATTTAATCCAGATTTTGAGCTTTGGTCGAAATTCAATGATGAATGGCTCAAGTTTGAAATGAAAAAAATAGTAGATAAAGCAATTTTGCTACAAAAATAATTAATGAAAAAAAGTTTATATTTACTTATTTTCTTTTTTCTTATAAACGCCACAACTGATTCTGAAAACATAATAATTGATTTAGATAGAACGGAAGATTCAAATATATCTTTTAGTTGGAAAGTACTTTATAACGAATATGACTCAATAAATGTTGAAATAAGCCATGATGGAAAAATTGAAAAATATGAACTTCCACTCAAAGAAAGTTCTATTGAACTGTGTTGTTATGAGGGAGAAGTAACCGTAACACTAAATGTTATTATCACTAAAGTATTACAACTATCCAATGAAGAGTGCTCTGCCGCGAGTTGCTTAAGTTTCACCAAGGAAACGTTTTCAAATCAGGTAGTTCTGTCACCAATTCCCACAACAACTACATCTACAACAACTACATCTACAACAACTACATCTACAACAACTACTACTATTCCTCCGCCTATCCAAGAAAGCACAAATTTTTTAGATATTGAGATAAAAAACGAACTAATAACATCTATCCCACTTTTTGATGAAATTGATTTAACAGATCAAGAAAAAAATAGTATTGCATTTATTATTACCACTTCAATAATTGTTCTCTTCTACCTCGTTCTTTTACTACAAGAATGGTTTAACAAAATAATTTCAAATTCTAGAATTAGATTTTTTCGTCAAGGTAAAGACATAAAAGGTTCATCAAAGTTAATTAATTTTTTAAAGATCTTATTTTCACTTACTTTAACTGCATTCCTTATAGGTTACGTTGAAGAAGGAGCGTCGCTTATTCTAGATTTAGAAAACCTAGCTGTCTTTTTAGCTGCATTGATTGGTCTTATGTCTACAACTTTCTTTTACGAAGGTGTTGAGGGGGTAATTGAAAAGTTTGTATTTAAGCAAAAAGTAAAATTTCAATGGGCACCGCAGGCAGTATTTTTTGCATTGGCATCAACTGGTGCTTATATATATTTTGAGATGCCAATTGGATTTATATTTGGCTTTATTGCTTCAAGTTACATATTGAATAAGAGGCCTGTCGCTAAGTTATCACCTAAATTTTATTCTTCTATTGCATTAAGTGCTGTTGGTTTTGGTTTTTTCTACTTAACTTCTATTCCATATATTCTCGACTCCAGTGTATTAACAGCTATTGCAGCTATAAGCTATTTAATGTGTATTGAAGGTGTCTTACTCAAATCTTTACCTGGTGGAGGTAATGAATTATTAGAATCCTTAAATGATTCAAAAGGAGCCTACAAACTATTCCCCTTGCTATCTTTTTTACTAGGTTTATGGTTATTTATAAGAATTTTAATTGTATCTCCAGATAGTGAGTTTTCAAACCTCCAACAAGATCTACTAAGCAGTGGTTCATTCCCATTAACTTTTGCAGCAATACTGATTACTTATATGATAATTATCTTAATATTGGGTTTTTTCATAAAAAAAAGAGGTGTAAATGAATAGTAAGTTTACCTTCATGTTTGTTATGTCCTTAATACTTGGCTCTGCATTGATTGTTTATTTAAATTCAGAAACATCTACAACAAGCACATCTACAACATCTACAACAAGCACATCTTCAACATCTACAACATCTACAACAAGCACATCTTCAACATCTACAACAAGCACATCTACTACAACCACTGTGCCAACTACAACAACCACTGTTTCAAATTTAGATATTTCTGGCGACGAGGAATCTGTTCAGATTGTTGAAGAAAATGAGGTTACTCCAGAAGCTTATGAAGGTGAGTTTGTAAACTTTTCTGGGTTTGAAGGAGTTAATCAACAAAAGTTAGATGAATTAGTACTCCAAATGCCTCAATTGTTACAAAATGTATTGATCAACAATGTTATTTTTGTGAATGGCTGTCATTCATATGCAGAATCTCTTGTTGGTAGATGTCCATATGGTGTCTGGGATTCTTCAGGCACTAAAAGCGATGGGATAAAAGGGGCTGATTGGGCTATGTCAATATGGGTTTCAAATAGAGCCTTTGATGCTGAAGAAGCGGAAGATGTATTGACCCATGAATCCTCTCATGCCCTTTCTTACTTAACTAGAAACTGTAATACACCCGAAAATAAAAGTTACAGATTGGATGCTTGGAATTATTTTGGTGGTGAAGAAAAGTTTGCTGATGCTTTAGTTTTATATTTTGGTGGATCTTATAACCATTACAGAGATTCGGGTCAACTTAATGATGATGAAATTAGTTATTTAAAAGATTATCTTGAGGTCTGCACAAACTAGTAAAATATTTGATATATTTACAGCATGGGGGAAGCTGTAACCAACTCGTTGCCATTAAACATTGTTACTTTATGCATACCTGTTCTATTTTTATTTTTAGGACTAAACAGCAATTTACAACAATTTAAAATTTTATTTAAAGAGAAGATATCTCTCATATTTGGTTTAGTTATTCAATTTTTACTTCTTCCAATTATAGGAGTCTTAATTTCACGAATTTTCTCCGATTCTTTATTTGCATATGCCGCAGTAATTGTTTTGATTGTTCCCGGTGGACACGTTTCTGGTCTGCTTACACATATTAAAGATGGAAATGTTCCTTTATCGGTCTTTTTAACATCTACAACTTCATTACTTTCCCCCCTAACTATTATTTTCTGGCTATCATTACTTTCTTCTACGTCTAGTGAATATAATATTGATGCTCTTGATTCCTTTATTCAATTGGTGATTTTTATTTTTGCACCATTCATCTTTGGTATGTTAATTAAAAACAAGTATCAAAGAATTTCAGAATTTCTTTATGAACCACTAGATAAATTTTTAAAAATTCTTATAGTAGTTGTTTCAATCTGGACACCAATAGATTTATCTTCATATGTATTAGATAATTTGCAACAGGGTTTAATTCTTGCTTTTACATCTTTAATAAGTATCTTTTTTCTAACTAGATTATTCATCAGTTATTTCAAAATTGGCTCAGCCAATTTTAAAACATTACAAATTGAAGCGTTATGTCAAAATTTTCCTATAGTTTTAGGGATTTCATTATCACTTAAATTACCTGAAATTGCCGTTTATGGCATAATTTATTACCTAACAAGTATGGTTTTTGCAGTTTCTTACTCTTTTATAAAAAAATATTAAAAGTTATACTTTTTTAATATATATATGTATATAATAAAATTGTCTTTCAGACCAAAAATTCAAAAATCATTTCCAAAAAAATATGATTTAATTTAGGAGAAAAATGTCCGCAAGAACACAATTACAATCTAAACCAGTTGCAGACCTTAGGTCAATTGCCGAAAGTTTGGGCATTGAACACAAAGGTTTACAAAAGGCAAAGTTAATTGACCTTTTAGTAGAACATGGCGATGAAATTTTAGACACCCCTCAAGAAGAAGAGGCAGCTTCTGTAATTACTAAGTCTTCAAAAGATGATGATGCACCAGCTGTAGTTAGCTCAGGTGATAGTGCAATTAAAAAGGGTGAAGAAAGAGAAGGTATTCTTGATACTCTTCCTGAAGGCTATGGCTTTTTAAGGTGCAATGGATATAAGCCAAGCGAAGATGACGTTTATGTTGCTGCTGGAATAATTAAAAAGTTTAGAATGAGAAAAGGTGATCTTGTAAGCGGACCAATTAGAGCACCCAGACAAAAAGAAAAATATCCAGCACTTATTGAACCAAAAACTGTAAATGGTGCAGATCCAGAATTGCTAGCAAGAAGAGTCGACTTTAATAAACTGACACCTTTATTTCCAGATGAAAGATTGAAATTAGAAGTAGATGGAGAACCAGGTAAAATTGTTCCTAGAATCATTGACCTCGTTGCTCCTATTGGAAAAGGTCAAAGAGGTCTAATCGTATCTCCACCAAAAGCTGGAAAGACTACAATTTTGAAAGAAATAGCAAACTCAATAACTGCTAATAATCCTGAAGTTTATCTTATGGTAGTTCTTGTTGATGAAAGACCAGAAGAGGTTACAGATATGCAGAGGTCAGTAGACGGAGAGGTTGTATATTCAACATTTGATCGCCCACCTGATGAGCATACTCAAGTTTCTAGACTTGCCATAGAGAGAGCAAAACGCTTGGTAGAAGAAGGAAAAGATGTAGTTATATTATTAGATTCAATAACACGTTTAGCAAGAGCACACAACTTAGCAACACCAGCTAGTGGTCGAATTCTTTCAGGTGGTGTTGATTCAACAGCTTTAACCCCTCCAAAACAATTTTTTGGTGCTGCTAGAAATATTGAGGGTGGGGGAAGCTTAACAATACTTGGTACTGCTTTAGTTGAAACTGGTTCCAAAATGGATGAAGTTATTTTTGAAGAATTTAAAGGTACAGGAAATATGGAGCTTAGGTTAGATCGCCAGTTAGCTGATAAGAGAATATTCCCAGCTATTGATGTTACACCTTCAGGAACTAGAGAGGAACAAAGACTAGTATCTGCAAAAGAACTCGAATCTCTATGGGCATTAAGAAGAGTCCTTGTTGCTCTAGAAGGTGGAGCCGCTACAGAACTTTTGATTGCAAAACTTAAAGAAACAAAAAGCAATGATGCTTTCTTAAAGGATGTCGCAAAAGCCAAATAATAATGTAAAGTAGGACTATGAAACAAGGTATACACCCAGACTATAGAGAGGTTGTCTTTCAGGACCAAGACGCAGGGTTTGCGTTTTTAACTCGTTCAACTATAAAGACAACAGAAACTATTGAATGGGAAGATGGAAATGAATATCCACTAGTAAAACTTGAGATATCAAGTGCAAGCCATCCATTTTTTACAGGTAAGCAAAAATTGGTTGACTCAACTGGAAGAGTTGAAAGATTTAAACAGCGATACGGATCTACAAGCACAAGGCAAGCACCAAAACAAGAAGCTTCTTCTCAAGAAGAAGAATAACTAACTTAACTTCTAATTCTTATGTCTGATCTTGATATTTCTTATGGTGGCCAAGCTGTAATAGGTGGTGTACTTATTCAGAGTCCAAAAGGTTGGTCTTTAGGTGTAAGAGATAAAGATAATGACTTACATAGATACTACGAATCACGTGTACCTCTTGTAAGAAGAAATAAATTTTGGTCAAGTCCCTTTATCCGAGGCTTTGGAGCTTTAATTGATTCAATGTATGTTGGGTTTAAGGCTATAACTTTATCTGAAAAAATTTATTCAAAATATGAGGATGAAGAAGAAAGTCTCATCTCTAAAATAATCACCTATACAGTTTTAATTGCAGTCCTTCTCCTGTTTATTGCTGGTCCAAGATTACTTGTTGAGACAATAGGCTCTTCACAAGTCGCAACTGGAGTAGTAGAAGGTATTTTTAGAGGGATTATTGTAATCGTGTACATATACTTAATTGGAAGAACTAAGGATGCTCAAGAGTTGTTTGAGTATCACGGTGCCGAACACATGACGATTGCTTCATTTGAAGACAAACAGTCTCTTGAATTTGAAGATGTTATAAAGTATCCAAAAGAACACATAAGATGTGGAACATCATTCTTATTTCTAATTGTTTTTATTAGCCTTTTAACATTACCTTTTATACCTAATCTGAATCTACTTTTAACAACAATCACAAGACTTTTACATGTGGTTTTAGTGTCGATGATTTCATATGAGGTATTAAAATTTAACTTTAAAAATAGTCACTCATTAATTGCAAAAATATTTGCAGCTCCTGGTCTTTGGACACAAAAAATTACAACAAAAGAACCTTCAGCAGATCAAATTGAGGTCGCAATACTTTCTATGGCAAACTGTATAAATAATTCAGAAGGCTCAACTAGATTTGACAAAATTCTCTCTAAGGCTCAGGAGGTTGAAATTGGATAAATCTTTACATGAAAAATTACAAACTATTGAGAACTCTTTACCTGAAATTGAAAAACAATTATCTGAGATAGATATCTCAAGAGACCAAAAGGGTTATGCAGAAATGGCTAAGAAACATAGCGATGTTTCAATAATTGTTGATTTATTTAACCAATGGAAAAATATAGTTGAAGAAATAAAAGATGCTGAAGAACTATTGGAAGTAGAAACCGATGAAGATATGAAACAAGAGTTTGAAGGTATTATTTCCACAAACAAACCAAAACTTGATCCTCTCATTCAGAAAATAAAGGTATCTCTATTACCAAAAGACCCGTTAGATGAAAAAGATGTACTTGTTGAAATTAGGCCTGGAGCAGGAGGGGAGGAAGCTGCTATTTGGGTTGGTGACTTATACAAAATGTATACCCGTTTTGCTGAAAGAAATGCTTGGAATGTTGAACCAATAGAATTAACTGCTTCAGATCAAGGTGGATATAATAAAATAATTTTTTCAATTAAATCAAAAGGTGTTTATTCGAAATTAAAATTTGAAGCTGGAGCGCATCGAGTTCAACGAATTCCCAAGACTGAATCACAAGGAAGAGTCCATACTTCAATTTCTACAGTTGCAGTGCTTCCAGAGGCTGAGGAGGTTGACTTAAGTATTGCTGCAAGTGATTTAAAAATAGATGTTTACAGGTCTAGTGGACCAGGAGGACAAAGCGTTAACACAACAGATTCAGCCGTACGAATAACACATATTCCAACTGGACTTGTAGTTACCAGTCAAGATGAGAAATCTCAGCTAAAGAATAAAAACCAAGCTATGAGAATCTTGAGAGCTCGACTTTTAAAGGCTGAGCAAGAAAAAGCAGCGGCTGAAAGAGCTAAAGACAGAAAAGAACAAGTAGGTTCTGGTGAAAGGTCAGATAAAATCAGAACTTACAACTACAAAGACAATAGAGTCTCTGATCACAGAATTAATTTAACTCTAAAGAAATTAGATCAGGTTTTAGATGGTGACTTAGATCAGTTTGTAGATGCTTTAATTGCAGACAACGAGTCAAGACGTTTGGCAAACCTAGAAGAGTAATGAACATACAGCAACTTCCTCAACATGAACTTGCTCGTCTTAGAGAAAAAGCAAAGGAACAAGCAGGTTCCCAATTTGAATATCAAGAATATTACACAAAGTTATTAACACGAAGACTCAACGGAGAGCCGCTTCAGTATATAGAGGAATACATACCTTTTTACTCAATACAAATCAATGTTGATGAAAGATGTTTGATTCCGCGTCCTGAAACCGAGTATTTAATTGAGATTATTAAAAATAATATCGATTCTCCAAAAAATATTTTAGATGTCGGCACTGGCACTGGTTGCATTGCTTTAATGTTAAAAAAACTATATAAGGAATCTAATGTGGAGGCCGTAGATATTTCTGAACAGGCTTTAGAACTTGCAAAGGAAAATGCTCGAATAAATGACCTAGAGGTTACATTCACTGTATCAAATCTACTTGAGAATGTGGAAAAAAATAATTATGACATCGTCGTAGCTAACTTGCCCTATATTCCTACAGAAACTTTACAAAACTTAGATAACGAAGTAATAAATTATGAACCCATTATTGCTTTAGATGGTGGTCCAGATGGACTGATTTATATAAATGAACTAATAAAGCAAATAGAAGAAAATGATTTTAAAAATTTAACTTTATTTCTTGAAGTTGACTCTTCTCATGCAAAAACTATTATCAAAAATTTAAATCACTGGAAAGATGTAAAATTGGAGAAAGACTTAGTTGATAGGGACAGGTATATCATTGCAAAACGATGAATTACAATTAGCTGTAACCGCCATTTCAAATGATGAAATTGTTGGCATTCCTACCGAAACTGTATATGGAATAGGAGTTAATCCGAACTCCCAAGATGCAGTTGATAAAATATTCCAATTAAAAGAAAGAGATGAAGATAAACCATTATCAATATTAATTAGTAGCTTTCATGATATTCATAAACTGGGAGTTACTTCAGACATCCCTGAGGTTGTCGAGCTTTATTGGCCTGGTCCATTAACAATAATTGTTGAAACTACTTTACAGTTCTCCGATGGGGTCGGAACTAAATCTCCGAATACAATTGGTATAAGAGTTCCTGACAATGATTCAACAATTGAGCTTTTAAAATTAACAGGACCTTTAGCGGTAACAAGTGCAAATATTTCCGGTGGTGTAGATGTAAAAAGTGACATAGACGCTAAAAATACTTTCGGTGATGCTGTTAAACACTACATTAAAGGTGAAGCCCTTCATGGAAGTGGTTCAACCATTATTGATTTACGTGAAGAGGGCGGAAAAATTTTAAGAGAAGGCCCACTTAAATGGCCACCAAGTTACTGTTAGACTACGTTATATGACAAATAAAGGTGCATCTCAAAACCCACTTAATGGAGTTGATTCAGAAATATCTGAGCTGATTTCAGAAGACTTAAAAAGACAAAATACTCACGTTCATTTAATTGCATCTGAAAATTTTGCATCTAAAGCAGTTATGGAAGCATCAGGATCAATCCTCACAAATAAATATTCTGAAGGCTTTCCAGGTAGAAGATACTACGAAGGATGTGAAGTAGTAGACAAGATAGAACAGCTTGCAATTGATAGAGCTTGTGAATTATTTGAAGCTGATCATGCTAACGTTCAACCTCACTCAGGCTCATCTGCAAATATGGCAGTTTATCTATCTTTATTAGAACCAGGGGACACTGTACTCGGTATGTCACTTGATCAGGGAGGACACCTCACCCACGGTTCACCAGTCAATTTTTCAGGACAAGTTTATAACTTTGTCGGCTACGGTTTAAACGAGGAAACCGAATTAATTGATATGGAGACTGTTTATAAAATGGCTTTAGAGCATAAACCTAAATTAATTATTGCTGGGTATTCTTCTTATTCACAGTCACTTAATTTTCAGAAGTTTAGAGAAATTGCAGATGAAGTCGGTGCTAATTTCATGGTTGACGCTGCACACTTTATTGGACTAGTTGCTGGAAAAGTTGTAGACAACCCAGCAAAATATGCTGATGTTGTTACTGCAACAACCCATAAGGCTTTACGAGGCCCACGTGGTGGAATTATTTTAACAAAGGAAGAGTTTGCCAAGAGTATTGATAAAAACACATTTCCTGGAGCTCAAGGTGGTGCATTAAATAACCAGATAGCAGCAAAAGCTGTATGTTTTAAAGAAGC
>CABYIX010000016.1 GCA_902519215.1 uncultured Candidatus Actinomarina sp. | reverse complement strand
ATATCCATTCTAGAACGCGAAAGCTCACCCCCCATACTTATAGTGTGTATCTTTAAATTTGAATCTTTAAGTACTTTTGCATATATTGAGTTTGCAATGTTTACATCTTCTAGACTTGTCACAGAAAGTATAATTTCTAAATTAGAATTTTCTTTTAAAGATAACTCAATTATTGGATAAACATTTGCTTTTACTGAATTGTTAAGGTTCAAATATAATTTTGCGGTTTTATTTTTTTCTACACTTACTCCAACGTAAGGTATGGCATTCTGATCTGACTGAAAATTGATTCTATAATATTCATCTATATCATCTTGAAAATCAATTCTGAATCCACCAGTGACTTTTTCAAATTGTTCAATATTGAAACTATCAAATGGCCTTTTTATGGAGCTGTCTATTAACGGCTCACTAATATCATTGATGTTGGTTATTTTTACATCTTTTTGGTCAGAATTAATAATGTAGGAGAAACTGTTAAAGTCTATATCTGAGTTATCAGACTTTTGTATTTCTTTATCACTACCAATCTTAATGTCATGAAGTTCAAATATTTTCTTACCTAAATATTTCCAATCTTCATCCTTTGCAGATATTTGATTAAAATCACTAGACGACATTGATTCTAATTTTTTTTCAAATAAATTGGTGTTCAAGAATTTTCCTAATTACTAACCGACTGCGCCGGCTTCAATCATATTTAATTCAATTAGTTGGTTAAACTCCATAGCGTATTCCATAGGTAGAGTTTTTGTAAATTCTTCAACAAAACCAGCAACAATCATAGATGTTGCTTCAGATTCAGAAAGCCCTCTACTCATTAGGTAAAATAATTGATCTTCACCTACTTTTGATACTGTAGCTTCATGGCCGATTTCAGCTGATGCCTCTTCTATTTCCATATATGGGTAAGTATCAGATCTTGAATCGTCATCAAGAATTAAAGCGTCACATCTAACAAAACTCTTTGCTTTTTCGGCTCCATCCTCTACTTTGACTAAACCTCTATATGCTCCTCTACCCCCACCTTTAGATATTGATTTAGATGTAATTAAAGAGGTTGTATCTGGTGCAAGGTGTACCATTTTTGCTCCAGTATCTTGGTGTTGGCCTGCATTTGCAAAAGCAACAGATAACACTTCACCATGAGCGCCAGGTTCCATTAAATATACGGATGGATATTTAACAGTTAGGGAAGAACCAATATTTGCATCAATCCACTCCATTGTTGCATTAGCAAAAGCTTGAGCTCTTTTTGTAACAAGATTGAAAACGTCGTTAGACCAATTTTGTATTGTTGTATACCTGCATGTACCTGAAGGTTTAACTATTATTTCAACAACAGCAGAATGAAGAGCATCTGTTGTGTAAACAGGTGCGGAACATCCTTCTATATAATGAACAGAAGCTCCTTCATCTACAATAATTAATGTTCTTTCAAACTGACCCATGTTTTCAGCATTAATTCTGAAATAAGCTTGTAGAGGGTCTTCAATATGAACGCCTTTAGGAACATAAATAAACGATCCGCCCGACCATACTGCTGAATTTAGTGCAGCAAATTTATTATCACCAGGAGGTATTACAGTCCCAAAATATTCTTTGACTAATTCAGGATATTCTCTGACTGCTGTATCCATATCGCAGAAAATAACTCCGAGTTGTTCGAGATCTTCTCTATTTCTGTGGTAAACAACTTCACTCTCGTATTGAGCTGTAACACCAGCCAAGTAACTTCTTTCAGCTTCTGGAATTCCAAGTTTTTCATATGTTTCCTTAATTTCATCTGGAACCATATCCCATGAGTCAGCTTGATCTTCAGTAGGCTTTATATAATAGTAAATATCATCAAAATCTAGAGAATCTAATTTCTCTTTTGCAACCCACTCAGGCATAGGTTTATCTAAAAATCTCTTATATGCTTTTAGTCTAAAATCAAGCATCCATTCAGGTTCTTCTTTTATCTCAGACATTTTACGAATTATGTCTTCATTTAATCCTTTTTCAGGCTTAAATACATTCTTTTCAGGATCAGACCAGCCTAATGAATATTTACCTAAATCAATTTCAACATTTGCCATAGTCTTATGTTAATAAGGTACTGAATCAATCGGAAAAGTATTGATTTAATTTATTTCTGTTTTTAAGTTAATCTTAAAATTATGCCAGCAATTTTTATAAATCCTACAAATAAAGAACATGAAAAGTTATTACAAAAGTTGGATGTTCAAAATCAAGATTTGAGAATTTTTGTATCTGATAAATTACCAATGGATTTTATTGAAAAGCTCCCTGGAAAGAAAGCAGTAGGAAACATTGAAGATGATAGTCATATTTCTACTGCCTCAGAGGGGGCTTATTGTGGAATTTATCATGAAGATATAAACAGTGGATTACGAAAAGTATTTCTAGATTCAATACATAATTCTTCATTACAGAGAATTATTTGGATATCAATGAAAGAGCCTTCGGAGGAAATTTTATCAATAGAAAACCTTGCATATATTAATTATGTTGAAGAAGGAAATTATATAGAGAAAGTTTTAGAGCTTGAAGAAATTAAAGAAATTAAAGATTCAATAATTTACTTAAAATAAATTGATGCCGAATTCTTTGGGAATTTTATATACTTTTCAAACCTTTCCCAAGAAGACTTAATGTAATCATATACATCATAAGATTTACCCATATACCTGACCTCAAAATGTACATGTGGAACTGTTCCTTCTGCATTTCCAGAGTCACCAACATACCCAATTGTTTGTCCAGCAATAACTTCGCCGCCAAGATAAATGCCATCAGCAAATGCGGTGTTCCTACCTCCAAGATTGTCATCGCCGTTTATATCATCATCTAAGTGGACGTATAAAGAAAGCCATCCATTCTGATGATCGATTGCAATATAGTAACCAGAAGATTCTGTAAAAGCTAAAGTATTAACCACTCCATCCGCAATTGCTACAATTGGTGAACCTTTTTGGGCTCTTATGTCAATACCTTCATGAATTCTGTTTCCATTTCCTCTAATCTCTCCCCAATCATCATAAAAATGAGACATTACATTCCTTACAGGAAATACCATAGATTCTAAAAAGTGATTATGTTTAGCATTCAATTGAGATTGCTGAATAAAGCTAGTAAATATAAATACAACAATAAAAATGAAACTTGTTCTCTTTAACATGTAGTTATTTTAAAAGATGTAAAATTTAGTTATGAAAAAAATTTCATATTTTAAAATTGGCTCTGGATCAAGAAAAGGATTTGTTTCTACATTTCAAGGTAAAGAGTTAAAAGAAACTGTCCAAGAAAACAATATATCTAAATTAAGAAATAAAATTTTTATTAAAAGTGCAGAAGATATGAATGAATTGATTGATAATTGTGTAGCTTTGACAGTAACATCTCCTCCCTACAATATTGGAAAAGATAGCGACGAAGATTTATCTGATGATGAGTACTGGGAAATGATTTACAAGGTGTTTAGAGAAGTGTATAGAGTGACCGAGTCTGGTGGAAGGTTAGTCGTAAATGTTGCAAATCTTGGGAGAAAACCATATATTCCATTCTCAAAATACTATATTGAAATAATCTCAGAAATTGGATTCCTAATGAGAGGTGAGATTATATGGCAAAAATCTAAGGGAGCTAATGCAAATTTTGCATGGGGAAGCTGGCTTTCTGCTTCTAATCCAGTAATTCGTGACATACATGAGTATTGCTTAATTTTTTCCAAAGATTCAATGAAAAATTCAAGTAAAGGTGAATCAACAATTGAAAAAGAGGAGTTTATGGAGTCAACTTTATCAATTTGGAATATAAATCCAGCTAGAGCCAAAAAAATAGGTCATCCAGCTCCATTCCCTGTTGAGCTAGCAAAAAGATTTATAAATTTATACAGTTTTAAAAATGACCTGATATTAGATCCCTTTATTGGTAGTGGGTCAACTGCAATTGCTGCAAAATTGCTTGATAGGGATTACATTGGATATGAATTAAATCAAGAATATGTAGAGATAGCTAAAAATAGACTAGAGAACGAAACTAGTTAACTAAATCCCACGCTGAAAAAAGCTCTTTGTATATATCATTTGTACTTAATAAATTTTTATGGTTATCGAACCCAACTAGTTTGCCCTCATCCATAACAATAATTTTTTCTGAATTTAATATGGTTTCTAGTCTGTGAGCTATAACAATTGAAGTTTGGTAATCTAAAAGCTTATCAGTTGCTTCAAGAATTGAATTTTCAGATTCAATATCTAAATTTGCAGTAGCTTCATCAAAGACAATAATCTGCCTCCTAGCAAGGACTGCTCTCAGTAATGCTATGAATTGTCTTTCACCTGCAGAAACATTTGAACCTCTCTCTCCTACATTCTGGTTTAAGCCATTTTCATATCTGTCAAACCACTGTAAAACGCCTATTTCGGCAAGTTCTTTTTCTAACTCTATATTTTCAGGATCTGAATAAATTAGATTGTCTCTAATTGACCCCCTGAATAGAAAACTTTCTTGAGGAACATATGCAATATTTTTCCTTGCCCATCTTTGAGTAACATCTTTAGATGATTCACCGTAGAATTTTACATCACCCTTGGTTGGTAAGTAAAATCTAAGTATTAGTTTTGCAATCGTGCTTTTACCTGCTCCAGTTTCTCCAACAATTGCAATCTTTTCGCCTTTGTTAATTGAAATGTTTACATTGTGTAAAACTGTATCCCTACCGTAAGAAAAATCTACATTTGTAAATTCAATAACTTTGTTTGATTCCATTTGAGGTTCGATATCACCTGTTTTACTCAATACTTGTTCTTCATCCAGTATTGAAAATACTTTCTTCATGGAAGAGCCTGCAGAGCGAAGTACATCATAGTTAAATGAAAGTTGTATTAGTGGATCAAAAAAGTAATTTAAATAAAACAATAATGCTACTAATTCACCAACAGATAAAGATCCCTCATTAATTCTTATTGAAGCAAACCAAATAACTACAGCAATAGAGGTCACTCTAGTAATTTCTAAAAAAGGAAAGTAGATAGCAATGTTTTTTGCAGATTGCATATTAGCTTTGAAGTGCTGATCATTTACATTTTTAAATCTATCCAACTGTGTTTTTTCATCTGAGTACGCCTGTATGATTCTTACTCCTGAAATACCTTCCTGAAGAGATGAAAGGACTTGACCAATCCATTCTCGTATTGACCAATAAGCTTTATCAGCATGACTACGAAATATTCGCGTCGCTATACCCAGTAATGGCAAAATCAAAAATGATAGTATTGCTAATTGGGCATCTACTAGAAATACAGCAATTGTAGCTCCAAAAATAGTAAGTAAAGCTGTAATCACACTGCTTGCACCTTCACGAGCAAATTCATTTAAACTTTGCATATCTGATGTCATACGAGCAACCAAAACACCTGTTTTATTTTTTTCAAAATAACTAATATCTAAAGAAGAGAGGTGTCTAAATAGTTTTTCTCTTACACTTTTAACATAAGATTCACCAACTAATCCAATTGCAAGAAGAGCTTTGCTCGCAACAAAATAGAGTAGAACTAATGTGATAAAGTAATAAAGACTCTGTTCTAACAAGTATGAGTAATTAGACTTTAAAACACCTTCATCAATACCCCTTGATATCAATTGCGGACCAACCATCCTTAAAGCAGAACCAGCCATTGCGATTAAAGAGCTCCAAAGGAAAGGTCTTCTTATTTCAGGAACTAACCTAATTGATCGTAAAAAAACATTATCTGTCATTTTTAGAACCACTTGTCTGACTTTCTAAAAATAATGATTGATAACTTTCAATTTCTTCAATCAATTTATTGTGGCTACCCTGTCCTCTGACTTGTCCATTTTCAAGAAATATAACTTCATCACAAAGCTCAATAGTTGGAACCCTGTTTGTAATTATTAACGTGGTCATGTTTGACATGACTTGTTTAAGTTCACTTCTGATTTCTTCTTCGGTAGAGGCATCAACAGCAGATAGAGCATCATCAAGTATTAAAATTCTTGGTTTACGTAATATTGCTCGTGCTAGAGCAATTCGCTGTCTCTGTCCTCCAGAAAGTCCATAACCTCTTTCACCAACTTTTGTTTCATATGACTCAGGTAATTGAGCTATAAACTCATGCGCTCTGGCAATAAGTGCAGCATTTTCAATCTGTTCCTGGGAAGCTTCATCTGATCCGAGTGAAATATTTTCTCTAGCTGAGTTTGAAAAAAGAAAGCTCTCTTCAAAAGCAAGACTTACCTGTGATCTCAATTCATCAAGTTTTACGTTATGAATATCAACCCCATCAATTTCAATTTTTCCTGATTCAATATCATAAAGTCTTGGAAGCAAATAAGCCAAAGTCGACTTACCAGAACCAGTAGAACCAACAATTGCAACTGTTTTCTTTCCTTCTATTTCAAATGACAAATTATCAAATATCTTGTCATCACCATAACGAAAATTCACATTGGAAAATTTTAAACTTCCATTTCCTGTCTCTGGAAAAGTTTCATCTGAACTTCCATCAACAATACTTGGTGACTCATTAAGTAAATCTAAAATCCTATTTCCAGCAGTTACACTTGATGGTATCTCCGATAAAAACCACGCTGTTATACGTAATGGCCATAACAACAAGAAGACATATTGGGTAAAAGCTATGAAATCTCCTAATGTTATGAATTCATTTATTGACAAATATCCTCCAAGAAGTAAAACAAGTAAGGTTATCACCATGGGGATTAATTCAAACATAGGAACAAATTTTGTTCTTAGATTGAGATATTCAAGCGATGTATTATAAATACTTGAAATTGCTGTTTCTACTTTAGATGCAGCGAGGTCTTCATTTCCAAAAGCTTTAACAACCCTAATACCTCCAAGTTGCTCTTCAACTTCTGTAGTCATTTGTGCTTCTGCTTCTTTGACTCTTAATGAAATTCCTAATGCCTTTGATGAAAAATTAGAAGCAAGCCACAATACAGCAGGAATGGACAGAAGAACTAAAGATCCCAATGGTAGACTTAAGCTTAATAAGGTAATACTGAGGATAATGAGAAGTAATATGTTTGCTGTAGCTAATGGTGCAATTGCAAAGGCAAGTCTTACCTGAGAGGCGTCACTCGAAGCTCTTGCCATTAGTTCACCAGTTGGAACTTTATCATGGTAATTGTATGCCAACTTCTGCATGTGAGTAAATATTCTATTTCTTATTCCCGCTTCAACATTGTATGAAACATGCATTGAGAAATATCTTCTAATTCCAATTGTTGAGGCACGTAAATATCCTGCAATCAACATGAAAGAAATTAATATAATTAACATTTGTCTATTTTCTAAAACAATTGCATCATCAATAATTCTTTTAATAATGTAAGGCTGAATAACAATAAGAAAACACCACACCACAGCTGAACCCATCGAAATAACAAAGCTTTTTCTATTTTCTTTTATGCCATCTTTATAAAAATTTACAGCTTTTTTAAATTCGGGCGTTTTAAAGATTTTAAACATGTATTTCAATCATAAATGATTTAAATATTTAAAAAATAATCTAGAGGACTTTGTGCATTATTTCACAAGCATATTAGTGTTTAACCTATGAATGATGTTTTAGATAAAAAAATAGAGAATGTATTAGATTCAGCTGATCGAATGTTTTTAGCTACTAGCGTTGGTGGTAACTCCTCAGGTGCATCCGTATTTTATAGTAGAGATGGTGGGGACTTAGTATTCTTTACATTCCACCCAACAAGAAAGGCTGAACAAATCCGGTTAAACCCTCGTGTTCATGTTGTAATCTGGCCAAAAGGTCAGGAAGGAATTGAGGGCCTTCAAATTGATGGGGAGTGTTACAAAATTAAAGACGAGGAAGAAAAGAAGAAGGCATACAACCTTGTTTTAGAAACTACAGATGCATTCAAAGAATTTATGGAAGATGACTTTCTTATTGAAAATGATGTTGTTGGATATTACAGAGTAAAACCTACAACTATCAAATATGTTAATTTCTATCAGGAAGAAAAATTTGAATGGAAAACTATTCCATCTAATAAAACATCTGCGGTAAAGATGGCTTTCAAATTAGGATTAAAAAGAATTGGACTCTGGTTGAGGACTATCCGAGCTCCCTTTCTTACAGCTACTTTTGCTCCTATCTTTATTGGTGCTTCTGTAGCTTGGAGTGATCTCAAAGATTCAGGTTTTGATTCATCCTGGTCATGGAGAATGTTTTGGCTTGTTTTAGCTGGCGCATCATTAGCTCAAGTTGCTACGAATGCATCAAATGATTACTTTGACCACACGTCAAATGCTGATGAAATAAATAAAGTAGCAAGCCCATTTAATGGTGGAAGTAGAGTAATCCAGGTAGGTCTTATGACACCTGGTCAAGTATTGATTACTGCGCTAGTTAGCATTGCTGGAACTGTAGCAATTGGTCTTTATTTAAATCAACAAGTAAGTGGTGGATACTTTGCTAATACTCCAATCTTGTGGGCTGGAATCCTTGGAACATTCCTTGCTCTTGGGTATACAGGTGATCCTGTACGACTTGGTTACAAGGGGTTTGGTGAAATAGCAATAGCCCTAGGTTTTGGACCGGTTATGGTAATGGGAGCACACTACGTGCTTACAGCACCAATTCACAATAATATTCTTTCAAGTTGGAACTGGGCTGAAGCTCTAGTTGCTTCAATCCCAATAGCAATATTAGTAATGCTTATAGTCTGGATAAATCAATTTCAAGATGCTCCATCAGATGCAGCAGTAGGGAAAAATACTTGGGTAGTGAGGACAGCTGAACAAGGTGATTGGATGAAGCTAGAAAAACCAATGAGATTATACAAGCAGTTTATGATAGAAGCTTTTATTGCAGTAGCTTTGATAGGAGTTTTAAGTTTATTTACAGATATTGGAACAGTCTATGCCTTTATAGCACTTGCTCCATTAGCTCTGGTTTGGAAGGCTTTCAAAATGGCTGATGAGTGGATGATTAAATGGAACAACCCAGAAGCAGACAGACAAAAGGTCCCTTATGAGCTTTTATTAGTCAATGTTTCTACAATTGGAATTCATTTTCTAACAGGACTTCTCATAGCTATAGCCTACATTTTGTAATTGTCTGAAAAAGCTAACTTTTCAAACATATATAAGTTCTACGATTTAATTAATACTGTTTTAACTCTTGGTTTTGATAAATCATGGAGGGATGAGGCAATAAATAATCTTACAGGCAGTTCAGTGCTTGATTTAGGAAGTGGAACTGGTGCTTCATATAAGCAACTTCTAAAATATGAGACTACGGCTATAGATCCAGATAAAAAAATGCTTGAGTTGAATGCTTTTGAAAATAAGGTACTTGGTTATGCTGAAAGCCTGCCTTTTGAGGATAATAGCTTTGACAATGTTTTTTGTGGTTTTGTATGGAGAAACGTATCAGATACAAATAAAGCTCTTGATGAAGTGTATAGAGTCTTAAAGCCTGGTGGAAGATTTGTACTACTTGATATGACAAGACCTAAAAACTCCTTCTTAAGAGTTTTACATAAAATTGGAACGTTTAAAATACTTCATTTGATTGGTCTCATTACATTTAATTTAAAAGAATACAGGTTTCTTTATAAGTCTTTAGACTTTTACCCTCAGCCAGAAATTCATTTAAAGAAGGATAATTTTATAGATCTCAAAATTAAAAGAATGGGGCTATTTGATTTTGTATACTTGGCAGTCTTTACTAAGTAAATACATTTACAACACTTTAAATTATTGATTAGCTAAAGCTATAAGTAATTGCCCTACTTGATCTTGGGGTAAGTTTCCTGTTCTTCTAGCAACAACCTTTAAATCTTTATCTAAAAATACCCAGTATGGGAAAGAGTTGACACCGTAAGCTGTACCTATATCTCTGTCTATGTCGTAAACCTGGGTTTCTGACCAGCCTTCTCTCGCTAGCCAATCATGTGGGGGGTAATTATCTCTTGATCTATCGATTGAGGTAGCTACCGCAATAATTTCTACACCCTGAGGAACTCCAATAACATCAATATACTCTTGCACAACTGGAACTTCTTTTTGGCAAAATCCACACCAGTGAGCTAAAAACAGCAGAACTTTTGCATTACCATCTTTTTCTAGAGTGACTATCTCAGAGTTTTCATTTGGTCCTGAGAATATTGGTGCATCAAGACCTCTTGCAACATTATCATCATTTTCTCCGGAATATTCTGGTAGACCTTCACCTGTAATCGTGGTCTCACCTTCAGGTAAATTTCCGTCTAAGGGTTCATCAACTAAAGTAACACCAATTGCAACAGCCAAACCTATTCCTAAAACTACTACTCCCGCGATAATAAAGTTTTTATTCAACTGTTTCCTTTCTCGAAATATCATAGTACAACAATGATAAGAATATAGTTAAAAATCCTGTAGTTGCCATAACAGGTATGCTTATAAATCCAAATATATCAACATATTTTAAATTACAAGGTACATCAATAGCACAAGAGCCACCCCCACCACCACCATTTTGTAAATATATGTGATAGATGCCAATTCCAACACCAATAATGCTGAGATATCCTGCTTTTAGAACTGATTTGTTAAATAAACCAATAATTAAAAATAAAGCAATTGGATACATAAGATATCGTTGATACCAACAAAACTTACATGGTATAAAACCAACTACCTCAGAATAAACAATACTTCCTACAGAACAGAAGACAGCAACACTGGTCGCAAAATTATAAAATTGTTCATTGATAACTTTTTTAAATCTTTTTTTTGAAATTATGAAATATAAAATTAAGCCACTAATTGCCCATGCGACAAAAGTAAAAAAACCAAAAAGTGTGTTAAAAAAGATTATTAAGTCCATATAAAATTTTACCTTAAAAACAATGATAGGCGGACAATGCCGCCTATCATCAAATTTTGTTATAGAAAAGTCTTAGACTTTTTCTCCAGATTTGATTCTTGCCATTCCAAGAACTAACACACCTAATCCGACTTTATTAATAATGTCAGCGATTGTGTAAAGAACTTCTCTAATAGCATCAAAATCACCTGCTACTGGAGCTAGATATCCTAATGGATAGATTATCCAACCAACAAGTATAAGGTTTTTGATTTTTTCAAACTGATCTGCCTCTGCGCCTTTAAGACCGATACCTTCTGCTTGAAGATTTCTCATCAAGTAAATGTATGCAGCCATAGCTACAACAAATCCAACCCAGTATGCATCGCTGCCTGCAGCAGATACTTCACCATAATAACCGCCACCAATCATCACGACAGCAGCTAATCCCCAGTTTCTAACTTTCTCGTTATACTCTTTACCTGAAGATGTTACGGCAAGTACCTCTACGAACATTAATGGTACTGTTAAGATCCAATCGACATATCTTAAGCCAGTATCAAACTCTCCACCAGCCCATGAGCCAGTCATTTTATTGTAATGATACCAAGCTATTCCTGTCACAAGAGCGGAGATATATACTCCTCTTCTGTGTTTTGGATCTACTTCTCTTGATGATGCAAGTAAAAATACTGTACCAGCGAGCATGCCCACTGTTGCAATCATAAAGAGTCTGTAAGTAAGTTCAGCCATTTTAGCCTACTCCTTTGTTTGTAATTACTTTGTGAATTTAATCACAATCATATATTATTCAGTTTGTGCATTTGTGATGAGAAATTTAAAAAATATTTTCTAATTTATGTAACTTTATTTTTATTTGGTAGTAGCTGATTCTCTCGCAGAATTGCCCCATTCTTCTAAATAAGGCTTCAAATTAAACTTTCTAGCAGCTGAATCAGATGTCATATATCTTATTTTTCCATATATATTTCGTTCTGGTCCCCAAGCTCGGTCATATCTTCCAAGTACCCAGAAAACTCCAGAATATGAGTTTGGGTCTCTACCATCAAGTGCATATCTGTCGTTTAGTGTAATCATATATGACAATGCTATTTGGGGGTTAGGAGACCATTCAAGTATTTTTTTACCCCAGAGCATTCTTAAATAATTTTGAATGATGCCTTGTTCTCTTAATTGATTTTGAGCTGCATTCCATATCTCATCATGGGTCTCAGAATAAGTCAACTGATCTAATGAATAAACATGCTCTCTTTCATCGTTAGCATGCTCTTGGAGTGTTTTAACTGCCCATTCTGGTAATGAGGAATACTGGTTATAGTTAGCTCTTCTTACACATGTGTGGTATCCCAATTCCCTCCATGTAATGAGTTCATCAAGAAAACTATCAAAATTAAGGCTTCCACCCCACCAGCCTTCTCTTCTTCCAACTAAGTTTGGTTTAATCTGTTCCGGTGACCATGATTCATGTTTAACTAGCTTCTCGAAGACTTCATGAGTTGACATATGGCCAAAATGAAAATATGGAGACATCTGACTACTAGCATTTTTAGATGGATGACTACTAAATTGTGCATAATTACTAAAGCCTTCACTTAGAAAACTATCAAATCGATTTGATGCGTTCTTATAGCCACCCTCAATTGAACTAATACCAACAGTTTTGTCAATATCTAAAGATTCTAAAAATTTATCTATATTTGAATTCTTGAAATCAAATGGCTTCCATTTTTTTATAGAAGAGGAAATAAATTTTTCATCAAATTTTTTAGTTAATGTTAAAAGAGGAAACTCGTCTGGTATCTCGGTAATGAAATCTTCTAAATTTTTATGTAAGTACCTTCTAAAATCATGAGCTCGCACATATTCTTTGGGTGAGAGTCGAATAGGAACTAGGCCATTTGAATCAACTAATTCATATCTTGTAGATATTTCTCCAGAAGCTTTAGCGGTCATTTGTGGAACAAAGTATGTAGGATAGTCATCAGTAACAACAACGGATGCATTTTTAGCAATATCTTGAAGAAGCCCCTCTGATTCATTGGGAGAAGTCTCTACATATGGATAGTAGTAAGCATTTGTTTTAGATATTTCATCATTCATTTCTTTCATTCCATCAAGCATGAACTTATGAAAACGTAAACTTGACATTGGATAATCTAAAATGAGTGGCTCTAAAATAACTAGAGGCTGAGAAAGCTTATTGGCCCATTCAACAGCTCGTTGGAGAGCAAAATTATATTTGGTTCTTTTAAAAGCAATAACCCAGTACACAACATATGAAGATGAACTTATGTCGGGTGTTATTTCTTTTAGAGTAGTTACTCTAGAAACTGGTACTTGAGTCATATTTTATATTATAAATTCATTAAGAAAGTATCAAAAGAATTACCTTCCATTTTGGTTTTAAAATTAACAATAAATAGCTACAATTGAAAAGATTAAATTATGGGTGCGATAAATATTACAGATG
>CABYIX010000015.1 GCA_902519215.1 uncultured Candidatus Actinomarina sp. | reverse complement strand
TTTTAATTTCTATGTTTATTTATGGATTTCCAAAAGATTATAATTCTGAATACCTATCCTCAATTGGTAATAAATTACCTACAACAATTTCATGTAAGTTAACCTCTATTTACTTTGATAACATTTCAGGTAATAAAACACAATGCTTAAATAAAGATGTAGCCACATGTGGTTACTATGACCAGTACTCTAAACCAGTAGCGCATGAGGATGGATATTTAATATTTCAGAATGATGAATTTTTTACACCTCTAAATCTCAAAGATGACTCAGGTTATACAGTTACTGTTAATGGTTATGCAGAATGTTTAAATTATGTACAGGGCGGATATTACCTAAATAATGATAAGTTTTTAGAAGATAGAACTCCGTTTGCTAATAACTTGATACTATATTTATCACTTGCTTCAATTTTAGGTCTAATAATTACAAAAAATAAAAAATTTAAAATTACTTAATTTATTCTTCTTCGGACGATTCATTTAGGTTTACAAAAGAAAGTAATTTTTCTGACATACTTTTAATAGTTGTGTCTAATTCAGATGTAATATCTTTTCTAATTGCTTTAACATCTTCTTTTATTTGATCATCTGATATAGTCATTTCTAAATTATTTATAAGTTCACTGAGTGTATTTTTTGAGGAATTTACAGTTTCTTTAAGTGAATTTTTTAAGTCATCTGTAATGTTGTTTACGTCTAAGCTTTCTTTAATTTCAGATTTTATTTCTGATATATCATTTGATATATCTTTCCATTTTTTTTCTTCCATACTTTAATTATAGTTATTTAGAATTTTGCTTTGTCTTTAAATCTAAGATTAGGATTTTTTGTTAGCCTTTGTTTAGCCCACCTAGCTGGTGCAATTAATCTAAAAAATGGTGGTAAAAGAGGTCTCGTAAATTTCAGTATGAAAAGATTGAAAGAGACTATAAATTTTTTATATTTTGAGTCTTTAATTCCATAGATTTCCTTAAATTCTTCAGGAAGAGTATTAAATGCTGTAAATGAAATAAATGGCCATATTGGTTTAATATGACCAGGTACTGGCCCACCAGCAATAATATCTCTGACATCTTCAGCAACATCAGTTTTGACTAAATAGTCTTTTTCTCTTGATTTCTCAATGACCCACTGTTTTAAACCATCATGAGTGTCGGGCATTCTACTTGTATCAACCAATACCAAACCAGCAGCTTTCATATTTTCTCTATGATATGTATCTTTTTCTTCGGAACTTAATTTCTTAACAGTTTTTTCGTAAAAAAAGATTGAAGATATTTGCAAACATGCATGGACCCATAATAATTGCTCATGGTCTAGTGCATCATATATAAGACCGGTTACTTCATCCTCCCCTTTTATTACTTCATGAAGCTTATTTATCCTGTGAGCGCTTTCATCGGCTTCTCCCTTAGTTCCAAATGTCACTGAATTTTGTAGTGATAATGTTCTTATTAACCTCTTCCATGGATCTCTTTGATAAAAAGATGTTTGTCTTGCACCTGCGGCAATAAGGGGATGAGCAGCATGCATAAGTAAAGCTCTTGCTCCTCCAAATAAAACAGTAATTTCTTTATTTACTTTCCACATCATTGAATTTGGGCCAAAATATCCTGGATCACTTAACATGTTTAAATCGTATATTATTTTTAAAATTATATGCAATTTTTTCATAATATAATATAGGTATGGAAAAAAATATCACTTATATCACTTATCAAACTTTTCCAGCACACACCGCTAATTCGATTCAAACCATGACTCATATAAAGCATTTTTCAAAATTAAATTGGAAAGTTAAATTAATTTATCCTCTTAGAAATAAAGAATCTAATGATAACTTAGAAGACTTGAAAAATTTTTATCAAATCAAATATGATTTTGATGTTCACGGAACAATTCATCCCCTACCGTTTAAAAAAATTACTATATTTGAAAAATTTAATTACTTAATTAGTCATTTAATTTGGTCGTATGCTGTTACTAGAAAGATAAAAAAAAATAGTATTGATAAGTTTTTTACTCGCTCAGAGTGGGTTTTTTACTTCCTCTCAAGAAAAAACTGTAGAGTAGTTTACGAATGTCATCAATTAACAAATCTTAAAAAGAATCTAATTACAAAAAGCCTAAAAAGCAAAAATTCTAAGTTAATACTGCTAAATAGCTCCATGACAGAAGAGCTAAATAATATCGACCAAAGTCAAATTGTTGTTTTATCAAGCGCTTACGATGAGGACATATTTTTGTATAACGAAAAAGAAAAAGCTTCGAAAAAAATTATATATGTTGGCTCATTTTTTAGATTTGGAATAAGTAGAGGGGTTGAAAGTTTATTGAAGCTTTCAGATAACTTGAATAAATATGACATAAAGCTTGTTGTTGTAGCAAATGATATTGAGAATTTAAGCCAATTTACAAATATTAATAATGATGAAATTGATTTTCACTCAAATCTTAAGCGCACAGAGATTTCAAATCTTTTTCAAGAGTGTTCAGTTGGTTTATTAATCAATAACGAATCTCAACATGCGGAAAAATATACATCTCCATTAAAGTATTTTGAATATATAAGCTCTGGTTTAAATGTTGTTGCCACAGAAAATGAATCTCATAAAAAATTACCATTTGACGAAAAGTTGTTTTATTTTGATAGGAAAGATGAGAGTACTTTCATAGATGCTGTGCTAAAAGCATTTGATACTAAAACCACTATTCCTAAGGATTTAGATGTTTATTCAATGTCAAATAGAGTAGAAAAAATTATAGAACTATATAATTAGCATTGCGCGTCCGGAAGGACTCGAACCCTCAACCCCCTGATCCGAAGTCAGGTGCTCTATCCAGTTGAGCTACGGACGCTTTTGAGTATTGTTTTAGTTCTATTTTCCCAATGTAAATTTTTTATATTGATTAAAGATTTTTTTCTTAAATCCTCTCTAAGATATTTATCTCCAAGTAAATCAATTAGCTTATTTCTAAAGTCATCAAAATTATCATGTTGAAAATAATAAATTCCTAAGTTAAGCTTTTCTAGCTCCAAATGTGATGTAATGTTTGATGCCAAAATAGGTATTCCACACGCAGCAAATTCAAAAATTTTCAAAGGTGACGCATATAAATTCATATGCCCTTTTCCTGGATAAGGAATAATTCCAATATCTATATTTGATAGTATCTCAGGGACTTTTTTGTGTGGAACGAAACTTTTGATATCAAAATAATCACTTTGGTTTTTAATATTTATATATTTACTGATTTCATTAATTTTATTATTTGGCCCTCCTGCAATTAGAGTATTAATAGGGGTATCTTCATTGATTTTAACTATTTCTTTTACTGCATTTAGGACACCCTTATCAACCCCGTAGGTTTCAAGAAAGCCAATGTATCCTACTGTTAAATTTTCTTTTGAACTTCTAGGTTGTGGAAAAAATAATTCACTATCAACACCATTTGGGAGGTAAAGTGTTTCTCTTGAAGCCATAGTAAGTTCCTGTACAGATTTCTCTGTAACACCAATTAGAGTTACGCTGGAATCCTTTTTTAGTTTGGTAATTGAATATTTTTGTATGAATCTTGCTGCACCATGTTTTTCATAAATTACAAATTTGAAAAATTTTTTGACTACCAATAATATATTTGGATTTGTAGACCAAACATAGTCTTCATTGCTTAGATATTTCTTGAGCTTACGTGACCAAATTAAAGTATTAATTGAGTAAGTTAACATTTTTAAGAAACTAGGAAGGATTTCATATAACTTATAACTTGTCACATCAAAATTATCAACCTCTACAAAGTTCATATTGTTTTTAATATCGTAAAACGATTCTGGTTTTTCAAAAATAGTTTTTGAATTATAAGTTCGAGGAAAATATATATTTACATCAAAATCATTTTTAATGAAGCTGTTAGCTATCTGTATTAAATGATTTCCATATGCCATCTCTGATGGAAATCTTGCATAAAGAATTAGTGCAATTTTATCTTTCTTCAATTTGGACACCCATTAGACCATGCATTATATAAAGTAGTCTGAGCATTGTTGTAGTGGTAAATCTTATCTTCGTCAATACTATTACGCAGATTGAAATCCTCTGTAAAAAAACCTGATTTGATATTTAGTCCAAAACTTATACTCGAAGCACTATCAATTTCATCAACTGAATAAAATTTTAAATCAACAAAATTACTAATAAACACCAATACAAATATTAATGAAAATATTTTATTTTTAGACTTATTAATTAGAATCATAAAAGCTATAAATGAAGGAAGTAAATGTCCTTCTTCAGTCGGAAGTCTCAAAAAACTTAATTCAAAAAATATAAACAAAAGAAAAAGATACCAGTTCCTCTCTTTTAGATCAATATTGTATTTAGGGATATTGAATAAAAATAAAAACACACCCAAAGTACCAAAAAATGGTATTTGCTTTAATATAAATCTTCCCATCCTTCCAATAATTGTATGGTCTGTATTAGTTAAATTGAAAATACATAACATGTCTGACCAGTTTTCATATACTCCAGTAGACTTGTAAAACTCAAATAGATTCATATAAAAAGGTAAATAAATTATTGAAGATAAAATTAGAGATAATGAGCCAATTAATATTGCAGATTTTCTATCTTGCTGGTTAAAAAAAATAAAGAGAAAAATAATTAAAACAAATATTAAATTACTCAACCTTGTAGCTACTGACAGTGCTAAAAATAATGAAATTATAATTTCTATGTTGTTTTTATCTTTTTTAAACATTGCTAAATAGAGAGATAGGAAACCTAAGAAACTTCCAAGAAAATAATCAATAACTGATAGTCCGGAAATAATATAGATTGGAGAAAGAACAATTACAAGGTAAATAAAAAAGTTACTATTTTTAGTTTTTTCAAAATATTTAAAAATTAACAGGTTAAAACTTATGCATAAAATAAATTGAAAAGTTAGAAGTATTTGTTCACTTGACAGATATAAATAGTCTGAAAAACTTATTAAAATTCCAATCGTAACTTCATAAAGAGGAAAGCCTGGAGGCCTTGAGGGTATATAAATTCCATTTTCTAAATAATTTTTATAAGTACCTATTATTGCGTACGAATCCCAGTCAGAACCTATATTTGATCTGTTAAATATTGGAATAAATAATAAAAAAGTTATAACCGACGAAAAATAAAAGTAGGCTTTTGATTTATAATTTGTCATTAATAGTCTTGATTATAGGATTAAAAAAATAAGATTTAACCATAAATATTTTGTTAAATTAAAAAAGAATTAACTATAAAAATATACAAGGTCTCTTTAATATGGATATACATGGTTAAAAATTATTTAAAATTTACAATCTTAATTTTACTGTTTTCTTTTTGTGGAGCAGATGAAGGAGTTTCTGAAGTTATTGAAATTCCAATAAATGAAGAAAATGAAGAAACTACAACTACTTCAGTTGTTGTTGATACTACTACATCTACTACTACAACTACTACTTCACCTACCTGTGCTCCTGACAGTAACACTGGTGTAAATTTTGAAAATAATATAAATGTCCAGAAATTTCTTAATCAGTATGGTTTTAATGCTGGTGATGAAGATGGTTATTTTGGCCAACAAACTACAAACGCAATTCGAGATTTTCAAGCCTATGTTGGCCTCAAGCCGGATGGGGATATAGGCCCAAATACAATTGATAAAATGAAAAATTTTACAGGTTGTGAAGAAAGAGTCAACGACTATAACTCAACTGTAAATGCAGACACAACCACAACAACTGTAGTTACTGATACGACCACAACAACTGTAGTTACTGATACAACCACAACAACTGTTATTCCAATAACCTCCCCTGAAATAACTATTAATTATGGAATTATTCCAAGCATTTCATTAAGCACAAATGAAACTATCAGTTTGTTCAAAGGTATTGAAAATTCAAATAGTATTTGTGGCACTCCATATTTAGGAACTTTAAGTACGGGAGTTTTAAATCAGTATTCAAATGGGTTAGTACCAGAGGCATTAAGCATATCAAATGGTATATACTCCCAATCCTCTAATACAACTGAAATTCTTGAGGAATCTAGTAGTGAAATAAAGATTAGGATTATTGGCGATGGAAGTACCAATTTTAATTTTTATTTTATCCCACCTTATTCATCAAAATTAACAAATATAAAACCAAACTCCATTTCGACCGCACTTAATTTAACTGAGGCTACTTTTAGTCTCTCAGGATTATCGTCTGGGGTATGGTTTTATAGTTTTGCAGAAAGTGGAGACGGTACTGTTGTCAAAGCTACTGGAAATAGAGAGTTTTTGGTTGGAAGTAGTTCACCTCAAGAAGTCTCTTCACATAGTGGAATTAGTAAAGTTTTGGTTACCTCAAAAACTGTTTCATCATCAGGTTCTTATGAAAATATATCTTCTGGCTTAGGAGTCAGCACAACAGATAAAGTAAACATAGTGTATATTACTGATGGCATTTTAGATAACAGGTTAGATACAACAAATGAAATTACAGTTAATGATTCTATCATTCAGCTGAGCAATGAAAGTCAAGCCTCAGTTTCAGAGATTTTGTTAATTGGTTCTGAATTAATCAAGGTTGTAGCAAAAGATGGAAATAACTTTACTGTCGAGAGAGGATTCCTGAATACGGAGATTAAGGCATATGCTGTTGGCAACACAGTTCAGGCTATAAAAAATTTAAATCAAGAAACAAAGATATCAGATTTTGCTTATGCAATATTTAGAAATGAAACTGGTATGAAATTTCAAGTTCCACTCGGTTCAGAGCTTACTACAAATGAGTTTAATTTTACTAATTGCCCTTATGACAGATATTCACTTGAGCAAATTACAACTTTTTCTTGGAGGTCTAGCGGATCTTCAACAACTAGTAATACAACTACAAAAGACATGATAAACCCGTTATTCGATAAAGCTTTTGTTGTAAACAGTAATGGAAAGTCTTACACCCCACTTTCAATTAATTCCTCCGATCTAGTATCTGGTGAGTTTTTGAATACTGGCCCAAAAGGAATAGTTGTAAATTCTGGAGACCAAGTTAGTTTTAATTTTGATGGAATTGTAGACGGTTCTTCGAAGCCTGAGTTTGTAAAGATTAAATTTCAACTTGTACCAGATACAGGTAGTACTAAAAAATCTAAATCTAAAGAAATTTACTTGCCAGTAGATAATGAAAATTATAATTTTAATTTAAAAATTGAAAAAGTAGTCTCTACAGTTTCAAACTTAAGTAATACTTGGGAGGATGGATATAAATATATTTTTGAATCTATAACACTTTATGATTCAAGCACAGCTGTAGAAATAGTAAATAATGGAAAAATTATTTACGATTACACGTCTCAACAAGAAGATCATGAAGTTTATTACCTTGACCAATTCTCATTTGTAATCAAGGGTGATTAGTAAATATAGCTTGGTTTAATCACTTTATTAAAAATACTAGTACTTAACAGTAAGGTAATACTTATAAACGGAGCACCAAATCTACTGCTTAGCGTAGCTAACAATAGAAATACCGAATTACTGAGATTAGTAATCTTTAAAATTAACTAAAACTCTTTACCCAAGTTACCATAATATTTATGAATATAGTTAAACAATGCCTATCAATTTTATTAATGATTTTAACAATGGCATTTTGTTCAGCTTCATCGGCTCCATCTTTACCTGATAACTTTAACAATTGTAAAGTATCTCTAGATAAGGCAATATCAACATTAGCTGAAATTAAATCAGATAATAGTTTAAATTTTGAATACAGAATAGTAAGAGAAGTAACAGATAGAGATGAGTGTATAGACATGATTCTAGGCACAAACCTAGATCAAGGTTCAGAGCTTCAAAATGGGCTACTCGTAGACTTAGTTGTTGGGGTGCTGCAAGGTAATGTAACAGAATCGGTAAAAGATACAGAATATGATTTATACCTAAGTCAATTAAGCGAAAAAGGACTTATAGAAAAAAATCTAATTGCTTCCCCACAATTTGGTGATGAAATGCCCACGCAGAAACTTGATGGAATGGGAGTTATTACATATATACAATTTGAAAACCCTTTAGGTTATGAGTTTATATTTTCTGAAGCAGAGGGCCGAATTTATGGAGTCAAAGAAGATAATGTAACATTACTTCTAGATTTATCTGACATTACAATTAGAGAAAGAGAGTCAGGTCTTCATTCTTTTGAATTTTATAATAACGATTCAGCTGATTATTTATTGGTAACACATTCAGGCATTGATAAAAAATATTATCTCTCTTCATATTTAATAGAAAATAATAATATCTTGAAAGAGAACAAGGTTCAGTTAGCAGCATTTAACATAAATGACAATAACGTTCATTTCAGTGGAAAAATATTAAAAAACAATAATGAGCTAATTATTTGCTTGGGTGATCAAAACAATCCAGGCAATTCTGCAAAGTTTGATAGTCCATGGGGTAAAGTGCTTTCATTAAACATTCAAGATTCTTTTTCTAATCCAATTCAAGATATTAATGATGAAAGGGTAACAGTTTTAGCATATGGCCTACGAAACCCTTGGTCTTGTTTTATGCATGGTGATGATTTAATTGTTCCAGATGTCGGTAATTCACACTGGGAAGAAATTAATGTACTTAGTAATGTTGACAACTTATCTGAGCCTGTATTTTTTGGCTGGCCATGGTTTGAGTCATATTTTGATGCAAACTATAAGAACACTCCTGTAAGTGAAGAAGTAAGACTTGAACAAATTAAAAATACTAACTTTCCAAAATATTTATTTCCACATGGGAATGACTACTGTGCTGTAATTGGAGGAACAAAATTAAGTAATACTAACAAGTGGAAAGATTTTATTTTTGTTGGAGATTTTTGTACTGGAACAATATGGGCAATTGATATCAAAAACAATAGTGAACTAAAAATTTTAGAAAAAAACGTGATTCCTTTTTCAATAACAACAATAAATGATTCAGGAAATGAAAGTTTAGTAATTGGCACAACCTCTGGTCAGATTTTTGAATTAGAACTTCCATAAGGTTTTTTACTGAAAAATTGATATAACGGAATATTCAACATGCTTAAAATTACTAAGAACTTATTTAATGGAATATTATCTTTCTGATTATTTAAATATTTTTCTGATGATTCAATAATCTTTTTGTTGGTACACCGATTAAAATTAGTAGATATTAATGAATTAATAACTGGGTCCAAGCTACAAGGCACTATGCTTATAATTCTTGATTCATAATTTTGTTTATAAGAAGTATCATCTAAATTAAATGGTTTTATCATATTTATAAAAAATAAATTTAATACAAAAAACATTATAAAAAATTTTTTAAAACTTCTGTGAATTTTTAATTTAATTAGAAAATAGACAAATGAGTATGCAAGCAAAAATGAAAACAAATGAGTTTTCATTGGATCTCCCTTTTCAATATCAAAATTTTTGCTCAGGAAGCTAATTAGATTCATGGAGCTCACCACTAAAGTTAAAACTCCAATTAACCAAATCGACCCAAGGCGGAACATAATTTTATTTTTTTCTTTAATAAGGTAAATTAAATTTCCCAAATAAAATATAAAAGATAAAAAAATTGAAATCCTTATTGAATTTATTGAGCCAGGATGGTTATTGTTTATTGAATTACTATACAATTTTTGACCCCATCCATCAAAATGAAACCAATACCTCTGCCAGTAATCGCCAAAAGTATCTGCAAGTAATATAGATATCATTGAAGTGCTTAAGTTATCCCTATAGGGATTTTTAATTAATTCTTCCAAATTAAATGAAAATATATATTTTACTGTTGCAACACTATTGTAATTATCAGGAATAACGTGCTCCCAGAGAAAATTACCATTAAGTTTATAATTTTCATAAAAAACTACAGAATATAAAGTCAAGGTCAAAATGTTTATCAATATAAATTTTCTCTGTAGTAACTTGGTTCTAAATATATACAAAATTGTAAAAAACACCATAAAAGAAATACTTGCTTTTAGTGAAAATATAATTGCAGTAAATGGTACAGAGAGATAAATATATAAATTATTATTGCTTTTAAAAAATTCAAAATAAAACAACAAAACCCAAGGGAGGAAACCAAAAACCATTATTTCTGGTTTTAAAATAAGTCGTGCCCCAACTAGAGGAGGAAATATAGACAATATTGTGAGAACTTGTAATATTTCTAGAGTTTTGAGATTTAAAACATTTTTTAATAAAAAGTAAATTCCAATCAGACCAATTAAATAAAAAATAAAATTTCCTAATTGTATTGAAGCAGTATAAATTGGTTCAAAATAGTTTTCTGAATACAATAAAGGCCTCTTTAAAAAATTAAAGATTAAACTAACAAACCAGTAATAACTTACCCCCGACTCTAATCCAATTTCACCGGAGCTATCAGTAGTAAGGTAGTATAAATATTTACCATATTTGTTAAAGTCAGTTCCTCGGAGGCTATTGAAGTTTAAAAATGTAATTGCAAAGTAAAAAATATTTACAGCAACAAGCAAGATTATAACTATCTTATTTTTAAGACCTGTACTCATTGTGTAATTATATATTTAAGGAAGGAAGAATTTGTCAATAAATATAAAGATTTAAAATTATTACAAATTTATGAAATATATCATATTTATTTCTAATATTATTTAGATTAGTTTTCATTCACAGCTCCATAAATTTTAACTATTTTTAATCTCAACTATGTTCCCACTACTGGACATTAAAAAGATTCCATTTCTCGACTTTTCTATAGAAAGTAAAAAATTTCCTTTTTCAAAGTCTGTATTTTTAATATTGATTTTATATTTTAGAACACCGCTCTCAACAAATTCTAATCCAAATAGCCTTCCATCTAGAGTGCCAAAAGTGTATAAATTTTTTCCATTAATTTGAAGAAAATGGCCACCTATCAGCCCTCCTATTCTTTCTGAAAAAATAGGAGATTTTTGTGTAATACTATTTATCGATACATTATCAAATGGTTGATGAGCAAAACCTCCTTCATAATACGGCCAGCCAAGATCAACATTATTTGTATTTAGAGGAACTAGATTAATTTCATCTTCGACACTTGTTCCAAGATCTGCTATCCAAATAGAATTTTTGTTTATAGAAAACCTATATGGATTTCTTAATCCCTTAATCCAAACTTCTGTCAAGTTTGATTCGGTATGATTACCAATACCAACTAAGCTAAGTAAATTGTAGTCAAATTCAAATTTCAAAATTGTTCCCCACGGTAAATTGGCATCCCTTGTTGTATATATTGAATTAAAAACGCTAGAGGGAATATTCGTATCACCTAAACCAATATAAATTTCTCCATTGTGTACTTGAATTCCTCCACCAGCATGTCCAATGTAATTACTTTCTGCACCTTCTGATTCACAATGATTATATATTCTGACTAAAAGCAACGATTTGTTACATTTAGAATATTTTGGGAATTTATATTCTTTAAGGGTTTTAATTTTTGTTAATTTTTTTTCACTAAATTGGAATAAGTTAATATAAATTGACTGTTCAAATGTGAAGAATCCAATTAAATAATCATTATTATCTAGGTATTTGAGTGATAAAAAACCACCATTATCTTTGACTGTTATATTTTCTACACTGTATAGAGTTTCTTTGTTTGATGCCAAAAAAATATTTCCATTTATATCTGCAATTAAATCTTTACTTTGATCAGTTGGGTGAATTGCGTAAGAAATTGGTCCATAAGTTTCTAAGTTTATAAACTTGGTTGCTTCAGCTTGCACATTTTCAATACCAACTCTAGCTTTATCAAATTTTCTACCTACGATGATTTCAATGTGTTCATTTCCGAGTAACTCAATATTTTGACTTAAATTACTTCCAACTATCTTATTTATACAATTTTCTTGTTGTAAACTTGATCCAGTTCCAAATACAGGCTCACCAAGAACATCATATGAAATATTTAAACCAAATTCTAATCTCCAATAATCAAATAGCTCTATTATCTCACCTAATTGATGAGGGCAGTTACCATTAAATGTTGGAAGTATAAATTTATCATTTTTTCTGTATTGATTATCTAGTTTCCTAAAATCAACTTGATTGACAGTAGTTGAAGTTGAAGATTGACGAGTCGAATTTTCTCTGGATTCTTGTTCCAATACTGATTCACCTGTTCCGCCACAAAAGGATATAAAAAGTAATAAGATTAAAATTTTTTTCATAGCTTTATATTAAATTAAAAAAAACTTTATATAAAAAGAGTGTCTATTCAGCACTCTTGTATGGGAAGAACAATACTATTCGGCAACTTATAAAGACCTATGGTTATTTTAAGTCCAGTGATTAAAGACTTATACGAATACCAATGAGAGCATAAGTAAACCTATGGAAAGTATTTTTATCATTGATTAAAAACCCACTCAGGTTCAAATATTGAAACAATCCAACTTATTTCACTGTATTCTCTAAGCACATCTATATAGCGTCCATTCTTATCTAAAACAGAGACTAAGTCATACCAGGGCAATAGAATTAATTCAGAGCCTTGTGCATACCCACTTACTTCATACTCCCAAAACTGTACAAAGAGTCCAAACTCAGAAATTGCAAAAGTACTACAGCAATCTAGTAGTTGAGTAAGTGTTGGAAAGGGATCTGTGAAGTTTAAAAATACTTCACACTCATCATTAGTGGCGTTTGCACAGAGTTGATTAATCATTTCTTGAGAGATTAAGTCTTCATACTCAGTGTTTGAGGCATCAAAAAGTTTTTGAATTTCAAATTCACTACAATCTTCTACGAGATAATTGAAACCTATTGTTGCTGATATTGGATGTGCAGCACCAAAGCTATAAGTGCTATATGAAATAAATATTGAAATAACCTCTTCAGAGAGTTCGACAATATCGTAATCAATAGACAACCACTCTGAAAAACCTCCCCATTCTTCCTTAGCTTCTTCTGGATTCGTATATTCAAGCACAGATTTTGTATCTTCAATTAAATTATTCACAGTTTCTTCGATAGCACTGTTCACTTCACTTGCGCATTTTTGCGAACCATCAACAATAGGCATACGAATTTCGTAACCAAAGTATTCAATGTATTCGTGGTCAGGGTTTACAACTGTCTCTATGTAATTTTTAAAATCATAAACTAAAGGTACACTTTGTCTGATACTTGTTCTTAACACCCCTCTATACCTTCTTTCAGAAGCGTCTAAGGGTTCTTCTTGTTTAACAATTGTGGTTTGAGTGCTAGTAGTAGAGGCAGGCGCTGAAGTAGTTGAACTATCTTCAACAGCTGTACTTTCATCAATTACTTCAGCACTTCCTCCACAATATGAGAGGAGTAATAGAGTTATTAAGTATCTCTTCATACAATCACTTTAATTATCAAAAAATCTATTTTTAAAATGTTTTTTACATAACTTATCTTTAAAAATTGGGTTTCTACATTTTGAGCAAACTGGTTTGGTTGATTTAATAACATTTTTGTTATTTGTTGGATAAAATTTTTCTAGTTCTTTCTTGGTATATTTTTTAAAAATATGTTGCTTATCTTTATTTTTATTAATATCTAATTCGTAATGTTTTTTGCACACATTACCTCTTGGCGCAAGACCGTATATTTTATTTTTGCATTTGTCTATAGATCTTTTTTTATTAAGACCGCCCTTTTTGTGAACTCTTTTGACAACTAGGCAAGTGGGTTTTCCATACCTGTCTCCGGGTAATACACTTTGACCTCTTCCTCCAGTTTGTAAAATAACTTTTCCACTGTATTTAACCATACTTTTATTTTACAAAATCAGACAAAATTTGGATCTTTTGAGTATATATATGTAAAGATTTCTGAAAAACCCTTGTGGGCGCTACAGGATTTGAACCTGTGACTTCTTCCTTGTAAGGGAAGCGCTCTGCCGGACTGAGCTAAGCGCCCTAAGTAAATCTATTATATTGTATGTCTTGAATTTATTTGAAATAAATTTTAATTATTTGAAACTTCTTCATGGTACTCTCCATCGACATTAACTTCCCACGGATCAAAATCTCCAAGACCCATTAGTGTTCTAGCAGCATATAATCCGGTTGCCATTGCATGGTCTTGATTGTTGTATTTAAACATACCTGACCTACCGATTGCAGTTATATTTGGAAGTGATGAAAGCCATTCTTTAATAATGTCAATATGAATTTGATACCCAGTTTTAATTACTGGGTAAGCTTTAGGACTCCTACTGACTGCAGAGTGTACAACTTTAAACTCAACATCAAAAATACTTCTGAGTTCTTTTAATCCATACTCAACAATCTCAGTGTTTTTTTTATTCCATATTTCATCATTCTCAAAACAAAAATATTCGAGTGTTAGTGGGTAATTGTTATCAATACTCATTGCTGTTGAAAAATTAGTAAAGTCTGCAATCCTTGCCATGTTTACATTTGGTGAGTGAATATATATCCAGTTATCATCAAAAAGTTTTTTATCAACCGTTACATGTACACTTATATGATTTCTATAGTTTAAACTTTTTGCTGACTCGATTACCTTTTGCGGCACATCACCATCAAAAATATCTATAAACTCCAAGAGTGGATTGCTAAAAAATATGTTTTTTGTTTCTTCTGATTTTTCATTTCCTTCACTATCTTCAAACGAGACAGTAAAACCTTGACCTTTCTTTACTATGTCAGTCACTATTTTTTCTTTAGCAATATCTATATTCTTATTTGTAATAATTTCTTCAAATTTTTCCCACAACATTCCTGCACCTAGTTTTGGGTAGTAAAATTTATCAACTAATGTCTTAGGTCTTTTTTTGCTATTTGGGAATAAGGCAAATTTAATAGCTGTTGATAAACTAAGACCCTTGATTCTTTGCGCAGCCCAATCTGACCCAATATCACTGCAGTCTATACCCCAAACTTTTTCTGTATAATTCTTAAAAAAATTATTAAAAAGTTTTCTTCCAAATCTATCTACAACCCAGTCTTCAAAATTGTTAATTTTAGTAATACCTAAGTAACTTTTTATTCTTGCAAAAATATATGAAAGACCAATTGAAATAGATTCAAAAATTCCCAAACCAAATAGTGCATTTACTGGAGTTAGGGGATAGTCAAAATAGCTATTTTTGAAAAGTATTCGAGTCTTTCTATTCACTTCAACTGCATCTTTATCAAGAACATTAAGGAACAAATCATAGACTTCTTGATTTTTAGTAAAAAATCTATGTGGCCCAATGTCGTATCTGTATTCACCAAAGACTTTTGTTTCTGCAAGTCCTCCAACTTGAGGTTTTTTTTCTAGTACAAGAACCCTCTTATTAGAATCTGAAAGTTCATATGCTGCAGTAAGACCTGCAGGCCCTGCTCCAATAATTATTACGTCGTACATAATTTCTTAAACATAGTAACTATCCTACCATTCAATAGTTAGATTTAAATTTGACTTAATCATTGCAGCACAAGGAAGAACTTCATTTTTACCAATGTAAGCAACAGGTTCGTAAGCATATTCAACTTCACCTTCAGTCATGATTGTTCTACATGTTCCACAGTGTGCTTCTTGGCATTCATATTCAATTTCGTAACCATTTTTTTCCAATACACGAAGCAAGTTTTCATTTTTATTACATACAATTTCAGTAGAGCCATTAACTGTTACAGTTATTTTTTGTTTCATCGGACTTTATGCAATTTAAAGCTCGAAGTCTCCCAAGTCTTCAACGTTAACTTCGCTATCTACTTGTCCAACTAAATATGAACTTATCTCTACTTCTTGCGGTGCTACCTGGACTGTATCACTGGCTAACCAAGTCTTCATCCAAGGAATAGGATTCTTTGTTACATTAAAGATTGGATCAATGCCAATTGCTTTTACCCTTACATCAGTTATGTATTCTACATACTGACATAAGATTTCTTTGTTTAATCCAAGCATTGAGCCATCTTTAAATAAGTATTCAGCCCACTCTTTTTCCTGCTCTGCACCTTCTTTAAACATATCAGCTGCATCTTGTTTACACTCTTCAGCAATTTCAGCCATTTCAGGATCATCTTGACCAGTTCTTATGAGGTTAATCATATGTTGGGTGCTTGAGAGATGTAACTGCTCATCACGTGCAATCAACTTAATAATTTTTGCATTTCCTTCCATTAAACCTCGTTCAGCAAAAGCAAAACTACAAGCAAAACTAACATAAAACCTTATTGCCTCGAGTACATTTACGGACATCAAACACATGTATAACTTTCTTTTCAAATCATGCATATTGATATCGAGCTCACCCACATCTGTTTTGTGAACTCCCTCGCCATGAAGGTTGTATGCTTGTTGATAGTTAATTAAGTCGTCATAGTAGCGCGATGTATATTCAGCTCTCTCAACAATATCTTTATTTCCAACAATGTCATCAAAAATTAGTGATGGGTCATTAGTAATGTTCCTAATGATATGTGTATAGCTTCGGCTATGAATAGTTTCACTAAAAGCCCATGTTTCTATCCATGTCTCAAGCTCCGGGAGTGAAACTAATGGTAGTAAAGCTACATTAGGTGACCTTCCCTGAATACTATCTAGAAGTGTTTGGTACTTCAGGTTACTAATAAATATATGTCTTTCATGATCGGACATTTTTCCATAATCAATACGGTCTTTTGAGACGTCTATTTCTTCAGGTCTCCAAAAGAAACTTAATTGTTTCTCGATTAGTTTTTCAAATATCTCAAATTTTTGTTGATCATACCTTGCAACATTTACTGGATTTCCAAAGAACATCGGTTCTTGTAGTGCATCATTTTTTTCTTGGCTAAATGTAGAATATGCCATTATTTCCTCGCTTCCTTATATTTTACAAGCATCTCCACAATCATCTGGATCCTCTTGTATGTAATCTACCTCTCCATATTTATCAGAAGTTGTTGAATCAGTATTTTCTTCATACTCATTGGTAGAAATCTCTTCTGTTTCCTCTACAGTCTTTTGTTCGGCCGCTACTTCTTTCTCTGCCTGTGCATCAGTAGAGCCATCTCTTGTATTGTGGTAGTAAAGTGTTTTAATACCTAATTTGTAGGTTGTTAAAATATCTTGAATCATTTTTTGTAGTGGCAGCTTTCCATCTTCAAACTTGCTCGGATCATAATTTGTATTAGCTGAGATAGTTTGATCAACAAACTTCTGCATAATTGCTACTAATTCTAGATATCCTTTGTTGTCTGGAATGTTCCATAGCAGTTCATACTTATCTTTCAACTCTTCAAAATCTGGAACAACCTGTTTCATGATTCCATCTTTACTCTGCTTCACAGAGACATAACCTCTTGGCGGCTCGATACCGTTTGTCGCATTACTGATTTGTGCAGAGGTTTCTGCAGGCATAAGCGCAGTGAGTGTACTGTTTCTTAAACCATGTTCTTTGATGTCGCTTCTAAGCTGCTCCCAATCTAAGTGAAGCTCTTCATCACATATATCATCCACATCTTTTTTGTATGTGTCTATCGGTAAGAGCCCTTTTGCATAGTTTGTCTCGTGGAAGAGTTCACACGCACCTTGTTCTTTAGCTAGCTCATTAGAGGCTTTTAGTAGGTAATACTGGATAGACTCAAAGAGCTTATGAGTTAGGTTATTTGCAGAACCATCAGAATATCTAACATCGTTCTTTGCTAAATAGTATGCATAGTTGATAACTCCAACTCCAAGGGTCCTTCTTCTTTTGCCCGAATGAATTGCTGCTGGAACAGGATAATCCTGATAACTTAGTAAGCCATCTAGTGCTCTAACTATTAATTCAGCTGTATCTTCTAACTCTTCTAAATCTTTAATTACCCCAAGGTTAAATGCAGATAAAGTACATAGAGCTATTTCGCCATCTGGGTCATCAACATTGCTGAGTGGTTTTGTAGGAAGAGCTATTTCAAGGCATAGATTACTTTGTCTAATTGGAGCAACAGACGGATCAAATGCTCCGTGAGTATTACAGTGATCAACATTTTGTAGATATATTCTTCCTGTGCTTGCTCTTTCATTCATAAACAATGAAAAAAGTTCAACAGCCTTAATTGATTTCTTTCTTATATCTGGATCTGCCTCATATAGTTCATATAGTTCTTCAAACTTATCCTGATCTTCAAAAAATGCATCATATAGTCCAGGGACATCAGAAGGACTAAACAGAGTGATATCTTCATTTTTTATAAGTCTTTCATACATTGTTTTATTAAATTGAACACCGTAGTCAATATGTCGTACTCTATTTTCCTCAACTCCACGGTTATTCTTTAATACCAACAAGTCCTCTACTTCGTAATGCCAAAGTGGATAAAACAAGGTTGCAGCTCCTCCTCGAACTCCTCCTTGTGAGCAGCTTTTAACCGCTGATTGAAAGTGCTTGTAGAATGGTATACATCCTGTATGGAATGCTTCTCCATTACGGATAGGACTGCCTATTGCTCTAATTCTTCCTGCGTTGATCCCTATGCCCGCTCTTTGGCTTACATAACGGACAATTGCTCCGGAAGTAGCATTAATTGAATCTAAAGAATCACTTGTCTCAATTAAGACACATGAGCTAAATTGACGTGTTGGGGTCCTAACTCCAGACATTATAGGGGTCGGCAAGGAGAGCTTGAATGTTGATGCAGCGTTATAGAATCTCTCAACATAATCAAGTCTTGTTTCTTTAGGATATTTGGAAAAAAGGCAAGCACCCACAAGAAGAAAAATAAATTGAGGACTTTCGTACACATCTCCGTTAACTCTATTTTGTACAAGATATTTCCCCTCAAGTTGTTTAACTGCAGCATAAGTAAATTTCATATCACGCCAGTGATCTATAAATCCATCCATGATTGAAAACTCTTCCTCTGTATAATCTGTTAACAACTCAGGATCGTATCTACCTTCCTCAACCATTTTTGTGACCTGTTCATATACAGAAGGTGGTTTAAACTGCCCGTAAGCTTTTTTTCTTAAATGAAATATTAGGAGTCTTGCTGCAAGGTATTGATAATCAGGGGATTCGGTTGAAATAAGATCAGCAGCAGCTTTTATCATTGTTTCGTGAATTTCTTCAGTTGTAATGCCGTTGTAGAATTGAATTTGTGAGTTGAGCTCAACTTGGGAGGGGGATACATCTAAATTTTCAGATGCCCAAAAAATAACTCTATGAATTTTTTCTAAATCTATCGGTTCCTGTTTCCCATTTCTTTTAGTAATAAAAATTGTGTTTTTGGGATCATCGAGATTAATTTCTTCTTGTAGTGTTACTTTTTCCTTGTTTAAACTTGTCTTTTCCACTTCGCTCCTTAACCCTGTTTCTTCTTCCACTTTTTCTCCATTTACAACTAAATATTGTATGATGCTTTAAAACTACACTAAATGTAGTGTTATTAACTATATAATAAAGTGCTTTAATTTTCAAGCTTATGCAAGTAAAATTTTCGCGAGGATGATTCAAGTTCAATTAAGATATTTTCAATATATTCTATCTACAGCAATATTTGCTGGAATAGTTATTTCTAGCACGCCACTAATTTCAGCATGCTTTGTTGGCCTTACACTTATCTGGCTTACTGAAATGCTTGTTGGGCAATTTGATATTAACACTGAAAAGTTTTATGTCGTATTAGTACTCTTACTTATTGCGTTCTCAACTGTGAGTATTAAAAGTCTTTATCCGGACACAGAGTTATCGTATCTTTTTGTTGGAGCATTGATTCTGGCAATACTGTATTTCATGCTCCAGCCTGATATCAATATTTATAAAGTTGGAAACTCTCTATTAGCTACGGTCATAGCCATGTTGGTTAATGGATTTATTGTCGGCAGTGTTTTTCAAGAACATATTATTTATATATCTTTCATGATGCTTCTTTTATTATTTCTAAAAACTCTCGCAACTTATTTCAATATTCAATTTGGTAACTTTCAGTTCTTTTTTAATTTCTTTTTAGTTTTTATTATTTTTTCGGGAATAAGTAGTTTCTATGATTTTGTAGTGATACATGTATTGATTGCCGCTGCTGCTACAGCAATTTTTACAACATTCTTAACTTTTATGTTTATAAAAATAAGATATGAATACGAACTCACATCTAGGCTATCCAATCAGATATATATCTTCGACTATCTTTTTGCTTTTATATGTTCACTCTATATTGTTGATTCACTAAATGTCATAAATGGTTTATTCTAGAATCTGTGAAAGAACAGGTTTTAAGATCACCTTTTGTTGATAAAAAATTTTTAGACCTAGCTAATGAGGTTGTTGACCCCAGTGAAGTTAAGATTGAAAATTTTGCTATATCCGAGTCTTCTATTATAAATATTGGAAGTAGAGAAATTGTTGACTATAGACCGAATATTTCTATCGATTCTAAATTAATTAAAAAACATAAAATAAAAAAGATAAATCTTGACTCTCTACATTTTTTTCAAGTTCAGAATTTGGTTCATCAGATAAAGTTTGAATCAGTAATGGTTAAAAAATCTGATGTCTCCGTTAATCTTTCTCTGCCAGATTCATATGAGGAATATCTAGAAAGCTTAACAAAAAAGAATAGACATGAATTGAAGAGAAAAAAAAGAAAATTTGCCGACGAAATTAGTTCACTGGCATTAAAGGAATCTAAAGACAGAGATATTTTTGATATTTTTATTTCTCAACACAGACAGTCAGCAGGTGAGAAGGGTAAGTTTATGACTGAAATAGTTGAAAATTACTTCGACTCTCTTTTGAAATTAGATGGTTGGAAAATTTACTATTTAGAAACTGATAAAGGTGTGCTTTCAACATCCTTTTGCTATGAAAATGAACTTGGATGTTATCTTTATAATTCCAGTAGGAATAATGAATTTAACTCAGTAAATCCAGGGATTGTTATCAATGATTTAATTATTCAAAAACTAATAAGTGAAAAAATGTCTTTCTTTGATTTCTTAAAGGGTACAGAGAGGTATAAATTCGATTTAGGTGGTAATTCGGTCCAGCTTTACGACATGACGATGAATATATGAATATTTTACAAATAAGTTATCACACTGCACCTTTTGGAAGTGTTGGGCAATTTGATTCAGGTGGGTTGAATGTTTATGTTCAACAGATTTCAGAACATCTTTCACAAAATCATAATGTGACTGTCGTAACTGCAGAAAAAGCTGAAAGTTTTAAGAATCAAAATCTAGAATTTTGTTCACTTAATTTATTTGAACCCGATATTCCTACTGATGATAAAGAAATACATTTAATTGAATTTAATAAAAGATTAGAGGAGGTCTTAGACTTGAAACAGTTTGATATTATCCATGCTCACTACTGGATGTCAGGTTTAATTGCTAAAGATGTTTCAAAAAAATATAACATACCTTATATTTTTACCTCTCATAGCTTAGGAGTTTTCTTAGACGGGTATAACAAAGAGCGAGCTGATTGTGAAAAAATAGTAATGACTTCATCTAAGTTTGTAACTGCATCTACTAATTATGAGGAGACTTTAATCTCAGAAAGCTATCAAGTAGATAGTCAAAAGATAAAACAAATAAATCCCGGAGTTGACTATGAACTATTTGTAGCAGACCAAAGTATTGAAAGAGAAAATATTTTCTTATCTATTGGAAGGATACAACAACAGAAAGGTCAGCTAGAGACTTTAAGGTTTTTAAATTCTTTCAAAGAAATCGAAAATAATTTTATGTGTTATTTTGTCGGTGGCCCTAGCGGAAGTTCCGGAGAGGAATATTTATTAGAACTTAAAGAAAGTGTTAAAGAGCTCTCTTTGGATTCGCATGTAGAGTTTTTAGGAAATTTACCTCAAGTTGATATTAGAAACCTACTCAACAAAGCAAAATTATTAATCCACACTTCACAGTATGAAACGTTTGGCCTCGTTGCAATTGAAGCAAACTCAATGGGCGTTCCAGTCTTGACAACCAATAATGGTTCAATGCAAGAA
>CABYIX010000014.1 GCA_902519215.1 uncultured Candidatus Actinomarina sp. | reverse complement strand
ATTTAACAGGTTTATTTTGGGCTCTGGCAAGAAGGTTAAGAGGTGCTGAGTATAGAATTCAAACAAAAACAACATCCGATGATTACTTAACCCTTTCACTATTAATCTTTATAGGTATTTCTGGAATTACTACTGAAGCGGGTCGTATAGCCTTAGAGGGTTTTCCTGACTATGAAAAATGGTCCTTTATTGGCTATGCTTTTGCTGATTTAATAAATCTTACAAATCCAAGCTTGTTTCATAGAGTCTCGTGGATATTACATGTTGTCTCTTTCCTTGTATTTCTTATAGCAATTCCTTTATCTAAATTAAGACACATCTTTACCTCTCCAATCAATATGTTCATGTCACCAAAAGAAAGACACAAAGGTGCTATGAGGGATATTGGAAACCTACTGGAAGCAGAAGATATTGATAATGTTGGAGCAGAAATAATTGACCACTTCACATGGAAACAGTTAATGGATTTAGATGCATGTACAGTTTGTGGAAGATGTACCTCAGTATGTCCCGCTAATCAGACTGGAAAATCGCTAGATCCTCGAGAAATAATATTAAAAGTAGGTCAAGTTATGTCGGAGTCCGGAGATCCAGCAGTTCCTGCAACAGTCAGTACACCTGGACCCTTAAGAGTAAACTCTTCAAATGTCTTTGAGAGGATTACTTCAGAGGAAATATGGGCTTGCACTTCTTGCAGAGCTTGTGATGAGATATGTCCAGTAAATATAGAAATCTTAGATAAAATTTTAGATATGAGAAGACACCTAGCTTTAATGGAATCCGACTTTCCTTCCGAATTAGGAAAAGCATATGTAGCAATGGAAAACTCTTCTAATCCCTGGGGTGCTTCACAGAATGATAGGCTTAAATGGACAGAGGATCTAGATTTTGAAGTACCAATTATTAACGAAACAAATCATGAAGAATATGACTATTTGTATTGGGTAGGTTGTGCTGGTGCATTCGATGACAGAAATGTACCTGTTACTAAGGCAGTTGCAAAACTACTAGAAAGAGCAGGTGTGACATTTGCTGTTCTTGGACCAAAAGAAGTATGCACAGGAGATTCTGCAAGACGAACTGGAAATGAATTTGTATTTCAACAATTAGCAATTCAAAACATTGAAAATATGAATAATTTAAAAGTTGAAAAAATTATAACCCAATGCCCACATTGCTTTAATACAATTTCAAATGAATATCCCCAGTTGGGAGGAAATTATGAAGTAATACACCACAGTCAACTACTAACAGAGCTTGTCCAGTCAGGAAGAATAGAAGTTGGCACAAGTGACAAACCATATAAAATCACTTATCACGATTCGTGCTATTTAGGCAGGCACAATGATATTTATACTGCTCCCAGAGAGATTGTTGGATCCATAGGTGGAATTGAAATTAGAGAGATGAAGCGTCAAGGAACTAAAAGTTTTTGTTGTGGTGCTGGTGGTGGAAGAATGTGGATGGAAGAATCAACTGGCCAAAAAGTTAATATTGAACGCTCACAAGAAGCTATAGATACTGGAGCAGATGAGGTTGCAGTAGCTTGTCCATTCTGTTACATCATGATGGATGACGGTGTAAAAGAACTTGGGTACGGAGATAATGTAAAAGTTCGCGATGTATCCCTTATATTATTAGATAATCTAAAAAAAGATTAAGAGTTTTTACCTAAGAAAAACTTATTAACCTCACCTTTACTAGTTCTAAGGCTGTACAAAATATAAATTGCAGTCGTAAGATTTCCAAGAATCATTACAAAAAAAATCCATACAATAGATTTATTTAACGGCTCTTTATAAAAAATCCAAATACTAAAGAGCGTAAAGCCCGCATAGAGGTCAACAAGTGAAACAACTCCCCATGGCAATTTTGGAATGGGTGAATCTAAAATAGACACTTGGCTTTGAGCCCATAAAATTACACCAATCATAGATACAGTAATGATGTATGAAATTAACTTTGTTATAGTCATAATGTAGATTTTAAATTAATCAAAAAGAAAAATGAAAGATAGCAAAATTATTTCAAGAATTTTAAGACTTGATAAAAATATATATAATGAACTTTTAGTTCAAAAAGACTCACTCCAAAAGTCTATATTTATTTACCTCACCACATCTGTGCTACTTACACTTGGTGTTTTTAGATTTATTAATGGAGTTTTAGATTTCATAAAAGACAATTTAATGGCATTTCAGCAAGAGTTATCCAATCAAGAATTTTCAATGATTAGATCCTTAATAGATGAATTGGAAGTGGCTTTTAATAGTGAGAATGCCTTTTCCAACATAACATCCTCAATAACATCATCTGTAATCTCAAGTGGCATAGGACTTGTTATTATTTATTTTGTTCTTAAATACCTATTAAGACAAGATTCTGAACCAAAAAACTTACTTATTATATATTGCTATTCAAACATCCCAGGCTTGCTTATTGCACCATCGTTTGTAATTTCATCAATTTTTGTACAAGGTGTCCTAGTTACATTTGTAGCAGTATTCTCAATTGTGACTTTTGGGTCAGGCTTAAAGCAGGTTTACTCACTTAGAAATATAGAAGTTATATTGCTTCTTGTTTCATGGATGTTTGGTTCAACTATTCTTGGTTCGATTTAATTATGAATGCGGGAGTAATACTTGCTGCTGGAGATTCCACTAGGATGGGTTTTCCAAAACAATTAGCAGAAATTAGAGATAAGCCCCTTCTTGAATTAATTGTTGAAAAAGTAAATAACTACTTTGAGCTATCTTCAGTTGTCTTGGGGTTTGAAAATGAGACAATAACTGAGAAAATTAATTTTCAAAATTCAAATATTTTGATTAATGAAAACTGGAATGAAGGAATTATTTCATCTATAAGAACCGCATTATTTTTTTATCAAAATCAAAAAGAAGTTGATGGCCTCATTTTCTTTCTTGGAGATCAACCAGATGTTAAGAATGAAGTTATTCAATCTATTCAAAATAAGGCAGTACAAGATAGTAAAGTTTTAATCCCTCAATATAGATATAAACTTGGTTTTCCTATTTTTGTACCTAGACAATTATGGCCAAAGCTTGAACTTCTAACACAAGAAGATAGTGGTGAGGTAGAACCCTCTGTTTACAAAGATTTCGACTTAGTTGATTATTTTGTTTCTTCAGAGACAAAAGTTGAAAAGATGAATTTTAATTTTCTCAGTCCAACCGATTATGATGAAGAAAAAGATTTTTGAGAGTGGGAAAATCTTATATAAAAAATCATTTGTTTATGTTGAAAATTTTGTAAAATTTAAAACATGAATTCAATTGATTCAATAAATGGGATGACTCATACTGAGGCCACAAAATTAAGAAGAGCTAGGGTCAGAACAACAACTACATTTTTACAAATAGCATCATCACGATCAGGAAGAGCATTGTTAACAAAGGAAACTGGAATTAGTTCTCCCAAGCTTTTGCATTGGGCGAGACGAGCTGAACTAATGAAGATCAAAAATCTAGGAAGAGACTACGCCGACCTTCTTGAAGCAGCTGGGGTGGAGAGTGTTTCAGAACTAAGAAGAAGAAATCCTGAATCTCTTCATGAGTCAATGGATCTTATAAATATAAAAGCAAAAATTGTAGAAAGAATGCCCTCACTTAAAAGAGTTAACAAATGGATAGAAGATTCTAAAGATATAGAGATTAAGGTTTCTTCTTAATAATCCTTACTATCTATCATTAAGATGTGAACAAAAGAACAGTTAGAATTACAGGAGCACAATGCTCCTTTTCTGTAGGGGCAATTCAACAGAACAAAAATAAAATTCTTGAATGTTTTGAAAAAGCAGAATCAGTTCAGTCTGATATTATTATTTTTCCTGAACTTGCTATTACAGGATACCCACCAGAAGATTTGCTCTTAAGAGAAAGCTTTATAGGAAAAAATTTTGCAGTACTTGAAGAGATTGCTGAATTTTCTACCAATACAAGCGGAATTATAGGATTTGTAGATCGAAAATTAGATAAAGAAAGTTCAGACAAATATAGCAGAACTATAGCTAACGCTGCTGCAATTGTTCAAAATGGTGATGTAAGAGGAATATACCATAAAACCTTTTTACCGAATTACTCTGTTTTCGATGAAGCAAGGTATTTTTCTAAAGGTTCAGAATCAGATCATTTATTTTGGTATGAAGATGTCGCAATTGGAATAAATATTTGTGAAGATATTTGGATTGAAGACGGACCAGCCGAAGATCAAGTTCAAAATGGTGCTTCTTTAATTATTAACATTAATGCTTCTCCTTATGACATCAATAAAAGTGAATCAAGAAAAGAAATTGTTAAAAATAAAGCCGCTAAGTTAAACGTTCCAATTATTTACTTAAATATGGTTGGTGGTCAAGATGAACTTGTTTTTGATGGAGGATCTTTTGTAGTTGATGAAACTGGAGAAATGATTTATCAAGCAAGTCAGTTTGACGAAGAGGTATTTCACTTAGATTTAGATTTGCTTATTAAGAGATCTACAGATAAATCAAACCTAGAGCTAAGAACAAAATCATTAGAATTAGAAAGTAGAGTTTCAGCACCCATACTCACAGAGAATGAATCTATTTACTCAGCCTTAAAACTTGGATTATTTGATTATGTTACAAAAAACAATTTCAAAAAAGTACTCATTGGCATTTCGGGAGGAATAGATTCTGCTTTAACTGCAGCTATATGTGTTGACGCCTTAGGGTCTGACAATGTAATTGGTGTTGCAATGCCATCGAAATACAATTCAAGTGAATCTTTAGATGATGCTGTAGCATTGTCTAAAAATTTAAATATGGAGTTAAAGGTTATTGAAATCGAGCCACTTGTGGAAACCTTTAGAAATACTTTATCTTCAGCAGTCGTAGACAAACTATCTCAAGTTACGGATGAAAATATCCAATCTAGAGTTAGGGGGAATATTTTGATGGGTCTTTCAAACCAGACAGGAGCTATGGTTGTTTCAACTGGTAATAAATCAGAAATGGCAGTTGGATATTCAACACTATATGGAGATTTAGCTGGTGGCTATGCTTTACTTAAAGACCTTTATAAAACTAAGGTTTATGATTTGTCTAATTTTAGGAATACTCTTTCTGAAGTAATACCGAAGAATATAATTTTGAAAGAACCTAGCGCAGAACTAAGGCCAAACCAACTCGATAAAGACTCTCTACCCGATTACGAAGAGCTAGACGCCATACTTAATATGTATATTGAAAATGACAGTTCGTCTGAATCAATAATTGCAACAGGAATTGAAGCTTCTTTAGTGTATGAAGTTTTAGAAAAGGTAGACAGGAATGAATACAAGAGAAAACAGGTAGCACCAGGTGTTAAATTGACTGAAAAAGCATTTGGTAAAGACAGAAGAATGCCAATTACCAATACCTACATAAGGCAAAGAGATTAACCGTGTATCTAATTAATAGTGTTCAAGTGGAAAAAAAGGATTTTATTATTCCAGTAGAAAATATGGGAGTTTGGAGAGGCGATGGAGTGTTTGAAGCTATTAAGATTCACGATGGCTATCCATTCGCAATAGACCTTCATATTGAAAGACTTGCGAGGTCTTGCTCAAAAGTATTTTTTGAAAATATTGATTATGAAAAAATCAAAGACGATATAATTTTTATTGCCAATGAGCATGAAGATGGCTATGTTCGTACATTAATTTTACGAAGTGAACAAAATAGTCATGATATATTTTGTTTTTATCAACCGCCAATCTCAATTTCACAAGAATTTTCACTTCAAACCCAAAAAGCCTTTTGGCAAAGCGGTGGAGATTATGATTTAGAATCAACATTTAATATTGGAACAAAATCAACTTCATACGGAATGAATATAAGCCACACTAGGGCTGCAGAACAAGACGGATTTACAGATGCACTCCTTGTGAACAAAGATGAAATTATTTTAGAAGGTCCTACATTTACATTTGGTTGGATTAACAATAACAAAATATATGTTCCAGATTTAAAACTAGGAATCCTTGACTCAATCACAAGAAAGTATCTTATTAAATTTGGAGTTGAAAAAAAACTCACGGTTTTAGAAGACAGAATCAAAATTAGTGATTTGGACGAAATTGATGCTTGTTTTGTTTTATCAACTGCTAAACATGCAGTTCCTGTATTTAAAATTAATGAAATCGAATATTCTGATCATGATTTAATTACAGAAATTCAGAATGTATTTACTGAGCAAATAAGGACAGAACGTACAAATTAAAAGGAGGTTATGTGAGACTTACAGAATACTCTCATGGTGCTGGTTGAGCATGTAAACTTTCTCAGAAAGAACTTGCTCAGGTACTGAAGCACTTCAAACAACAAAATAAATCAGACTCTCACGAAATACTTGTTGGTCTCGACACTCCTGACGATGGAGGGGTAATTGAACTACAAAGTGGAATTAAAATCATACAGACTGTTGATTTCTTCACTCCAATATTAGATGATCCTTTTGATTGGGGAAGGGTTGCAGCAGCTAATGCCCTATCTGACATATATGCAATGGGAGGAAAGCCACTATCGGCTTTACAGCTGGTTTCATGGCCAAGGGATGACTTATCATTCGAAATACTTTCAGAAGTCCTCAATGGTGGCTTAGAAATAATGAATCAAGCTGGCTGTACTATTATTGGCGGACACAGTATTGATGACAAAGAACCCAAGTATGGTTTTGCAGTTACTGGAATCATCGAAGAAAATATCTACAGAAAGACAAATATACAAGAAGGTGACATTTTATATTTAACTAAACCTCTTGGATCAGGAATTATCTCATCAGCAATCAAAAAGAATATAGCAAGCAAAGATGCTATTAATGAAGTAACTGGTTTAATGACAACTCTTAATGACAAAGGTCTTCAATTAGCATCAGAAATGGGTGCTAATGCGATTACAGATGTTACTGGTTTTGGTTTATTAGGGCATTTGATTGAAATGATCGGTGAAAGTGATTTGTCTGTTAATTTATTCTCAAATAAAATACCAGTTCTTAAATATGCAGAACAATATTTAGAACAGGGCATTTATCCCTCTGGAAGTAAGAGAAACTTGGAGGCCGTTAGAGAACATATCCAATTTAATAAAGATGATGAATCAGTAGTAAATCTTATTTCAGATGCACAAACTAGTGGAGGATTATTATTTTCATCTCCAAAAAATACTTCTGAATACATCGATACCCTTTGTCAGAAAATAGGAATTGAAGTATGGGAAATAGGAAATATTGTTTCTAAATATAAAAATAAAGTCAATATTATTAAGTCTTAATGATAAAAACAATCACAAAAATATTTGCATTTGTAACAATACTTAAAAACTTACTTGAAACTAAGAAGGGTGACATCACCGGAACAACCCAAATTCATCCCAGTAAATATCCAGGAAGAACAGTCTTTATTCGAGAAAAAGAATACTTTATAAGAGAGTCCTATATTGAAGGTACAAATCCTGTAATTCTTCTACACAGTTGGGGTTCAGATTCTTTAGGAAGTTGGTTTAAAGTTTTACCACAGATTAAAGAAAAAAAATCTTTTATCGCTATCGATCTAAGAAATCATGGAAAATCTGATTCAAGTTGGAAAAGGTGGGATGTTGATGAAAATGCAGATATAGTTATAAGCATTTTGAAGCAATTAAATATAGAATCATGTGATTTAGTTGGATGGTCTATGGGAAGCGCAGTAGGTATGTCTGTTGCAAAAAAACAAAAAAACTTAATAAGAAAACTTGTTTTAATTACACCTTTTAGTTGGCTTGGTGGAGCTGTTTACAACGATAAAGTTGCTTTTAAAATTTTTGTGAGCATTGTAAGAATCAGGGAAAGATTATTTCCAAATTTCAACCCTCAATCAAAGTACTCATTTCTTAGAAAATCAAACTCTATTGAAGATGAATATACAGAATGGGCATGGAACAACTTACATAAATCAAAAGATGATTTTATTTACGCAGACGGGGGAAGGTTTGTTGTGCCGTATGATGCAAGGCCTTGGATTAATCAAATTGAATGTCCGACACTTATAATTACCGGAGGAAAAGATAAATTAGTTCCTGAAGAAACATCAAATGAAGTAATTGAAAACTTGACTAATGTAGAATCTAAAGTCATTGCAGATGCTGGACATTCAATTCCATGGACTCACTCTGATGAACTAATGAAAGAAATAAATAACTTTCTAGATAATGAATAAAGTACTTTTTGTAGCACCTACCAAATACAACTACCCAATTAATGAAGATTTAAAAAGTAAATTTATTATATTATCTGAGATTTGCAAACCATTTATATTTGCATTTAGTAATAAGAAAAAAACAACCACAGTTGGAAATACAAAATTTATTTTTCATAAAAAATTAAAAAATAGATTATTAAATTATCTTAAAATAATTTATCTTTTTGTATTTAGCGTACCCAAAACAGTAAAGCAGCACCATATCGATATTGTTTGCCTTCAAGATCCTGTGACAAGTTATTTTGCTATAAAATCTTTAAAATTAAGAAACTCTAATGTAAAAATTGTTCTTGAGTCTCACGGAGATTTTATTGAAACAATTGCTCTTGAAAAAAAATTATTAATTCCAGCTATTTATAAAAAACTATTCAAATTTTTTTCATCTTACTCTATTAAAAATGCTGATCAAATTAGATCTATCTCCTCCTTCACTGAAGAACAAGTCAAAGCTTATGGATATAAAGGAAACTTTGTTAGATTTCCTGCTTGGATAAACCTTGATAAGTTTTTAGTAGCAAAGAGCGTAAGAGATACAAATGACTATTTTAAGATAATACTCGTCGGTAGTGTTACTGATAGAAAAAACCCCAAATTAGTTGTTAGGGCAATTAATAAAATAGATAGTGAAATATCTTTAGAAATAATAGGACCAACTCCAAATAAGATGTACCTTAATGAATTGGAAGAATCCATATCCAAATCACAACATAAAGAACATATCTTAATAACCCCATTTATTCCCATTGATGAACTTATACAAAAATATTCAAATGCTAATTTATTTATATTGCCATCTAAATCAGAAGGTCTGGGTCGAGTAGTTATCGAAGCTCAGGCAACAGCATGTCCAGTCTTGATTTCTAGTAATACAGGAGCAGTCGATTTAATAATTGATTATGAAACAGGTTATATTTTTGAAAATGATAATTTAGAGGACTTAAAAGATAAAATTAAAAATATAATTGATAACCAGCAACACTCAGTCCAAGTAGGTTTAAATGGAAAAAGTTTTGTAGCTCAAAATCATACAATTGAAAATTTTAAATTTGGATACAAGAAGCTATTTGATTTAGTTAGCTAAAATTTATAAATCTAATAAGAAAATAAAATTGTCTACTTCTGTTGCTATTCTTTTAATATGGATATTTTATTTTATGTTGTAGTTGTTCTACTATTGTCTGCAAATTTATACTTTGTAACAAGAAAAGACGATAGCGACGAAAAAGAAGATGAATATTTAATAAAAGGAATTGTTAGTGAGCTTATAGATAACGAAGAATCACAAATTCATAAACTATTAAACAAATCGGATCAAACTGTAAGAGAGTTTTTAGAAAAAACAGGTGAAATAAAAAGTTCAATTACAGGTGTTGATCAACAAACCAGAAACTTAATATCAGTACTTAATAACAACCAAAGCAGAGGTCAATGGGCTGAATTTCAAGTAGAAGACTTGCTTGGAGTTATGGAGTATAAAGATGGTATTCACTACGAGACTCAAAAAATTATGAATAGTGGAAACAAACCTGATTTTACGTTTTATCTTCCAGATAATAAGACGATTAATATGGACTCCAAATTTCCATTAACAATTTATATGGAAATATCGAAATTGAACAGAGACTTAGAAGATGATTCTTTAGATGAAATTTCCAGAAGAGACATTACGGATTTAATAAAAAGTAAGAATAAAGAGTTTCTAGATAGAGCAATAAAGAATAAAATTGATGAAACTTCAACAAGAGAAGGGTATATATCCCCAGAAGAAGACACTGTTGATTTTGTTTTGATGTATATACCGTTAGAGAATTTGTATCATTTTCTTCTTACCTCAACTATTGGTGCAAAGAATATTCCAGTAATTCAGTATGCATTTGCACAAAAAGTAATACTGGTAAGCCCCCAAACCCTCATGGCATATCTGGAGACCATTAGGCACTCAATGAAATTATTTAGTCTTCAGACAGATACAAAAAATATTTTATCTACTCACGAAAAAGTTAAGAACGAAATTAGGAAGTTTTTAGATTCATTTGATGAAACTACAAAAAAACTCGATCAAACTGTTAAAGCTTTTGATTCCCTAAAGACAACCCGTGTAAATAAATTAGAAAAGTCATTTGAAGAACTGGACGAGGTAAATAAGAAACTTAGTGACTAGTAATTACTAGATAGCCTTGTAACTACCATTATGCATTTATCATCAATAAAATCTCTGTTTTTTTGAGTTAATAAATTAGTTAAATCTTCGCTTTCTGCACCAGGTTGGTACCAAAAATGATCATAACCTTCCTCAACTAATTCTTTTGTGATATCAAGTCCAATTTCTGGCGGGACAACAAAATTAATGATTGAAGGACGAGAGGGTAGGTCTTGCACTTTAGTGTATGCTTTTAATCCAGCAATAGTATCTTCTTTTTGATTAATAGGAACAACATTATAGTTTTTAGATAATAGATCTAATAGAATCTTGTTACCATATTTATTTCTATCATTACTGGCTCCGACTAGAGCAATTAAATTATTTTTATCTTTTAAGGAATCAATCAATTAGAAATTTTCAGCCTTAATATTGTATAAATCTTCTTTTCCTGCAGTAACCGCAGACGCATAACCTGATGCAAGTGGTAAAAGTTGTTCTATATAAAACTTAGATAATGTAATTTTTTCAGCGTAGTATTCATCACCGGTTTCATCATATTTTTTTGTAGCTAATAGTGCAGCTTTGCCCATATAGTATCCACCTAAAACCTGTCCAAACATTTTTATATAAGGTGAAGCGCCAGCGCTAGCATCAACAAGTTCACCCTCTAGCATTTTAGATCCGAGCCAAAGGGTTACTTCAGAGAGCTTATCTACTTCTACTTTTAGTTTTTCTGACATTGATGAGAGAACATCGCCTGCTTGACTCATTTCTTCAATAACGCCATTAACATCTCCTAAAAGTCTTTGCATAGCCTGACCACTATCAAGAGGAAGTTTTCTAAATATTAAATCTAATGCTTGAATACCATTTGTGCCTTCATATATCGGAGCTATTCGAGCATCTCGAAGATATTGAGCTACTCCAGTCTCTTCTACATAACCCATTCCACCATAAACTTGTATAGCAATTGAAGACAGCTCAACACCAAGGTCAGAAATCCATGCTTTGGTGACAGGTGTTAAGATTCCACACCTTTCTTCACCAAATTCTTTAAGCTCCCCTTCACCAAAGTATTCTAAATCAAGCATCAGTTGATTGTCATACATTAGATACCTCATAGCATCTACATATGATTTAATTGTTAATAGCATTCTTCTTACATCAGCATGATCCATAATTGTAGAATTTTTGGCATCTTCTTTTGACATTCCAACAGGTCTTCCTTGCACTCTATCACGAGCGTACTGAGCTGCACCTTGAAGCGCTCCAGAAGCACAGGCTAGGCCTTGTCCGCCAACCCACACCCTTGCTTCATTCATCATTGTAAACATATAGGTTAAGCCTCTATTTTCTTCACCAACTAAATAACCAACAGATCCGTCATACTCCATTACACAAGTTGGACTTGCATGAATACCTAGTTTTTCTTCAATTGATATACATGACACATTATTGTTTTCACCTAAACTTCCGTCATCATTAACAATAAATTTTGGAACAATAAACATAGATATTCCCTTTGTTCCCTCTGGTGATCCTGGAACTTTTGCCAAAACAAGATGGACAATATTTTCTGTCATATTATGTTCACCAAAAGTTATCCAAACCTTTGTGCCTGTAACTTTATAAGTACCATCTTCTTGTGCCTCTGCTTTTGTTGTAATTGTTCCTAAATCAGATCCTGATTGAGGTTCGCTTAGATTCATAGTCCCGGTCCATTCTCCAGAAACTAATTTAGGTAAAAATTTATCTTTTTGTTCTTGGCTTCCATGAAAATTGATAGCAGAAATTGCTCCCGCACTAAGCCCTGGAGCCAATCCAAAAGCTAAGTTAGCAGTACTTAGGATTTCTAAAGTTCCTCCAGATAAAGTGATCGGCATACCTCCACCACCGATTTCTTCAGGTAGCGAGATTGATGCCCATCCAGCATCAGAAAATTTCTTATATGCATCTACAAATTCTTCTGGCATAGTAACTACGCCGTTGTTTATTGTAGCTCCTTGTTGATCACCTATAGCATTAATTGGGGCAAGAACTTCTTCAGAAAATTTTGCACATTCTTCCATGGTTGGTACAACAACATCTTCAGAAAAATCACTAAAGGCAGCTATTTTATTTAATACATTATATGAGTCAATTACTTCATAACCAAAAACGATGTCTTTAACAGGAGCTTTATATGCAACAGCCATAGATATTATATTAGTCTAAATATTTCAAAACACTAAATCGATTATCTTGGGTTGATCTCTACTAACTTACTTATTTCATCTATCATTTTTAAACTTGGCTTGTCATTAGTTCCAGCTACTATTGCACCTGCTGCACATGCTTTTTTCACAGAGTCAATAACATCTTCAATTCCAAATGCAGAGATATAGGCCGCAGTAGCATCACCAGCACCTGTTGCATTAATTGTTTTAAAGTCAGGTGGAACAATCTCTAACACCCCATCTGCGCTCAGTAGTCTTGCAGGCAAGTTAGAAGAGGTTAGTAATATCCATTTTGCCATTCCCTTTTCAAGTATTTCATTTGCTTCTTTTACTTCAATTTCATTTTTGCTAACCACTAAAAAATCAATTTCATAATCAATTTCTTCCTCATAGCCAGCTTGAGTAAGGAAAATATCATTATTTTTTTTAACTTTTTCTAGTTCTTCCTTGATATATTTAATCGAATATCTATCAATTAACAAAGAGTCGTAGTCTTGAATATTATTTAGATTACTCCAGTTACTTTCCTCATAGCCTGAAGAGATAATAGTTCTTTCACCACTTTCATCTATATAAATTGAACAAGTTGGAGTTATAGTATTGTCTTTAATAACATCTTTATGAACGATTTTTAAATTATTTAAGTACTCAACTAAATAAGTTCCTAATTCATCATTGCCAATACTATTTCCTCGTACTGCAGTATTGATTTCCCACATTGCAATATTTTCAGCACAGTTTATTGCAGTTCCGCCAGGCCTAATAAAGTACTTTTTACTTTGTATATCTCCACCTGGGCTTGGAAGTTTGTCTATAAAGTAAACCAAGTCAGGGTTTAAAGATCCAAAACAAAGCACATTTTTAAATGACATTATTTATATTTTTTTAACTAAAAATCTTAGACTAAGCCACTAATTATTGCACCAGCTACAAGAATGGCAATATAACTAAATAAACCGCCAATAATTGCTCCAAACTTCATAGCTCTAGATATATTGCTAGGACCTGCAAGGTGATACGTTAAAACTCCAAAAAATGGAACCAAGTATACAATTGCAAGCCATACATATTTCATTCCACCTTGAACTTTGTCATTAGTATCAATATCTTTGATTGCTAAAGCTGCCCATGCTGCATACAACACAAATGGCATTAGGTATCCATATAGTTGAAATAACAACTGCCACAAGGTTGGACTTGAAATAGGTACTCCGCTCATAATTATCTCCTTTTCTGCTTTGTAGTAATTTTCAAAATCTTTTTCTAATAACTCAAAAGGAATTTCTATTTCCTCGGTATTTGGTACATAAAACAAGTTGATTGCAGGTGAAGGTGCAGAGATATCCTGAAACTCCATAGTTACCTGTTCTTTTGGCCAAGGATATTCTTTATATAAATTTTTATCAAGATTTGCTGTTTGAGCATCAGCAAAAAACCCAGCAAGCATCATTAGTCCTGAAGGATCTCCCTGTAAAGGAAACCTTGCTAGTAAATTTGATGAGTTTAAATTACTACAGTTATGAAGCTGTTCAAGCATTGGAGGAGTACTTGTTTGATAAATATTTCCTTCAAAACAATTACCCGGACCCCACGGACCAGCAAGTGCTAAATCTGTATATCCAGAATCAAGAACTATATTATTTTTAACGTGTACATGCTGTGAAAAATATAAATTTGCATCAAGCATAGGACTTGCAACAATTCCGTACCTATTGTGATTAATGACAAGATTCTTTTCTATTACATCTCCAACTCTTCCGGGAACAACAATCCCCATGCCTTTAGCAACAAGTCCGAATCTGTTTGTAGGAGCTTCATAGTTATTATTATCTATTACTAAGTTGCCAACAATGGTTGTCTCACGACCAGGAGGGTTTAATTCTGAGTCAAGAGTATTAGGTACAATGCCTGACATATTATCTCTCCAAATATTATTAAATAGATATAAATGACCTCCTGCATTTGTTCCAGAATATCCCAATGCATTCCCTTCAACTACATTATCAAAAATAAGAGAATTACATGGATAACATTGTCCGATATAAATACCACTGTCTGGGTGTCCAGATGCATATACATTATCAAAGACACCATCAGTTGAGTCAAATGCATATACTCCGTAATCTCCATTATTATAAACAGTCAGGTAAGAACCTCTAAATCCTTTTGCACCATTCCAGTAGACTCCATTTAAGGAAAAGTTTCTAACAGATAAATTTTCAACAGTAACTCCATCAGTATCATAAATCTGTATTCCATTTTCCCTCATGAACTCACCGTCAATAATTACCTTATTTCTATCGGTTCCTCTAATTGTTAGATAAGAAGTTGTAATAGTTACACTTTCGTTATAAACCCCTTCATCAATTAAAATTAAATCTCCTTCTATGGCAGCATCAACAGCATCTTGAATTTTAGAATAGTTTTTATTCACACCTACTTCTATGACACCTCTACTCAGTTCCACAATTATATTTTCAGGCTCTATTGAGTACTCAACATCACCAACAATAATTGTTCCAACCATTCCTTTGCTGTTGGTGCCATGGTATGGGCAGTAATATTCATACACGCCAGGTTCGTCAAATGTGTGTTCATATTGATCACCTTTAGTAATGATCCCATATTCAAAGTAGTCAGATGAAATAGCCTGCCACGAACCATCGCTTGCAATAACATTATGATTATTAGCACCACCCGATTCCCAAATTACAGTTGTTCCGGGTTCTACTCTAAGTATTTTAGGAGAGAATTCATCATCAACAACTTTTACAATTTGGGGATCTAAATTCGCACTTTGATTTGAACTACAAGCATATAAAAAGATAAATAAAGATAAAAACACGAATTTAGTGAATTTTTTCATAATAAAATTTTAGCTTCCCTATAAATTGGAATCCATCTAAAAGTTAATTTGTTATGCTATGAGTATGGACGATGGAAGATATCCTATAGATAAAAAAATGTGGCAGTGCCCAAAATGTAACTGTACTGAATATACAGAGGATACTGTAACGATGACTGGTAAGAGTTGGTCACGATTTATGAATATTCAAAATCGTAAATTTTTATCAATCACATGCTCAAAATGTCAATATACAGAATTTTACAAAGGAGCATCAAAAGGCTGGGAAAGCGTTATTGACTTCTTAGGAAATTAGATTACCTAGATTTTATTACAAAATCTTTTAACACAACAGTATTTGTTTCTTTTTCGATAACGTTAGCAATTGTATATGAATCTTGTCTCCAGGCATTTATTAGTAAAGTACTACCGGGAGTTACAGGACCGCTAAATCTTGCTGAAATTTCAGAGACTTTGGTAGGGTCATTACTAAAGTCACTTTCAACTAATTTTTTACAGGTTATCCCATATGTACATAACCCGTGCAATATAGGTTTTTTGAACCCCGCAACTTTTGCAAAGTCTGGGTCTATATGTAGCGGATTATTATCGCCTGATGGAATTCTATAAAGTATTGCTTGGTTATCAAGAGTTTTATACTCAAGCACTTTGTCAGGATCTGTTTTTGGTGAAGTCAACTTTTCTTTCTTTTTAGGCACCGTTCCAAAACCTCCCTCACCAATAAACAACATTACAGACTCAGAAGTAGCAATTTTATTATTATCCATATATAAATCAGATTCAATAGTTACTGATCCAAATTTGATATAGTCCTCAACAGCTGTAATTTTTGATTTAGCTGTAGCTTTACCTTTTGATGGTATATCTTCATGTATTGTTATCTTTTGTTCTCCATGAAGAAGTGATGTCATTGAAACTTCAAGTCCTTCACTTCCTATAATTGAAAAAACTGATTCCATTGGGTAAATGCACGCAGCAAAAGAAGGTAAAACTTTCGGACCAGGACCAACTGTAAATTCCAAATCACTTTTGTTCATAGGATCTTGGCTGCTTCCAACTGCAAGGTTATATAAGATAACTCTCTCTTCGGACCAATGGCCTTCGACCTCTTCAAGATCTTTATTTAGTAGTATGTCTGGATTAATTGGCATGAGCTTAGTTTATTAACAGAGTTCCATTTTTCTCAACTTGTTGAATAAAATCCTTACTGATTTCCAACTCTGTAAATATAGATTGAATAGATTTTTTTGTTACCTTGTTATTTTTTTCTTTTAACATATTATCGCTTCTTGGAAAGTTATTAAGAAATGAACCTCTTGATATTGCATGAGGATGCTTTCTTGCTTCATCTAAATTAAGTACAGGTGTTACACATGAATCTGTATTTTTAAAAACTTCAGACCACTCATCCCTAGATTTCATTATAAATATTTCACTAAATACTCTTTCAAATTCTGACCATTTATCAAGGTTCATTTGCTCATTTACCATGTCTTTCGGAAGGTTTAATTTTGAAACCAGTTCTTTAAAAAATTTATTTTCTAAAGCACCTACTGCTACATATTTATTATCTTTTGTTTCGTAACATCTGTAAAAAGGAGCACCACCGTCTAGTAAATTAGTACCTCTTTTTTCATTCCACAGGCCTACATCATTTAAGCCAAACATTAAAGATGCAAGAAATGAAGCTCCTTCAAACATTGCTACATCATAGACAACACTCTCTTTATTGTTATTCCTAACCTCATAAATTCCAAGAAGGCCAGACATTACAGCAAACATAGTTCCTGAACCGTAGTCTGCAACAAGGTTTATAGGAGCAGTAGGTGGTGATCCATCTTTACCCAAAAGACTCAAAACTCCAGATAATGCTAAATAATTTATGTCATGCCCGGCATCATTTGCTATTTCACCTTCCTGGCCCCAGCCCGTGAGTCTTATGTAGACGGTTTTTTTGTTCACTCTATGGATATCTTCAGGGCCCAATCCAATTTTTTCCATAACACCGGGGCGATTACCTTCTAGTAAGATATCCACACCTTTAATTAGTTCTTTTACTAATTTAATTCCATCTTTGGATTTTAAATCCACAGTTATATTTATTCTGTTTTCCAAGGAAGGGTCAGCATTAGTAGGAAGTAGATCAACAGCTTTTGGATTATTTACCCTAATTACTTCAGCACCTAACTCTAGGAAAGTATTTGCTGCTAAGGGCCCGGGTCCAATTGAGGCAATTTCTAGTACCCTAACTCCCTCAAGTGGTTTCATAATTAAACAAGTTCTACAATTGTAGCGTTTGCTGTACCGCCACCTTCACAAATTGCTTGAAGCCCATATTTAAATTTATTTCTTTTCATTTCATGAATAAGATTTGTCATTAATCTTGCCCCCGTTGCTCCAAGTGGATGACCTATAGCTATTGACCCACCGTTAGCATTTACATTCTCATAATTAATTTCTGGGAATTCTTTTCTCCAAGCACCTACTACAGATGAAAACGCTTCGTTTATTTCAGCAATGTTAATATCTTCAGGTTTCAATTTCGCTTGCTCCAGAGCCTTTATTGTTGCTGGTATTGGCCCACTTAACATCAGGACTGGGTCTGTTCCAACAACAGCCATACTTTTTATCTTAGCTATTGGCTCAAGGTTGTATTTATTGACTATATTTTCAGAAACTACTAAAAGTGCCGCTGCTCCATCAGAAATTTGAGAAGAGTTACCTGCTGTGATTACTCCATTAGCCTTAAAGGCTGGCTTTAATTGAGAAAGTATATCTTTTGTTGTTTCTTCTCTTATACCTTCATCTTTATTTAATGATTCAGGAATTTTAATTATTTGGTTATCAAGGTAGCCTTTTTCCCATGCAGTAAAAGCTCTTTGGTGTGAGGTATATGATATTTCATCTAATTCATCTCTGTCTAATTCCCATTTCTCTGCCATCATTTCTGCTGATAATCCTTGTGGAACTAACCCTGGATATCTATCATACATTTTTGGTCCAAAGGGAGTAGAAACACCCTCTGGCCCCTCATAGTTAAATGTAGACCCCATGGGTACTCTTGACATCATTTCAACTCCACATGCAATTGCAACTTCATAAGAACCTGCAATAATTCCTTGAGCTGCAAAATGAAGAGCTTGTTGAGAGGAGCCACACTGCCTATCAACAGTTGTACCAGGTACTGTATCTGGTAAACCAGCAGCTAAGGCTGCATTTCTTCCTACATTTCCTGTTTGCTCACCAAGTTGAGAAACACATCCAGCGATTACATCATCAATACTATTTGGGTCTATTGAATTTCTATTAACAATGTTTTCAATTACTAAACCTAGTAAATCTATTGCATGAATGCCTTTTAGTGACCCACCTCTTTTACCAATCGGTGTTCTTAAACCATCTACTATAAATGCACTTTTCATTTTTTGTTCTATAAAGCTTGAATCCAGTCTTCAGGATTGTCATCGACAAAAAAGTCTGAAACTAGTGTTGCACCTGGATCAATAGCATACTGATCAAAATCTGTAACACCCTCTTCTTCTAGAACATCTTGGTCTAGAAAGAAATTCCCAGTACAGTTTGAAGAATCTCTTTTTAACACTGCATAAGCAGCATCTGCGTAAATAGAAGGCTTACGAGAACCTTTAATTAATTCAGATCCTATTACGTTTCTAACAGCTGCTGTATCAAGTGAAGTTCTTGGCCACAAACAGTTAGAAGCAACATTATATTTTTGTAACTCTTCAGCCAGTCCATGAGCGACAAGAGACATTCCGTACTTTGCTGTTGTGTAAGCCAGAGTTAACCCAAACCATTTTCTATCAATATCAATTGGTGGAGATAGAGTTAAAATATGAGGATTGTTACCTTCTTTAAGATGGGGGATACATTTTTGGCTTAACATAAAGGTACCTCTTACATTGATATTATGCATTAAATCGTATCTCTTCATAGGGGTATTGATTGTATCCGTCAAGTGAATAGCACTTGCATTATTAATACATATATCTATTCCACCAAACTTTTCTACCGCTTGAGCAACAGCGCTTTCTACTTGTTCCTCAAACCTTATGTCACAAACAACCGGTAGGGCATTACCGCCAACTTCTTCTATTTCTTCAGCTGCAGTAAAAATAGTTCCTGGAAGTGTTGGATGAGGCTCAGTTGTTTTAGCAAGTATAACAACATTAGCTCCATCTTTTCCTAATGCTTTTGCGATTTCAAGGCCTACACCCCTTGACCCACCACTCATAATTATTGTTTTGTTTTTAAAATTTTTCATAGATATATTCTATTAAAACTGATCAGATTCTGTAGAGTCTTTTGTTGAAAGTAGTTCAGATTCTTCACCTAAAAGAACCTCTGCAATAGTTTCGTAGTAATTACCGCCAACTTCTTGCTGGTGCTTTCTAGCTGTGTATCCTTCTTCTGATAATTGTATTTCTTTCTCTTGAAGGCTTACAATTGCGCTCATGTCTCCACCTTTATAATTTTTTGCTAGCTCATACATTGAGCTGGCTAATGAGTGAAAACCAGCAAGTGATACAAATTGCAGTTTGTATCCAAGTTCGAATAGATTTTTTTGAAACTCTTTTATTTCATTTTCACTAAATTTTCCAACCCAGTTGAAAGAAGGAGAGCAATTATAGGCTAGTATCTTATCTGGAAATACCTTCCTGATTTCATCAGCAAATTCTTTAGCAAATCCTAGGTCAGGTGTGTTGGTTTCACACCATATAACATCGGCATATTCGGCATATCTCAAAGCTTTTTTTATAGCTAAGCCATGGTTATCTTTAATTGAAAAATAACCATCACTAGTCCTTTTATTACTTAAAAACTCTCTATCATCATCATCAAAATCGGAAGTGATTAAAGAAGCGTGTAGCGCATCTGTTCTAGCAATTAGCACAACAGGGCTTCCAAGTACATCTGACGAAAGTCGTGCAGAATTTAATTTTTTTATGTACTCATGAGTAGGAATTACTACCTTGCCTCCCATATGTCCACATTTTTTTTCAGAAGCAAGCTGATCTTCAAAATGTAAACCAGACACACCGGCTTTAATAAATTGTGAAGTCAAATTAAAGACACTATAAACACCACCGAACCCTGACTCAGCATCAGCAACAATAGGAGGTAAGATACCCTCTTTATGTTCAGAAATTTTTCTAACTAGGGTGTTGTTGATCTTATTAATAAAATTAGGCGTTGAGTCAGATGGATACAGTGAAAGGTCGGGGTAAGTATTTTCACCGTTATTACTTTCTGCAGCAACCTGCCATCCACTTATATAAATAATTTCGTAACTAAGATTAAACATTTGCACAGCCTGTTGTGTTGTAGCTGCGCCTAATCCTGAAACCCAACAGTCATCTCTCTGAAGTAAGTTTAGTAAAGACTTAGATCCTTCTTCTGAGATAGTATTTACAACCTGAAAGGGACTTCTTAGTGAACTAATGCCATTAGCATCATAGTCTCTTTTAATATTGTCCCATCTTGGATCGGAAAGGTAAGACTCTACACTTTCTAAGCTATCAAAACTGTTACCCATTTATTAATGCTGACTTGCTGCAACGCTTGCAATAATAATAATTAGAGTCAACACTCCAGCAGAAGCGATAAGAACCTCACTTCTAGTTATTTTAATTTTTGGCGCAGAACTCATTACACTTGCAAATAGCAAAATAGCTGCTGAAATTATTAGTGCAAAAAGAGGAGCATATTCATGAAAGTTAAGAAAAATTTGAGCAATAGCTACCGCAATAATTCCACCAACCACTATAGAGCCAAGTGGTATAACAATTGATCCCACTATTCTGCTCCGTATCTTATTTGCTTCAAGGTCTTCATATTTTTCTAGTCCCTTAGGAACTCCGAGAAGCATTGAAATTATAGAAACTAAAGCTTGGATAATGGCTGAAAGGATAACTATTCTCCATAAAGCTCCGCTGACACTTATTAAGTTAATAACAGGATCTTCTGGAAGAATTCCTTCAATTCTTTGACCTATACTGTTTATCACATAGAAAGCAATAGAAGAACCAAAAACTAGACCTAGTCCCGCTCCAGTATAAATAGACTCTCTATCTGTAGTTAGTACCCCAAACCCTTCAAAGTTTGAGTCAAGGATTTTTTTCAGATTTAGTGAATTTAAAATACTAAAAAAAGCTGTAGAAAGAGATACGATTGCTACAAATGATATGGGGCTATACTCAGCAATCAAGTTCTGCGTTTCAGCTTCAAGAATAAGGCCGTCATATAAGTATGAACTTGCTATTAGACCTTGAATAAATCCTGCAACTACTCCAAAACTTAAACCGTATCTTAGAGATTTAATTATTTTTTGACTTATTGTCACGGGAGGAGGTATGTCTTCTAGCATCACTGCAACTGAGGAAGCAATCTCCTGATTTACACTCTCTTCAAATACAGTTTCTTCAAGTTGTTCTTCTGTAGTTTCATCAGCATTATTAGTGTTGTCGGGTATTTCATTTGAAGCTTCTTCAACTACATTCACTTCTTCTTTAGAAACAGGAATGGGGTCAATAGCCTCACCACCAGACCAACTATTTAATATATCTCCTGGAGTTACTCCAGATGATTCAGCCCTTGCTTGAATTGAACGAGATAAAAGTTCCAGAGGTATTCCACTGGAACTACTTAATTGTTCTAATTGCTTTTCATCCATTTTAAAAATCTATATAATTCTAGTCAGATGTGTTATTTCTAACTACATCATCAAATGTTTTTTCATCCTGATACCATCTCATCCAAATTATTAATATGGAAATCCATAAAATAATTCCTCCTCCAAGTTTTAGTATCAATCCAGCTAGTGTTTGATCGTTTATAACTGAAATATTAAAAATATTGTCATTGTTCAAGTAAGCCGTATATAAAGGTTCGGTTCCAAAAGCAAGAAAACTTGCAGGGATTGTTGGCAAAAGGGACTGGAGAAATAAGTAACCTATTCTTGCGGCTGAATTTATTGGTTTTACCTCTTCATTAAATCCAATTACAGGAATCCACATATTCAGTGACACAAGGAGCATAATCGAATGTATAACAAAATGAAAAAGAGTATTTGTCACCATTAAATTTACAACAGAAGACCAGTGCATTCCTACCATAACAAAATTAAACAAGAAAAATGCAACTACTGGCTTCGATGTAAATTTTAAAATAGATATAAAAGGTTTTATTGATATTATTTTCTTCATTTCTTTATGCATCCCAAGTAGTAAAAGAGGTGGGGAAACTAATGCTAAAACTAGATGCTCAACAGAGTGAACAGAGAATAGATATTTTTCACCGATGTCATGTAATGGATAATCGGTAAAAATCCAAAGTATAATTATTCCTGAGTACCACAATTTTCTTTTCTCACCCTTTATAGATTTATTTTTCGTTGAAAATTCAAAAAATATTATAAGTGAAAAAATTAATGCCCATACATCGTAATGTGGGTGCCATGGTAAGTTTTGCATTTATTCTAGAAAAAATTTGCTGATGCTCGTTCAAACATGACAATAGCAAATAGGATTAATGCAAGTATCATCCCACCAGTAAAGAATCTATTAATAAGTTTATTTTCAAAACGTAAGTGCATAAACCAGCCAACAACAATTACGAACTTCCCAACAGCTAAAATTATCAGTAAAGGATCAGTAAATACACCAACAATATCTTCTGTATAGTACAAAGCAATCTCGATAGCTGTAAGCACTCCAAGTACAATAGCTATTTGTACATATTTTTTTGGAGTGGGGTGTTCTATATGGATTTCAGACATATTAAATTAAATAAACAACTGTAAACAATACTATCCAAACTATATCAACAAAGTGCCAATATAGAGCCACAAACTCTAGGTTCATTCCACCATCTAAAGATAAACCTTTTTGCCTTTGTCCAATACTCCATAAAGCTAGAAGAAGAACAACACCTATAAAAACGTGAAGTCCATGAAACCCTGTCAAGACATAAAAAGTGGAACTAAAAATGTTAGTACCTAGTTCAAAGCCCTTATGATAAAACTCAGTAAATTCATATATTTGACCAGCTAAAAAAACTGCTCCAAGCATTGCTGTTGCTAGTAGCCAAACTCGTGTTTTTTCCTGATCATTTGCCTCAAGAGCATTGTGAGCAAGTACCATTGTTAGAGAACTCATTAGCAATATAAAAGAACTAATAGAAGTAAAAGGAATGTCGTAAACATCCGTAAGCTTTATTCCAGGAAAATCTCTTCCTTTGAAAATCATAAAAGTAGTAATAAGTGTTCCGAAAAATAAAATCTCAGTGGATAAAAATACCCACATGCCAAGTTTTCTAGTTTCTACTCCCGTAGGTTCGTGCGGGTAGGCATGAGAGCTACTCATGTTCTGATTCTTCTATATGCTCTTCTAATGGCTCAGTGCCCCAACCAAAACCACCAATTAACAATAGGAGTGATCCAATAATTGCTAGGGGTATAGAGTAATATATAACTGCATAGCCTAAAAATGGCAATCCAGAAGCCAATATGATTGGATAATAAGAAGGATTCGGTAGCTCGATATTTTCGCTTGGATTAAGTCCTTCTTCTTCTAATTCTTGAAGAAGTTGGTCAGCGCTATCTCTTCTTACTGCTCTACCTTCATCATCTTCACTATATTTTGCATGCCAAAAATCATCTAACGATTTTACAATTGGTGCCTTTGAAAAATTCCATACAGGAGTTGGAGATGGAATAGTCCACTCAATTGTTCTTGCATCCCATGGGTCAAAAGGTGCTTCCTCACCATTTCGTT
>CABYIX010000013.1 GCA_902519215.1 uncultured Candidatus Actinomarina sp. | reverse complement strand
TTATTTCAATATCGTCTTTATCTTTAATCAAAACGGATTATTATTTTATGTCACCTGGTCCACCATATCAATGGGACATCGATTATGGTGATACTGAATATTATGATTTTGATGGTAATCTTTTTCAGCTTACTGTAAGAAGAGATGAAGCTTCAGCTTTAATTTACCTTTGGGCTTATGTCGATAATTCTTTTGATTTATATCCAAGAGAAGTTATTTTACCAAAAGGTGTAACTCCAAAAGAATTAAGTGAAATCAGTATTCAAAACATGAAAACTTCAGAAAATGTTGCAATTGCAGTTGCTTTAAAAAACTTAAATTATGATATTGATTCTAAAGGTGATGGGGTTCTTGTTGTTGGAATATTGGATGACTCTCCTGTAAAAGACAAATTGTTAAAAGGTGACCTACTTACAACAATTAATGATGAACAAATTTTTTCAGCTTCTGAATTTATTGCAACATTAAGAAAATATGATATAGGTGAAACTGTAACAATTGGTTTAACTCGAGACATTGACGGTATAGATACGGAAATCTCTATAAGTACAGAATTAATCGAACATATTGAATACGATAATGAACCTATGGTTGGATTTTTGGCAACAACAGTTAATGAAAGGTTCGATTTTCCTTTTGAAATAGATATCAAAACAGGTAATGTCGGAGGTCCCTCTGCTGGGCTTATGATGGCTCTTAATGTATATAATAATTTGATACCAAATGACATAACAAACTCCCTTATTGTTGCGGGCACTGGAACAATAGAAATAGATGGGTCAGTAGGACCTGTTGGAGGAATTAGGCAAAAAGTTATTGCTGCAAAACGAGCTGGATCAGAGTTAATTTTGGTACCAACTGCAAACTATGAAGAGGCATCTCCTTACTCAACTGACGAAACAGCTATTGTTCCGGTTGATAGTTTCGAGGAAGCGCTTAAAGTAATTTTTGAGTATAGTTCACGTTAAAGACGGGACGTAAATACAATAATAATATGGTAAACATAGGTGGAGCTAATACAGGAAATGATAGAAGAGGATTTTCTTTTGTTGTTTTTATAGTAATAATTGGCTTCTCAATAGCTAGAGCAATTGCAACTTTCTTCACTAATTACTTATGGTTTGACTCTGTTCAATTAAACTCTGTATGGCTAAAGATACTACTTACTAAAGCTTCGTTAGTTGGTGCTACTTCATTGCTAGCTTTTATATTTATATTCACAAACTTACGATTAGCAGTTAGAGCAACTCCTGTAATGGATATTTTTGAATCATTTGAATCTCAAGATCCTCTTTCAAGGTTTCGGGCTTGGACAAATGAAAGATTTTTAAGATATAGATTATGGGGCTCAATTGGTTTATCACTCTTTCTAGGTGCTGGAGCATCTCAATTATGGGAACAAGTTTTACTATTTTTAAATCAAAAATCGTTTGGTGTTACAGACCCTATTTTTGATGCAGATGTATCAAGTTTTGTTTTTGGACTACCGTTGTACCGTCTTTTTGTTTCTTGGGGTTTCCAACTAGTAGTCTTTACTTCTTTGATAATTGTTCTATTTTTTATTGCAACAGGTGCACTTCAACTCAGACAAGGACAATTGCCCGAAGTAAGTAGCGGTGCAAAAGCACATTTATCTGTTTTACTAGCTTTCATTGCTGTTTTAAAAGCTTTTGCATACAGACTAGATTCAATGGAACTTCTTTACTCTCCAAGGGGTAAGGTGTTTGGTGCGAGTTATACAGATGTTGTCGCTCATTTACCTGCACTAAATTTATTAATCTTAATTTCACTGTTTGGAGCAGTACTTTTATTAGTAAACATAAAAAGAAGAGGGTGGCTATTACCTGTAACAGCAATTAGTTTATGGCTAGCCGTCTCAATAATAGTAGGTGGTTTAGTTCCTGCAGCGATTCAAAGATTTAGAGTTATTCCTGATGAACTGAATAAAGAGTTAATTTATGTAGAGAATCATATTGAATACACAAGACTTGCTTATGGCTTAGATGCCATCGAAGAAAAATCTTTTGAGGCATCACCAAATCTCACAAAGGAAAATATAGCCAACAATCAACAAACAGTGGACAATATAAGGTTATGGGACCCAACTGTTCTTGCTGAAACATACAGTCAGCTTCAGGAGATCAGAGCTTACTATGCTCTTGATGAAGTAGATGTAGACAGGTATGAAATAAATGGAGAGCTCACGCAGGTGATGGTTGCAGCAAGAGAGCTTGATCAAACCAATCTTCCAGCTGTAGGTTGGGTAAATGAAAGATTACAATACACCCATGGTTTCGGTGTAGTTTTTAGTCCTGCTAACAATGTAGCAAGTCAAGGCCAACCTGATTTTTATGTTAAAGGTGTGCCAGCTACAACTACAGTTTCAGAGTTAGAAATAGAACAACCAAGAATTTATTTTGGAGAGTCAGCTGATTCCATTGAGTATGTAGTTGTTAACTCACTACAGGAAGAAGTTGATTACCCTCTGTCAACTGAAGGACAATCTGTTGCTTATACAAATTACTCAGGAGATGGTGGTGTAAGTATTGGTTCATTTTTTAAGAGATTAGGTTTTGCTCTTAGATATAGTGAGCTCAACTTATTAATTTCAAATCAACTTTCTGATGATTCAAAATTAATTATGGAAAGAAATATTGTAAGTCGTGTTAAAAAAGCAGCCCCTTTTCTTTACACCGACAATGACCCCTACCTCGCTTTAATCAGCGGTGATTTATTTTGGATTATTGATATGTATACTGTATCAGATAAATATCCATATGCTCAACCTGCTGATACAAGAAGAATTAATGAAAATTCTGGTCTTCCGATGAATTTTAATTACTTAAGAAACTCTGTTAAAGCTGTTGTTAATGCGTACGATGGAACAATAGATTTTTATGTTGTAGATAGCAAAGACCCAATAATTCAATCCTATCAAGATATATTTCCTGATCTTTTTTCACCAGAAACAGATATGAGTTCTGATTTATTAGACCATATCCGTTACCCTGAAGATCTTTTCACCATTCAATCAGATATGTATCGTGATTATCACATGACGGATCCAAAAGTTTTTTATGCAGATGAAGATCCATGGGTTATTCCTACTGACTCATCTACAACACCTAGGGTCGGAACCTTAAGAGGAGAATTTACTGAGATTGGATTTAAGCCAATGTTGCCGTATTATTTGCTTATGAGCTTGCCTGGTGAAGCAGATCTGAGCTATTTAATTTTTCAACCATTCAACCCCGAGAATAGGCCAAACATGCAGTCCTTTCTTGTAGCAGATGCAGATCCTGAAAACTATGGACAATTAATTGACTTCAGACTTCCAAAAGGAGAGTTTGTTGATGGACCAAGTCAGGTTGCAACAAGAATTAATCAAGACCCCGATATATCTCAAATATTTACATTACTTGATCAACAAGGTTCCAGTGTTATTAAAGGTAATTTGTTTGTTGTACCAATTGATCAATCTGTGTTGTATTATCAGCCAATTTATTTGCAAGGTGAACAGAATCCATTACCTGAGTTTAAATTTGTAGTTGTTGTCTTCCAAGACAAAATAATTATGGAAGAATCTCTTACTGACGCAATATCGAGTATTTTTGGAGAAGGTGCTGTAAGTGAATCTATAGAGGAATCAGAAGGTGAAAGTGCGCTTGATATACTGGCAAAAGCAACAGAAGCTTTTGAGAGTGCTCAAAAAGAGCTGCAGAATGGAAATCTAGGCAGATACCAAACTTTAATTGACCAAGCTCAACAGTATGTTGATCTTGCTATTGAAATGTTAAATAAATAACAGTTAGAATTTTCTTGAGTTTAATTTAAATCTAGTTACTATTAATAAATCAGCGCGGGGTGGAGCAGTCTGGTAGCTCGCTGGGCTCATAACCCAGAGGTCGTAGGTTCAAATCCTACCCCCGCTACTAACTACCTAATAAACAAATCCATTATTCTTTTTCTGCCTGTTGCAGCTGCTAGCAATTTAAGTGTAAATAAACCAGATGCACCAAGGTATAAAAGACTACCGAGCACTAAGAAGATTCTCCAAAAAAGTATTGCATCCATACTTGAATTATAAACTTTTCCTAATTAATAATTAATCTGTAAGATTAAATATTTCTTTTGCTGTTATTTCTCCATTAATCGTGTAAAGAATCTCAAGATTTTCATTAAGGATTATGGTTGTTGGAATACCACTCCACATAAATTTAATTAATAATTGCTCTGCACGGAATTCATCAAGTACATTAATGTACTTGATATTATTTTTAACAATAAACTCTTTTCCATTTTCAACAGAGTCATCAACTAATATTCCTATTACTTGATAGTTATCATTTAGGCTTATTTTCTTTAACTCTTCAACTTCATTTTGACAAGGAATACACCAACTTGCCCAAAGATTCAATATTGTAATATTGTTAGATTTAGTGAAATTATCAATTTTCAGAAGTTCATTTAAAACAACACCATCGTTAACTGTGGAATATATGCTACTTTCTGAATTGCTTTTTAGAGGTGAGTTAAAAATGACTACACCCAGGGTTAAAGTCAACAATAGAAGAATAAGATTTCTTTTGATCATAATTTAATTTAATAACCTAATACACATACAATACTAAACATGGAACTAGAAAATATTATATACCCCGGTTTTAATAAAAGCCTATCTGAACTTAAAGCTATATCAAAAATTAAAAAGAAATCTTGTGAGATAGTCGATTTAACTGAAATTGAATGGGTTAGAGATGTTCTTAAGCACAGAATTGATGAAGTAGGAGATTTTAAAATAAAATTTACTAAAGCGACAGAAGACGAAATACAGTATGTCTCAAATTTAGTTGGTGCAGATATTGACTTAGAAGAACTCAAAAATAGCTTTCATAAAAACAAAAGAATTATTGGCATAACGTCTGGCAAAGGTGGAGTAGGCAAGTCAACAATAACATCTCTGCTTGGAATAGCTTTTGATTCATTAGGAAAAAAAGTTGGGATATTAGATTCTGATATTTGGGGTTATTCTGTCCCCAAAATTCTTGGGGCTAAGTTTCCTCCAATCCCTTTTAATGAAAGAATTTTCCCATCAAGAATAAATAATCTAAATGTTATCTCTATGGAGTACTTTGTTAAACAAGATGAGGCAGTTATTTGGAGAGGTCCAATGCTTCATAAAGCAATTGAACAATTCTTATTTGAAGTTCTTTGGAATGATGTTGACGTTTTACTCATAGACATGCCACCTGGAACAGGTGATGTGTCTATTTCTCTATCTCAATTCTTAAAATATTTTGAAAATATAGTAATTACAACTCCTCAAACAAATGCAACAATAGTTGCTGAGAGGTCTGGAATTATGTCTAAGAAAGTAAATGCAAGCATTATTGGAGTGATTGAAAATATGTCTTATATGGAAGTGGATGGAAATAAAATCTATCCATTTGGAAAAGATGGCGGAAAAGACTTATCTAAGAAACTAGATGTACCATTTTTAGGTGAACTCCCTCTTCTTGAGGATATTACTGTTTCATCCGAGGGAAGTAATTTATTTGCATTCAAAGAAAATCCTGAATTTCAAAACATTTTAAATATAGCTAATGAAATATTAAAATTTCAGCCAAAGAAAAAGCCTATCGACTTAAAGATTAATTAAGTACGCACCACAACTTATAATTCCAATCGCAAAACAATAATAAGAAAATATTTTAAGTTTTGAATTTACTGTAAAGTTAACAAGTATTTTTATGGCAATTGTTCCAGCTACAAATGCAAATATTGTTGGAATAATTAAGTTGCTATTTATGCCTTCAGAACTTTGTAATAGCGTTATTAGCCAGGCACCAAAAATTGTTGGAATCCCTAAAAGCAGCGAGAAAAAAATTGCATCAGTCTTCTTAATTTTTAAGAGCATAGCCGTTATTAATGTAATTCCAGATCTAGAAACACCGGGTAATAATGCAAAACTTTGAGCTACTCCAATAGTGAAAGCTTCCTTAATTGATATATTTTCAACAATCGTTTCCCCTTCACCAATTTTTTCTGAATAATACATAATTACTGAAAAGAAAATATATGCAAATCCGGTAATAAGTAATATATATTTACTTTCATCAATAAGTTGACTAATCGGAAAGACTAGTCCAACAAACGCTGCAGGTATCATCCCAACTATTAGTAACTTAATAATTTTTAAAAGTGAAGACTTATTCTTCATTAAGTTAATTAAATCTTTATAGTAAAAAAACAAAATAGACAAAACCGTTCCTAAGTGTAAAAAAGCAATTTCATTAGTACTGAAATTATTTTCTTTAAATAATGAAGAAAAAACAACAAGGTGTCCACTTGAAGAAATTGGTAAAAATTCTGTTATACCTTGTAATATTCCTAAAAAAATGTCAATCATGTTAATTTATTGTTGAAAAATGCCAACCATTGCAATCATTGCAATTATATATACGAAATTTCTTATTGTATTCTTTTTCAACATACAGTCTTTCTTTTCTTGCTTCTATTTCAGTTGAAAATAATCTTTTATTTTGGCATCTTTTTTCATTATCCATTACTTAGTTAACAATAAATTTAAAAAATGTATAAATGGGTTATAACTTATTAATTTTTAATGAATTACAATCAAAGTAGTGAGTTTTTTATTCATATTATTAAGTTATTTAATTGGTTCAGTCAATTTTGCATATATAGTTGCACGTTTTAAAAACATGGATATTTCATCATCAGGCAGTGGAAACCCTGGAACATCGAATGTTATGAGAACACTAGGCAAAAAATATGCTGCTTTTGTATTACTCGGTGACGTATTTAAGGGAATAATACCAATTTTACTCTTTGATCAAAATTTAATTATTTACGGAGTTGCAGCCGTTGTGGGTCATATTTACCCAATTTTTTATAAATTCAAAGGAGGTAAGGGCGTTGCAACATATCTAGGAGTATATGTGGCGTTTACAATAGTTAATCCAATTGGAAGCATGTTGTTTGAAAATCTCTATTTCTTGTATTTGAACATACCGATACTCGTTCTTTTTTATTTTGTAATTTTTAGAATTTCTAGAGTTTCAGCCATTGCTAGTTTAAGTACTGTACTTATTTCAAATGCTTTGCTTATTTACGAAGTAGATGAGACTGCAGATAAATTATTGATAACTTTTATTTTTGTTCTTATCGTGTTTAAACATTCTGAAAACATAAAAAGGTTAATTCAAGGCAATGAAAATAAGTTCTAAAAACTGAAAAAATTTTCTTTTTTGGTTAATATTAAATTAGTAAAAGTTGGGACGGGGCATGGGATCAACACTTGTATTAATATCGCTTATTTTATCGCTTTCTATAGCAGTAATTTTTCCTGAACTTAAGTATTCAAAATCTAATATCAACATTCACACAGATGAATATGAATTTATGGTTGATAAACAAAGAAGGGGATTTTTAATCTTAGGTGTATTAGCTGTAGGGACATTTTTTGTTTCTCTCCAAACCCTTTCCGTAGGTTTATTTTTGCTACATCTTGTTATTGATATCCTTTTTGGCATATACGCTTATACTTCATTCCAGGTTAGAGCTGCAAGCATTCAACAACAAAATCTGGCCTTAATGAATGATTTAACTTTTGAAGATGAAAGCATCGAGTATCTCAAGCAAGCTGTTTAATTTGTCTAATTCAGAATCCAATCTAAATCATTTAGTTGATACATTTGATACTCTGAATGAAATTCGCGAACAATCTTTATCTACTTCTCGTGAAATTGTTAGAGATTGTTCAAAAAGCATTAGATACATGCACAGGAACGATGCAAAAGGTTCTGAGGAATATATAAATAGTGCTAAAGAGAAAATTGAAAAATTGAATAAATTATGTCGTGAAGTATCAGAAATTAGCTATGCAGGTTATATTTTGGATGCTGAGAGAGAATTTGTTGAGGCAGTAATGTTTTATTCATTTGAAGTAAATGGAATCATCGAACCATTTGCAAATTTTAATGTTCATGCTTCTAGTTACATCCAGGGCATTGGTGACACTATTGGAGAATGGAGAAGAAAAGCTCTAGAACATCTTAGAAACCTAGAGATAGCAGAGGCTGAAAAATACTTAAAAATCATGGAAGAATCAATTGGAATTCTACATGAACTAGATTACCCCGATGCGTTAACAGGTGGACTGAGAAGATATGCGGACAATGCAAGATCTATTATTGAGAGGACTAGATCTGATATCACAAATGCATTTATTAATGAATCATTAAGAAAAGATATCTCTAAGATAAATAAGAATGAATTATAAATACATTACAGGAAAAGTTTTAGATATTCCAAACCCTGATAGATGGTCATCATTAGACCAGTTACTTGAATGGTGGCCTGAAACTTTTGTATCTGGAAGCCAAAATGATTATGGAATGAAATTATCTCCAATCTTGAATAATTCAAAAATAGTATCAAAATATAATTTTGAGTCACGATTCCAAGGTGGCCCCGGTTTAGTACATGGAGGTATATTATCTGCTGCCCTTGATGACTTAATGGGGTACGCATGTGTAATTCATGACAGGTCATGTGTTACTGCAAAATTAGAAATAAATTATATACAACCTGTACCTGTTGAAAAAGAGTTTCTTCTGGAAGCTTGGGTTACAAACATTGAAGACAAGAAGCTCTATTTAGAATCATCTATATCGTCAGATAATGAAGTTCACATTGAAGGAAGTGGTCTATTTATTGACTTAGGAAATGACCCAGGTCAGCTTTTTGAGCAAAATAAAAATTATCCATAAATCAAATTTGTGACACCAGAAAATGACTCATTGATTGAATAGTTATCATCGGGTTAACTCCTGAACACCTAGGGAAAGTTGATGAATCCACTATATATACATTGTCTAATCCATGAACTTTTCCATTTAGATCTACAACCCCTTGCTTTGCATCAGGATGAATTCTTGCTGTTCCCATTTGATGGGCTGAACCAAGAAGCATTCGGAATGGTTGATTTTTAATTACTTTAATTTTGTTAATGAAATTTTTAATTTCCTCATTTGAAGATTTTTTCCAGTGCATTGTTGGTGAGGTAGCAACCATGATCTCTTCAGCACCAGCTAAATAGTTTGCCATTACTAAGCTTTCAATACCATGCAACAAATTTCTATGATCAAAATCGTTCAAACTGTAGTCCCATAAATGTTGAGACTTTTTATTAATTATTGAACCAGAACTTGTATCAGAAGTTAAAACAATTGAGCCAGACCAATTGTTATAACTTTTCACAAAATCTTTGAACTCATCTGTGTTGTTAGGAAAAAAAGGAAAGAAAAGACTTGGATGCATGGGTAGCCCTTCTAAGAGGTACCCATAATTATCTTTCATAAATAAATTGTCATCTGAATAAATCCCCTGCATGCTACCTGACCATGGCTTTTGCTCTTCAGAAAATTTTCCAGCAACACCAGATACAGGGTGTAATTTAAGATGCTGGCCTAGGTGTTTATTTTTATAACCACTATCTAGAAGAATTTTTGGAGTATTAAGTGAGCCAGCCGCAAGTATTACTTTTTCAACAGCTACTTTATGTAGTATGCCATCATTTTGAACATTTATATGTGTCGCCCTTCCATTAGAAATATCAATGCTTTTAATATCCGAATTACTAAATATTCTTTCAGAATTAAATTTATCATCTGAAAACCAAGCTTTGTATGATGAATTTATGGTTTCATCGCTATGACCAAATGTACTAAAACCAGTTTCCGCAAATTCAGCATCACTTGTATTTCTTGGAATGATTTTATAGTTGATATTATTAAGTTTTAGACCTTCAGCTAATTTTAATTCCTTCAAAGGAATTGAATTATTCGACTCATCAACGTTTAACTGATTACAAATAAAATCGACACTACTTTTGAATTTTTCTGAATTGAAATAATTATTCTGTCCTGTAAGTGAATCCCATTCACTTAATATATTATCGGGTGTTCTAAGAGAAGTTGTCCAGTTTATACTTGTTCCTCCACCAATTCCTGAACCAGCTAAAAGTAAGACGTTATACCCTCTTGTTTGCTGTATTGCATGAGTTTCATAGAAGTTGTGATATCCAAAAGTTTCATTATTAGTCTCACCATTCGCATAGTTTCCTTTGTCGAATATTCCGACTTCATATTTTTGACTAAGTAAGTTAGCTGCAATTCCTCCACCTGCTCCACTGCCAATTACTGCAACTTGAATATTCTTTGGTACTGATGTATTGATTTTGTTAATAGTTCCATTTTTATAGATTGGATAGTTAAAGTGCTTATATACTGAACCTTCACCACTTAGTGATCTTGCAGTACTTAATCCAAAAAGTGCTGTAATACCAGACCCAAGTTTCCTTAAAAGGGTGAAATTTGAACTTTGTAGTTTATTTATAAAGTTGGGAATATTTATATCTTTTATAAAGAATTTCCTAATCCCAAAAGAAAATATATAAAAGAAAGCTTTTAACTGTATTATTTCAGATTTATCTGGATAATTTTTAATTATGAAATTGAAGTAATCCTCAGAATTTTGTATTTCGTCTTGGTCAAAATTTGGATAAAGACTTGAAAAAATAGAATTAAATGAGATGGAAATTCTTTTATTCATAGTCTTATTCTACAGATAGTTATAAGCCTTGATATATAGTTTTTGGGAGTTTTGGGACTCCATAACCCCTTTTGAAACTGCAGATTTGCAGAAATTAGTTAATTATAATTTTAATATGCCAGATAGGGACAATACTTATTCAACTAATCAAATAAGAAAAATTTCACAATGCCATAGTTCTCTTGGCACTAAAACACGAGTTGCTAGTCCAAAACTAGATAGATGGAAAGATCTCAATAAAGCAATTGTTGACTGGATAAATAATGATGCACTCGAGGAAACATCTGTAAAAATCGCAGAGGAAAATAATTTCCAATTTTATGATTCAATCCAAAAACGAATATTGTCTGACTTGTTTAGTAGATTTAGAACAATCTACCCAAAAAAAGACTATAAATTTGAACACGAATATCTAGTTAAAGAAGCAGTAAAAGAACTTAATGGTGAAGAGTATGGACTAACAACCCATTTTACTTATGGATTTGAAGATGAAAATCAATTTGAATATATTAGACTAAAAACTGCTCATGACCCCGAACCTGAATTGATTGATAGAGCAATAATTACAAAGCTAAGAGCTGAAAATGAAGAGTTTTACACTGCCGCAATTGAGCTGGATGATTTAATTGAGATTGAACAAGTTGAAAATCCAGATGAAATTATCAATGAATATTTTACCATTTTAGAAGAATATCTTACTAACAGAAAAAAACGTACTCCAGGAAGGCAATGTGATTACTGCGATCAGGTCTCTAGATGTGGTCAGTTTCCCTTAATTACTGATGATAAAATAACTAATCGTGTCAGAGAAGTAAAGATATCAAAAACTAATTTAGTAAAATTGTCGAACTGTGAACGAAGAACCGCATGGAACGTACAATATGGCTTACCCAGGGAAGACTATATTGAATTTGAGTCAGAGTCTGACGGAACTAAGTTTCATAATTTTTCACAGAAACTCTTGGTAAATAACAACAATTTTTTAGAAAAAGAAAACATAGAAAGCTTTAATCAATTAACAAACCAGGAAGATGAAGTAACTCGTGAACAATTATTTCTGAAATACCAACAACTTGTTTCAAAATTAAAAAATTATAAAGATTTAAAAATTAAAGAATCAGAATACATACTTGGCTTTACGTGCATCGCAGAAGGTAGGGGCTTAAGGAACGGTAAAGTTGTTGATCAGAAAGTTGCAACAATTTTTACAGGAAAATCTGATTTGGCTGGAAGAGTAGGGGACACCCCAATAATTATTGAATTAAAAACTCGTCAAGAAATACCAGAAGATGCTTTAGAAGCTCAATTATATGCACTTGGAGCTTCACAATTAATGAAATCTGAGAAGGAAATATTAGTTTTACATATTTATGTATCAGATCACGACGCAACAATCAAAGAAAGAAAGTTTGGGTCTAGTGAGCTCGAATCTGCAAAAGCAAAGTTTGATGACTTAGCAAAAAAGTCAGCATCATGGATACCTTATGATGCATTAAGTCCAAAATACAGCATTGGCAACTGGTGTGAGGTTTGTGAATTTAAAAGTACTTGTTTAGAAAATAGATAACCATCTCTTTAGGCACAAACAAATATATAATAAATTAGATGGACTTATCTAAAACACCTTTACAACTTGTTCAACAGGTTTATACAAACCTTGAAAAAAATATAGCCAATCTTAGAGCTAGAAAATCAGATTCCCTCACACTAGCTGAAAAAATATTATATGGTCACTCGAGAAATGTTGATGAGATTTCATTAAATAGAGGTGAAGATTTTGGTGATTTTTTACCTGATAGGGTTGCTATGCAAGATGCAACAGCTCAAATGGCTCTGCTGCAATTTATGCAAGCAGACCTTCCCGAAACAGCAGTTCCCACAACAGTACATTGTGACCATCTTATACAGGCATACCAAGGTGCAAATAGTGATCTTCAAGTTGCAAATAAAACACATAAAGAAGTTTTTGACTTCTTAAGAACTGCATCTGAAAAATTTAATATTGGTTTTTGGGGACCAGGTGCAGGAATTATACATCAAGTTGTTTTAGAACAATACGCATTTCCTGGTGGGATGATGATAGGAACTGATAGCCACACTCCTAATGCTGGTGGTTTGAGTATGGTAGCTATAGGAGTTGGCGGAGCAGATGCAGTTGATGTTATGGCGGGAATGCCTTTTAATACCAAAATCCCAAAACTTATTGGAGTCAAACTTGATGGCTCATTAAGTGGATGGACATCACCTAAAGACATTATCTTAAAGGTTGCAGAAATTTTAACCGTAAAAGGCGGTACAAATGCAATTGTTGAATATTTTGGGGAAGGAACAAAAACAATTTCAACTACTGGAAAAGCAACAATTACTAATATGGGTGCTGAAATAGGAGCTACTTGTTCCATTTTTCCTTTTGATGAAAAAGGAGAACAGTATTTAGTAGCAACTGGAAGATCAGATATTGCCAATTTAGCTAAAGACAATATGCATTTACTTACTGCTGATAGTGAAGTAATTGAACGCCCAAATGATTACTTTGATCAAGTTATTGAAATAAACCTAGACACTTTAGAACCCCATATTGTAGGGCCTCATACACCTGATCTTGCTAGACCTGTATCAAAGTTAAAAGATGATGCTACTGAGAATAATTATCCAACCACTATCTCCAGTGCATTAATTGGATCTTGTACAAATTCATCTTATGAGGATATTGGTCGAGCAGCTTTTATTGCACGAGAGGCTGCAAAGAAAGGATTGAAATCCAAGGTCCCTTTAATGGTAACGCCAGGTTCGGAAATTACTAGAGCAACAATTGAACGTGACGGTTATTTAAAAGATTTAGAATCAATTGGAGCAACCGTACTTGCAAATGCATGCGGACCTTGTATTGGGCAGTGGAAGAGAGATGACATTAAAGAAGGAGAAAGTAACTCTATAGTTTCATCTTACAATAGAAATTTCCCAGCTAGAAACGATGGGAATAAAGAAACATTATCATTTATTGGATCTCCTGAATCTGTAATTGGATTGGCATTAGGTGGTTCATTAGAATTCGATTTCATGAATGACTTGCTTATTAATGAGCTTGGGGAGGAAGTTAAGCTTTCTCCACCTTATGCGGATGAGCTACCCTCTGATGGCTTCTCTAATACCTTGGAAGGTTTTGTTCAGCCAAATCAAGATATAGATGTTGAAGTAGTTATTAATCCTGAATCTGAAAGACTTCAAGTATTAACACCATTTGAAAAATTTAATTCCAAAAACTATATAGAAATGACAGTATTTATGAAAGCTGTTGGTAAATGCACCACAGATCACATTTCACCTGCTGGAAAATGGCTACGATTTAGAGGACATTTAGAAAATATATCGCAAAATTTATTTATTGGTGTTAACAATGCTTTTACAGATGAATCGGGTACAGGCATAAATATTTTTAAAGATGAGATATTGCCATTGCCTGATTTGGCTAAAAGTTATCATGAAAATAATATAAATTGGATTGCAATTGGAGATGAAAATTATGGTGAAGGTTCATCACGCGAACATGCAGCTATGGAACCAAGATTCAGAGGTTGCAAAGTAGTACTTGTTAAAAGCTTTGCAAGAATTCATGAAGCAAATCTCAAAAAGCAAGGTGTTTTACCCTTAACCTTTAACGATAAGTCGGATTATGAAAAAATTAATCAAAAAGACAAAATTACTATTGAAAATCTTGAAAATATAAAACCAGGTGAACCGATAAATATATTAATCACTAAAGAAGATGGCTCTACATTTGATATTGTTGCTCTACATTCTTTATCTGATGAGCAAATCAAATGGTTTTTTAGTGGCTCTGCTTTAAATTATATAAAAGCAAATTAATGGATAATCTCTCAGAGCAAATCAAAAGCCTTAGGAATGAATATAGTGATCTCGATTTATTACTAGAAGATTTAAGTAAAAATCCAATTCAACAGTTTAGAAAATGGTTGGATGAAGCAATTGAGACAAAAATTTATGAGCCGAATGCTATGGTTTTGGCAACTTCAAATAATGAAATGCCTAGATCTAGGTACGTATTGTTTAAAAATATTATTGAAGATAAGATAATATTTCATACTCATTATGAAAGCCCTAAAGCTTTGGAAATATTTTCAAACCCAAATGTTTCTGGAATATTTTATTGGGCAGAAATACATCGACAGGTAAGGTTCCAAGGTATTGCAAAAAAGGCAAGTTCCAAAATATCTGATGAATACTTTGCTTCACGACCTAGGGGAGGTCAACTAAGTGCTTGGGCTTCATATCAAAGTCGTCTTATATCCAGCCGGGATGATGTTACAAAAAAAATAGACGAGTTAAATGAAAAATATAAAAATCAAGAAATCCCAAGACCTGATTTCTGGGGTGGATTTGAGATAGACATTCAGTATTGGGAGTTTTGGCAAGGTAGGAGAAATAGAACACATGATAGATTTTGTTATACTCAGAACAACAGCGGTTGGGATATAGAGAGGATGTCGCCATAATGCGAAATATAAAAGTCACTAAAAATTTTATAAACTCTGCAGAAAACTCAGTTCTCTATGAATCAGGCAACACAAAAGTTTTAGTTACTGTGTCAGTCTCAACCCGAGTACCTGATTGGCTACTTAACTCAGAAAAGGGGTGGGTAACTGCAGAATACAATATGTTACCTGGCTCTTCAGGTAATAGAATTTCAAGAAAATCTTTTGAAGGAGGAAGGTCAAAAGAGATATCAAGATTAATAGGAAGATCTCTTCGCGCTGTGTGCAACCTAGGAATTATAAATGGCTACTCTTTTACAGTCGATTGTGATGTACTAGAAGCTGACGGAGGCACTCGTACCGCCTCCATAAATGGTGCATGGATAGCACTAAATGACACATTTAATCAAATGGTTAATGACAAAAAATTAGTCCAAAATCCATTGACTAGCAAACTTGGTGCAATATCAGTTGGCATAGTTGGAGGAGAGCTTATTGCAGATTTAGATTACGAAAAAGACTCAAATGCAGATGTTGATTTAAATTTAGTTCTTGATGAAAAATTTCAAATATTAGAAATACAAGGTACAGCTGAAGGAAATCCATTTTCAAAAACTAATCTTGATGATTTATTTGATTTAGCAAAGGAATGTGTACAGGAAATATTTACGGTACAAGGCTAGAAAGTATGGAAATACTTTTAGCTACAAATAATAAAAATAAACAAACAGAATTAGTTGATATTTTCCTTAAACACTCTTCAAGACACAGATTAAAATTTCCAAATAAAAAAATAGAAGTTATTGAAGACAAACTATCTATTGAAGAAAATGCGCAAAAAAAAGCATTCGAGTATTTTATAGAATTTAACAAGCCTGTCATTTCTGATGATTCAGGCCTATTTGTAAATAGTCTTAATGGAGATCCAGGTGTTTATTCATCTAGATTTGCCGGGGAGCATGCTAGTGACTTAGAAAATAATCAAAAACTTATAGAGTTGTTATTAAACTCTGTAGATCGTTCTGCAATTTTTAGAACAGTACTTTGTTTTTATGATGGAAAACAAATTCTTCATGCAACTGGAGAACTTCATGGAGAAATAATCCTTTCACCAAGGGGTTTAAATGGTTTTGGATACGATCCTATATTTGAAGTAAATGGAAAAACACTTGCAGAAATGACCCCAGAAGAAAAATCAGAAATTAGTCATAGGAAAAATGCTTCAATTAAAATGGTTAAGTTGTTAAATGAAAAATAAAAATATTCTAAAACTATTTATATTCTTTATTATTTTTGCTGGCTGTGAGGTTAAGTGGGATATGGAGATTGCTTTTGATGATGATTTCTCAGGAAGCTACTCAATTGCTGTACTTATAGACCAAGAAGCACAAATGTATGCTGTAGAAACAGGCCAGTCTGCAATTGGAGGTTTAGATTCTATTTTGTCTAATTTACCACAAGGCTTTGGTTCAAGTGTATATCAAGAAGGTAATTTTCTTGGGGTTCTAATAAGAAACGATTTTGAGGATACCGATGATTTACTTGAGCAATTCGAACAATTAAATGCTGAACAAAATACGGCATTATTATTACTTCCCATAGAGAGTATCAATTTTCAAGATAGTGAGGATGAATTTCAAATAAAAGGTACATTTGCGGAAATATTTGTAACCGATGAAGAGAACCTAGAGGGATTTAAAAGAATTTTTGATGGTCAGTTGTCATTATCAGTTCCTGGAAATATTAAAGAGCCAAAACTTAACGATATAGTTGAAAATACAATAGTTTTTGAAAATGATGGCCTTTCTCTTAAAACTTTTGAATTAGTGACTCAAACGGAATCATTTTGGAATATCCAGACTATTATTTTAATTTTAATTTTGACTCTTGTTGCTGTAATTATTGTTAGACAATATCTAAAAAAGAACTAATATTGTCACAATGAAAAAAATTATAATTATTATTTAGGAGCAACGTTTTAAGCGTTGTTACCCTTGCGTTGCAAGGGTTTTTTTTTAGATTATGAAAATTGATATATTTGATACGACTTTAAGAGATGGTTTCCAGCAAGAGGGGATATCCCCATCTGTAAAGGATAAATTAGCAATTGCAAAGCTAATTGATGAATTGGGAGTTTCCTTCATTGAAGGCGGTTGGCCTGGTGCTTCTCCAAAAGAAGAGGAGTTTTTTTTAAAAGCCAAAGAAGAGCTAGATCTTAGGAATTCTAAGCTAGTTAGCTTTGGTTCAACTAGAAAATTGAATATTGCAGTTGAAGATGATCCTCAAGTGAAAGCACTTATTGATTCGGGAACCGATTATGTATGTATTGTTGGAAAATCTTCTAAACTTCATATTACAAAAGCTCTCCAGACAGACGTACCCAATGCAATTGATATGGCAGTTGATACGATTAAGTATTTAAAATCTAAAAATAAAAAAGTTTTTTTTGACGCAGAACATTTTTTTGATGGGTACAAGGAAGATTCAAAGACTAGTTTAGAAATATTAGATGCCGTTATTCAATCTGGTGTTGACTGTTTTATATTTTGCGATACTAATGGTGGGACACTGCCAGATGAAGTCCACATGATACTTTCTGAAGTTTTAGATCAGTATCCAGAATCAAAATTCGGTGTGCATTTTCAAAATGATAATGGCTGTGCGGTTGCAAATTCTATGGTTGCTGTTGAGCTAGGCGTAGATCACGTTCAAGGCACAATTAATGGATATGGTGAGAGAACTGGTAATGCTGATTTATGTACCTTAATACCGAATTTATCCTTGAAAAAAACTTATGAAACTATATCAGAAGATTCACTTTCTAAACTTACCCAAATTGCAAACCATATAGCAGAACTTGTTAATGTAGCTATAGATTCAAGACATCCTTATGTGGGGTCATCAGCATTTACGCATAAAGCAGGGCTTCATGCTTCAGGAATGGCTAAAGATAATGCACTCTATGAACACATCGATTCTTCCAAAGTTGGCAATTTCACTCGAACTACAGTTTCAGAGTTAGCGGGAAGAGCTAGTGTTATCACAAAAGCTCAAGAGTTCGGCTTAGCTCTTAATAACGAAGAAGCAAAAAAACTTATTGAAAGTGTTCAAAATTTGGAACATGAAGGTTTTCAATTTGAGGCTGCCGATGCCTCACTGTTTATTTTAATGAACACTATTAAGGGTGTAGTTCCAAACTATTTTAGTTTTGAAAGTTTTCGAGTATTTTCTGAACGAAGAAATTCAGAAAATGTTGTATCTGAAGCAGTTTGTAAAATTTCAGTAAAATATAATAGATATGTCAAAACAGGTGAAGGAGTAGGCCCTGTTGATGCTCTTAGTAAAGCTTTAAAATCAGCATTAGAAAAGGACTTTGAAAGAATTAACGAAGTAAAATTAATTGACTATAAGGTCAGAATCATTGACTCATCTGATGGTACTGAGGCTAAAACAAGAGTTTTAATTGAGTTTACTGATGGAACTAAGCAGTGGAGTACCATCGGTGTACATGAAAATATAATTAATGCTTCTTGGAATGCTTTATGTGACGGATTTAATTACTATTTTATGACTTCTTAAGTAGATTTTTACACCTTTAGATATATATACTATTTTTAAGGGGAGACACATTGAACGATAAGATTGAAAATTTATTAGAAGAGAATAGAAAATTTAGCCCAAAAACAGAGCTAACACAGAATGCCAATGCAACTTCAGAATGGTTTGATGAAGCAAATGAAAATCGTCTTGAGTTTTGGAAAAAACAAGCGCTTGAAAGAATTACATGGTTTAAAGAACCATCAGAAATTCTCGATGATTCAAATCCACCTTTTTTTAAATGGTTTAAAGATGGTGAACTAAATCTCTCTTACAACTGTCTCGATAGACATTTAGAAACTGATAGTGACAGAGTTGCTTTTTATTGGGAAGGCGAGCCTGGCGATACGCAGGAAATAACTTACCAAGATTTATATGAGAGAGTTTGTAGGCTTTCGAATGCTTTAAAAAAATTAAATGTTAAAAAAGGAGATAGGGTTGCTATCTACCTTGGAATGACGCCAGAAATTGTCGTTGCTATGTTGGCCTGTGCACGAATTGGCGCTGTTCATTCTGTAGTTTTTGGAGGCTTTTCATCCGAAGCACTAGCTGACAGAATAAATGATGCGAAAGCAAAACTTGTAATTACTGCAGATGGGGCTTGGAGAAGGGGAGATATCGTTCCTCTTAAAGATAATGTTGACGGATCACTTGAATTAACTGATTACATTGACAATGTGATTGTTGTAAAAAGGACAAATCAAGACATTGAAATGAAACAGGGGAGAGATCACTGGTATCACGAAATTACAGAAAAAGAACAACCTGTTTGTGAACCGGAGATTATGAATGCAGAAGATATGCTCTATATTCTTTACACATCAGGAACAACCGCTAAACCAAAGGGAATTGTTCATACACAGGCAGGGTACTTAACAGGTGTAACAACTACTCATCATGAGGTTTTTGATATAAAAGAAGATGACATTTACTGGTGTGCTGCTGATTGTGGATGGGTGACTGGACATAGTTATATTGTTTATGGACCTTTAGCAAATAAAGCAACAAGTGTTATGTACGAAGGCGCACCTAATGCACCAGATGAAAAACGCTTATGGAGCATAATTGAGAAATATAAAGTAAATATTTTTTATACTGCACCTACCGCTATTAGAGCATTCATGAAGTGGGGAGTAGAACACCCACAAGCACATGATTTAAGTTCTCTAAGAATATTAGGAACTGTAGGTGAACCAATTAATCCAGAAGCTTGGATGTGGTATCACGAAAATATTGGTGGAGAGCAGTGTGCAATAGTTGATACATGGTGGCAAACAGAAACTGGTTCAATCATGATTTCTCCATTACCTGGGGTAACAAGCACTAAGCCGGGTTCAGCTTGTGGTCCTCTTCCAGGAATTGAATCTGTAATCATAGATAATGATGGAAATGAAGTTGGAAAAGGTGAAGGAGGATATCTCGCGGTAAAATCTCCTTGGCCTTCGATGTTAAGAACTGTTTATGGAGATGATCAGCGATATATTGAGACTTATTGGTCTCAACATAAAGGTCTCTATTTCGCAGGTGATGGAGCAAAGTATGACGATGAAGGTTATATTTGGCTACTTGGACGGGTAGATGATGTAATGAATATTTCAGGCCATAGAATTTCTACTGCTGAAGTAGAAAGTGCTTTAGTTTCTCATGAGGCTGTAGCTGAAGCAGCTGTAATCGGTAGAAGTGATGAAATCACTGGTGAAGCTATTGCAGCGTTCGTTTCTTTAATAGGATCTGATGAGGGTAATGAAGATTTAATTGCAGATCTTAGACAACATGTAAGTGACAAAATAGGACCTATAGCTAAGCCAAAAAGTATTGTAATAACAGCTGATTTACCTAAAACTAGAAGTGGAAAAATTATGAGGAGGCTTCTTAAGGATATTTCAGAAGAAAGAAAACTTGGAGATGTTACAACTTTAGCTAATGCAGATATCGTCTCAGAGCTTCAAACCAGAGCTTCGGACTCCGATGATGAATGAGAGAACTTTTAAGTGGAACCTTCCTAATGATGCAGTACAAAAGTTAGTAAGTTTAGATAAGAAGCAGCGAATTGATTTTTTTGCAAAACTTCCAATGGACAATGTTCCAATAGGAGCATTAATGGATTTTTCACGAATAACCATTGATGACAAAGGACAAGTTTCATTTTATATCACCCCTCAAGAATTTCACTACAATCCCCTTGGAACAGTACATGGAGGTCTAGCAGCAACCATCTTAGATTCATGTAATAGCATTTCAGCAAATTGTCAGCTAGACAGTGGATTTTTAACAATGACAACAGACATAAGAGTGAACTATTTAAGACCAATTACGGTTTCAACAGGTGAAGTAACTGCAACAGCTGCAATTGAAAAAATTGGAAAAAAAGTGATTTTTGTAAATGGTTCACTATACGACAACAATGGAAAAATTTACGCCACTGCTAGCTCTACAGAACTTGTTGTAGAAGTACCAATTAACTAGCAAATCATAGTGCGGATGAGAGGAGTCGAACCTCCACGAGCAAAGCTCACTGGATCCTAAATCCAGCGCGTCTACCAGTTCCGCCACATCCGCTAAAATGTTGCGTGGGTCGCCGGGGACTTGAACCCCGAACCTGCGGATTAAGAGTCCGATGCTCTGCCAAATTGAGCTAGCGACCCCTTTTAAAGAATAACTTACATTATGATAGACAAGTATAAATTTTTTCTATTTATTCTTAAGAAAAACAAGTAACATAGAAAAATAATTAAGTTGCGGGCTGTGGCTCAGCTTGGCTAGAGCGCCTGCTTTGGGAGCAGGAGGTCGTGAGTTCGAATCTCACCAGCCCGACAAGACCTGCGGGTGTAGCTTAATGGCAAAGCTCCAGCCTTCCAAGCTGGCTATGAGGGTTCGATTCCCTTCACCCGCTCAAGTAGAGCTCTCGTAGCTCAAATGGATAGAGCAACAGACTTCTAATCTGTAGGTTATAGGTTCGAGTCCTATCGAGAGCGCTGTGGTGATCGTAGCTCAGTTCGGTTAGAGCGCCTGGTTGTGGTCCAGGAGGTCGCGGGTTCGAATCCCGTCGGTCACCCTCATTATTAGGAGATAAATGAAATATAAGGTAAAAAAAGTAGGAGATTTTGAAAATTCTATTGAAATCAATATTGATTTCGAAGATTTAGAATCTAAAAAAGAAGAAGCAATAGCAAAGATTAGTGGTTCTTTAAAAGTTAAAGGATTTAGGCCAGGAAAAATACCCAAAAATATAGTCCTAAGAGAAGTCGGAGAAGATTATATTCTTGAAGAAGCAGTCGATCTTTATTTACCTGAACAGATTTTTGATATTTTACAAAAAGAGGAAATTAATCCAGCAGTAAGGCCTGTGGTCAAAGAGTTATCAAAAGAAAAGAAATCTTTTAAAGTAGATGTTCTTATAACTTTGTGGCCTACACTTTCAAAACTACCTAAATTAAATCAAACAGTTGAAGTTGAATCTATTACACCAACAGAAGATGAAATAAATGAGCAAATTGAAAGAATAAAATTACAATTTGGAGAGGTGGAGAAAGTTGAAAGACCGTCAAAAGCTTCAGATTATTTGCTAGTAAATATTTCATCTATTGAAAATGGAATTGAAGTTAAAGAATTTAATTATCAAGACTATCTTTATGAACTAGGAAGTAATTTACTGACACCCTCAATGGATTCAAAATTAGAAGGTGTATCAAGTGGTGCAATAATTAAGTTTAATGATGACATACCCTCTCTAGGAAAAAGTAATGTAGAAATTACAGTTCTAGTAAAAGAGATAAAACAAAAAGTAATACCTGAACTTACTGATGAGTGGGTTTCTTCGGTAACAGAGTTTGATACTGTTAAAGAGATGAATGAAGAATTGGTCAAAAATATTGAAGATGCTAAAAAACGTCAAGTAGCTAACCAATATCAAGGATTATTAACATCAAAGATAATTGATGAATCAAATCTTGAACTACCTGAACAATTAATTATTGCTGAAATGGATAGTATTCTCCAAAACTTCATGAATGAATTGAAGCAAAATAATATAAAAATCGAAGACTATTTAAATATGACTGGACTTACTGAAGAAACGCTTCAAGAAGATTTAAAAAATCAAGCAACTCGAAATTTATCAATGGTTGTAATTTTAGATAAAGTTGCTGAGGAGGAAGAATTAAAACTTGATGAGAAAGAAGTTCAATATATTGATGAATATATTGAAAGTCTTGATGAAGGAGACCAGGTTCAAGCTGCAAGTCGTAGATTAAATTTAGAATCAGAATCCTTAAGAAACAAGGCAATGATCCATGTGCTTAAGCAAGGATTGTCTGTTGATGCAAATGGTGAAAAAGTATACCTACAAGATGTGTACAATCAAGAAGAAGAATTAAGAGAGGAAGAATAATATGAATGAAACACCTTCAAATTATGTAATCCCTACTGTTATAGAAAACACTAACAGGGGAGAGAGAGCTTTTGATATTTATTCAAGGCTTTTAAAAGATAGAATTATATTCTTAGGTACACCTATTGACGATGGTGTAGCAAATTCAATAATGGCCCAGTTGTTACACTTGGAATCTGAAGATCCAGACAAAGATATATTTATGTACATTAATTCACCAGGTGGATCAATAACATCATTGTTTACAATTTATGACACAATGAATTACATCAAACCAAATATATCAACTGTATGCATGGGCTTAGCAGCATCTGCAGCTTCAGTCATTTTAGCTGGTGGAACCAAGGGAAAAAGATATAGCTTACCAAATGCAAGGATAATGCTCCACCAACCATCCGGTGGTATGGAAGGTACAGTTGCTGATATGGAGAGAAATTTCGATTTAATTGTATCTATGAGGACCCAGTTGAATGGATTATTGGCAGATTTTACTAATCAAGACGTTGAAAAGGTTGCGCAAGACACTGATAGAGATTTTTGGATGACCGCGCAAGAAGCCAAAGAATACGGTATAGTAGATGAAGTGCTAATTCAAAGGGAGTTAGCCGAAAAAAAATAACTTAAAGACAACAGGGTAGTTAAAAAATGGCTAATAAAGATTCATCTCAAGCACTAAAGTGTAGTTTTTGTGGGAAATCTCAAAAACAAGTAATAAAACTTATTGCGGGTCCTGGCGTATATATTTGTGACGAGTGTATAGAGTTATGCGTTGAGATAATTGACGAAGAAAAAGTTGAGAAACTTGAAACGACACCGGAAGAATACCTACCACTACCAAAAGAAATAAATCAATCATTAAATGAATTTATAATTGGCCAAGAAGATGCGAAAAAAACTCTTTCGGTTGCTGTTTACAATCATTACAAAAGAATATATAAAAGCGAACTACTAGATGATGATTTAGAAATTCAAAAGTCTAATGTCCTACTCTTGGGGCCAACAGGTAGTGGAAAAACACTATTAGCTCAAACGCTTGCAAAGACTCTAAACGTGCCCTTTGCTATTGCTGATGCTACAACTCTTACTGAAGCAGGTTATGTAGGTGAAGATGTTGAAAATATTATTTTGACTTTGATTCAAGCTGCAGATTATGACATTCAAAAAGCAGAGAAGGGAATAATTTATATTGATGAAATTGATAAAATAACAAGAAAATCTGATAACCCTTCAATTACTAGAGATGTCTCAGGAGAAGGAGTGCAGCAAGCATTGCTAAAAATACTTGAAGGGACCACTGCGCAAGTTCCACCTCAGGGAGGTAGGAAACACCCTCAACAAGAGTATCTTCAAATAGACACTACAAATATTTTATTTATAGTTGGTGGTGCATTTGATGGTCTCGATCAAATTATTACTAAAAGATTGGGTGAAAATACTATTGGTTTTAATGCGAGTATGTCAGACAAAAAAGAATTTAATAAAGAAGAATTATTTGCTTTTGTTGAACCTAGAGATCTCATTAAGTATGGTTTAATACCTGAATTTATAGGAAGATTACCTATAACTACAAGTGTAAACCAATTAGACAAAGAGGCACTAATTGAGATATTAACTAAGCCTAAAAATGCAATTATTAAACAGTTCAAAAAGATGTTTGAACTAGATGAAGTTGAACTAGTCTTCACAGATGACTCATTAGAAGCAATGGCTGATTTAGCACTTAAAAGAAAAACTGGAGCAAGAGGTTTAAGGTCCATTATTGAAAAGCTTCTTCTAGATGAAATGTATGAATCTCCTTCAAGGAAAGATATAACTAAGATCATCATAGATAAAGAGAATGTATTAGATGATATTGCTCCAAAAATGGTTCTAAAGGAGTCAAAAGACGACAAAACAGCATAAACTAGAGCTATGCTAAATGAAAATTATGACCCATTATCTATAGAGAAAAAGTGGCAAGATAAATGGGAACAAGGAAAAAAATTCCAACCAAAAAAATCAGATAAAACTTTTTCCATTGTAATTCCTCCTCCTAATGTAACGGGCTCCCTTCACATGGGTCATGCACTAGAGCATTCCATAATTGATGTTATTACTCGTGTTAAAAGACTTCAGGGGTATGAAACATTATGGCTACCAGGAACAGATCATGCAGGAATAATTACTCAACTATTAGTAGAAAAAGATTTAGAAGATTTAGGAGTAACCAAACATGACTTAGGAAGAGACAATTTCCTTTCAAAAGTCTGGGATTGGAAAGAGAAATCTGGTGACAATATTACAAATCAAATGAAAACATTAGGTATGAGTTGTGACTGGTCACGAGAAAGATTCACTATGGACGAGGGATTATCCCAAGCAGTTCTTGAGGTATTTGTATCTCTTTTTGAAAAAGAATTAATTTACAAAGGAACGAGGATGGTTAATTGGGATACAAAATTAAAGTCAGCTGTTTCAGATTTAGAAGTTACATCAGAAAGTAAAAAAGGAAGCTTATGGACAATTAAGTATAAAGTAAATGATCATTTTTTATCTATTGCAACAACTAGGCCAGAAACACTTCTAGGCGATACTGCAGTTGCAGTAAATCCAGATGACGAACGTTATAAAGACCTTATTGGAGAAACCATTCAAATTCCTATCGTTAATAGAGATGTAAAGATTATCGCCGATGAATATGTTGATATAGAGTTTGGTTCTGGCTGCGTAAAGATTACACCTGCTCATGATTTCAATGATTACGAAATAGGTAAAAGACATAATTTAGAGATGATTCAGTGTATTGACTTTGATGGAAATATTGTTGATGAGGAATTTATACCAAATGAGTTAAGAGGCCTTGATCGTTTTGAAGCTAGAAAAATAATAATTGATTTATTAGAAGCTTCAAGTTTATTGGAAAAAGTTGAAGATCACGAAATTCAAATACCCAAAGGTGATAGATCTAAAACAATACTTGAACCAATGGTCTCAGACCAATGGTTTGTTAAAACAGAAGAATTAGCTAAAGGTGCTATAAAAGTTGTTGAAAATGAAGATATCAAATTTATCCCTAAAAATTGGGAAAAAACTTACTTTGAATGGATGTACAATATTCAAGATTGGTGTGTATCGAGACAGCAGTGGTGGGGGCACAGAATACCTGCTTGGTATGATTCAAGCAATAATGTTTATGTTGGCTTAAGCGAAGAAGATGTTAGGAAAAAATACAAATTAGATAAAGAAATTGGCTTAGTACAGGACGAAGATGTACTTGATACTTGGTTTTCCTCTGCTCTATGGCCATTCAGTACTCTTGGTTGGCCTGAAGAGACAAAAGATTTATCGTCTTATTATCCAACTACTCTCCTTGTAACTGGTTTTGATATCATTTTTTTCTGGGTAGCTCGAATGATTATGATGGGACTTTATTCAATGAATCAGATTCCATTTAATGACATTTTAATTCATGGCTTAGTACGTGATTCTCAAGGGCGAAAAATGTCTAAAAGCTTAGGCAATACAATGGATCCCTTAGAGCTTTCGGAAAAACACGGAGCTGATGCATTGAGATTTTCTTTGATTGAAAAAGCTAACCCAGGCCAAGATGTACCTTTTGATGAAGAGTGGACAAAAGCAGCAAAAAAATTTGGAAATAAAGTTTGGAATGCATCAAAATTTGTTCATATCTATACAGAAAATATTGAAAATATAACTTTGAATGAATTGAAATTAGTTGAAAATAGATGGATTATTAGTCAATTTAATGAATGCATCGAACAATTCAATGAGCTATTTGATAACTATAAGATATCTGATGCTTATAAATTATTGTATAATTTTCTTTGGTCTGATTTATTTGATTGGTATTTTGAATTTTCAAAAAACTTAATTGAAGATGAAAGTACTAAATATGAAACTCAGTCTGTTCTTCTTAATGTATTTACTGAATCTTTAAAGTTACTTAATCCAGCAATGCCCCATGTTACTGAAGAAATATGGTCCACTTTTAACAATAATCTTCTTATTGATAATGATTGGCCAGATAAAATCACTATAGATGGAACTGCTCTTCACGAAGTAGATGAATTAAAAAATATTATAAATCAAATTAGAAATTTTAAGAATAATTACAGCCTTAAGAATAATCTTGTTATTGAACTTTCCCCTCAGCAGCAATATTCTGAGTGGTTCATCTTTCAGCTAGAAAGAATTGCTAAAGTAAAAATCCTAGAATCAAGTACATCATTAGGTCCAGATGAAATAACTTTGGTGTTTCAATCTAGTGAGTTTAAATTTGAAGTTTTAGCTAGCAAGTATATTGATATTGAAAGTGAGAGAAAGCGACTTAATAATAAAATGGATAAAATAAAAAACTCTTTATTAGTTTCTGAAAAAAGATTATCTAATGATAAATTTATCAATAATGCTAAACAAGAACTAGTACAAGCTGAAAAAGAAAATATTAAAACATTAACTTCTGAAATTGAAACAATTGAAGAAACTCTTTCCTCATTCGATAAGTGAGTAGTTTAGAATCTTATTTACATGAGAAATCTAATAAAAGAGGTAATAAGAATTTAAATCAAATTCGTTCCTTTTTTTCTGAAAATGATTTAGAAATATTACAAAATAATACAATTTCGTTAGTTGGAACAAATGGTAAGTCCTCCACAGCATTCAATATTCACAATTTGTTAACTTCACTAAATCTTAACTCTTTGGTCTTTACATCTCCTCATCTAGTTGATTTTAAAGAAAGAATAGGTACTAAGGAAAATATACCCTATGATGAATTTCTGGATAATCTCCAGTTATTTGAACGTGAGAATAATTTAAATTTGGGTTATTTTGAAGTACTTTTTTTAATGGCCTGCCAGATATTTCTTAATAACAATTTAGATTATTTTATTTGTGAAGCGGGCATAGGTGGACTTTATGACACGACATCTGTAATTCAAAGTAAGAGGGTAGTATTAACTTCAATCTCCTATGATCATACTGAGTTATTGGGTAATGAACTAACAGAGATATTGAGACAAAAACTATACATTTCTAAAAATATAGACCGGTTGTTTACAGGTGATATATCAAAAGAATTAATCAATAGTATTAGTGCGGACTACAAACATATAAATCTAGTTAATAACCTTCGGGATTATCTTCAATTAAAAGAGATCAATATAAATGAAATTTCTACTGTAGAAAAGAACCATTTTCTTTCTGTAATGACTCTCGACTTACTTCTTGAGGAAAGTACTTTCGATGAATTAATGAATATAAAACTTCCCAATAATCCTGGAAGATTTGAAATTATTCAAAATGAACCTCTAAAAATAATTGATGGTGCACATAATCTAGAAGGCGTTCAGTCTGTTTTAGCAGATTTTAATAGAATAGATGACTCACCACTTATTGATTTATTTGTAGGATTTAAAAAAGGAAAAGACTATCTTGAAATTCTAAATTTAATCACAAGAGATACAAATTATAGAATTAATTTAATTCAGGACAACACTTTTTTCGAACAGCAAGAAGTTGCTAAGATTATTGAACATTTGGATAAAATTCAACACAAATATCAAATTGTATCTTTAAAGAAATTTATAGAAAATAAAAATCCTTCTATATTGCTAGGTAGTTTATATTTAATTGGGGAGTTTAAAAAGGATATATAATGAAAACATTTTTTATGATAAAACCAGATGGAGTAAGAAGAAACCTCGTTGGAGAAGTCATCTCTAGGGTTGAGGAAAAAGGTTTTGAAATTACCAAAATTAAGATGATGATGATATCAAAATCACTAGCTGAAGAACATTATGGAGAACATAAGGATAAACCATTTTTTAATGATTTAGTTGAGTTCATAACAAGTGGTCCGGTTGTTGCAATGCAAGTTGAGGGAGAGAATGTTGTGGCACAAATTAGAAATTTGATGGGTGCTACAAACCCTTCTGACGCTACTCCAGGGTCGATAAGAGGAGATTTAGCTACAGAACTTGATCAAAACGTTGTCCATGGTTCTGATTCTGATACAAGTGCTGAGAGAGAGCTAAATTTATTCTTTTCAGAATAAAAAATTTTAAATGTACCTTTAATAGATTAATCTAGGTATACATGGCTGGTTTAAATTTAAGAAGAAGTTTGTTTGGTGGCAATGATATTGCTATTGACTTAGGGACAGCAAATACTCTTATATACGTCAAAGGAGTGGGTGTAGTGATTGACGAGCCCACATTGCTGGCAGTTAATAAGAATGACAACTCTGTAATTACTATTGGAAAAGAAGCAAAAAAACTTGTTGGACGAGTTCCAGACACAATAGAGTTAGTAAAGCCATTACGGGATGGAGTTATTTCAGAAATTGAAATGGCTGAAGAATTAGTTAAGACATTATTAACAAAAGCAATTGGAAGAGCATATTCAAGACCAAGAATTGTAATATGCGTTCCGAATGGTGTTACGAGTGTGGAACAAAGATCAATTGAAACTGCAGCACATGCTACTGGAGCATCTGAAGTATTTACCATTGAGGAACCAATGGCTGCAGCTATTGGTAGTGGTTTAAACATTTTTGAACCTTACGGAAATATGATAATTGATATCGGTGGTGGCACTACTGAAATAGCTGTAATTTCAATGGGAGATATTGTAAATGCGAACTCGGTTCGAGTTGGTGGTGAAGACATGACAGAAGTTTTAATAGACTGGTTGAGATCAGAGCATCAGATACTTATTGATTCAGGTATTGCTGAAAGTATTAAGCATGCAATTGGATCTGCATATCAATACGACAGGGAACCACAAGTTACAGTAACTGGTCGAGATATCGTAAAGGGCATACCAAAACAAGTACTTTTAGAAGCAAGTGATGTGCGAAATGCACTATCACCTGTAGTAGATAATATAGTTGAGGCAATACGACTTTCATTATCTCAAACCCCTCCAGCATTAGTTTCAGACATTGATAAAGATGGCGCATGGATAACTGGTGGAGGTTCTTTACTTAAACAAATGGATAAAAAGATTGCTGAAGATTTAGGTATTCCAATAAATACTTCCGAAGATCCATTGAGTTCAGTAGTTATTGGTTCTGGCATATGTTTAGAAAGATTTCAAGACTATAAATCAATATTAAAACTTTCTCCAAAACCAAATTAATTCAATGTTAGAGGCCCAATCAAAACCAAAAAGAAGTT
>CABYIX010000012.1 GCA_902519215.1 uncultured Candidatus Actinomarina sp. | reverse complement strand
ACTGCTGAATCAAATACATTTTGTGATGCTGGCCAAATATCAACACCTATACCATCTCCTTCAATAAATGGAACTACCGGTTTGTCTGTATCAAATGAAGCACGAGTCTCGTCAATAGCAGCTATTAAATCATCTCTTTTTAAGTTTTCTTTCAAATTACATCCTTAATTGCTTGTCCAATCCTAGTTGGATTTTTTACTACATTTACTCCTGCTTTAGTAAGTGCTTCAATTTTAGCAGAGGCTGTCCCCTTATTACCTGAAACTATAGCACCAGCATGACCCATCTTTTTTCCCGGAGGCGCTGTAACACCAGCAATATAAGAAACTACGGGTTTAGTTACATAATTTTTAATGTACTCAGCTGCTTCCTCTTCTGCACTACCGCCTATTTCCCCGATCATAACAATTGCTTCAGTTTGAGAATCTAATTGGAACCCCTCAAGTACATCTATAAATGACATTCCAGGTACTGGGTCTCCGCCTATGCCGATACATGTTGATTGCCCAATGTTGATTCTTGTCAATTCGTGTACAGCTTGGTATGTCAAGGTTCCTGATCTTGATACAACTCCAACATTACCTTCCTGTGTTATTTCATGAGGCATAATACCAACGTTAGATTTTCCGGGAGAAATTAAGCCTGGACAGTTTGGACCGAGTAATTTAGCATTTGTATTTGTTGTTAATAAATCATACATTTTGGCTTCGTCTTTTGCTGGTATACCTTCTGTAATGCAAACAATAAGATCGCAGCCAGCATCTCCAGCCTCTAAAACGGCATCCTTAGCAAAAGCAGGGGGCACAAAAGTAAGGGCAGTATTAGCACCTGTTGCCTCAACTGCATCTTTTACAGTATTAAAAATTGGAATTCCCTCTACTTGTTCTCCACCTTTTCCTGGTCTGGTTCCAGCAACAACTTGGGTGCCGTAATCTCTGTTTCTGAGAGCATGAAACTTACCTTGCTCCCCTGTTAATCCTTGTACAACAACTTTTGTGTCTTCATTAATTAAGATCGACATTATTGACCAGCCTTTACTGCAATTTGAGCTGCTTCATCCATAGATCCTGAAATTGTTATTTTTTCATTCTTATTTTTTTCAAGTATTTCCAAACCTTCTTTTGAATTTGTTCCATCAAGACGAACTGTAATTGGCCATTTCAGTTCTTTACCGCTAGTTGCCTCAACAATACCTTCAGCGACTAAATCACATCTTGTTATTCCTCCAAATATATTGATAAGAACACTCTTTACATCATCTTCGGTTTCAAGCACCTCAAGTGCGGCTGTAACGGTTTCAGCTTTAGCCCCTCCACCTATATCAAGAAAATTTGCTGCTTTTCCGCCATGCTCAACAACAACATCTAGAGTAGACATCACAAGCCCTGCACCATTTCCAATAATTCCAACGCTCCCATCTAATTTTATAAAATTTAATCCTTTACTCTTTGCAAATTTTTCTGAGTCAGGTATTGGAATGTCTTTTTCAAATTTCTGAAATTCTTCATGCCTGTACTCAGCATTCATATCTAGAGATACTTTTGAATCTAAAGCTGAAACACCTTGAGACGTTATAGCTAAAGGATTTACTTCTACAAGATCACAATCGTTATTTACGAACAAATTATAAAGTTTGGAAATTATCTCAATAAGTTGATCTTTATATTCGAAATCTAGCTTGGCGTTAGTAATTGCATGTTCGATGTCGGGAAGATTTAAGCCGACTGATGGTGAAATATAATGCTTTATTAAATCATCTGGAGAGTTTTCTGCAACTTCTTCAATATCCATACCGCCTTTTGAACTAAGCATCATTAAATATTTTTTTTCAGATCTATCAAGCGTAAATGAAATATAGTACTCTTTGATAATTTCTGAAGCTTCCTCGATAAGTAAGCTTTCAACTAAATGGCCTTTAATATCCATTCCTAAAATATCATCAATAAACTGATCTAATTCAACATCATTATTGGCTACTTTAATTCCGCCAGCTTTGCCTCTGCCTCCAACTTGCACTTGTGCTTTAACCACTACTGGATAACTTAAGCCATGGTCTGATTTGAGTTCAGATTTAGATTTTATAAATGTTGATTTTGGTGTAGGGATAGAAAATTTTTTATAAAGTTCTTTACCTTGGTATTCAAATAAATTCATATTGTTATAACAAGAATATAGATTACAAAAAAATAAAAATTATGCTTGATATTTATTGAAATTTTATTGGAGCCCATTCAACATCCAAGTACTTTGTTCCTATGTCTTCCGAAAACTCTACAGTTATTTCATTTCCGTTTACTTCTTTTATAACGCCCTCACCATACTTTTCATGTATCACAACTTTGCCAACTTCTCCTAAGTTCTGACTATCTGTATTATTAGTAAAATCATTTGTATGATCTTCAGTAATAAAATGGTTAGCTCCTTCTTCTAGGAATCTACTTGGTAAATTATAAACTGTACCACCCCAAAGAGTTCGAGACCAGGAGTGTGTTAAATAAAGCTTCTGTTCTGCTCTAGTTACTCCTACATAACATAACCTTCGTTCCTCTTCTATTTCAGAAGAGTCTCCTTGGGAGCTTCTCTCGTGTGGAAATAAATTCTCTTCCATTCCAGTCATAAATACAAATGGAAATTCAAGACCTTTTGCATTGTGTAATGTCATGAGCAGTATCTTGTCGCTATCTTCTAATTTGTCTGTATCTGAAAATAGAGCAATAGACTGGAGATAATCTCTTAATTTTGAGTAAGGGTCTTCAATATCTTCATCGTAAAGATTTTCAAAACTAAAAGCTGAGTTTAAAAGCTCTTCTATGTTCTCTAGTCTCATCTGTGCTTCTAAAGTGCCCTCTTTAATTAAATTTGATTTATATCCTGTTAAATCTAGAATTTTTTCTATAGTTTTTGAAGGTCCTTCTAAGGCGTATGTTTTAAGTTCATCAATTAGGTCTTTAAAATCTAATAAATTTGATATAACCCTATTTGAGAGATTTTTAAAATCATATAAAGAATCAAGGGTCTCTATTACTGATTTATTATTTTCATCCATATAATTTCTAATTTTCTTTTTTGAAGTCTCTCCAATTCCTCTTCTGGGTTCGTTAACTATTCGCTCGAACGAAACCGTATCTAAGTCGTTGATTAAAAACTGGAGATAGGCAACTATATCTTTTATTTCTTTACGTTCATAAAAACCAACACTCCCTACCAATTTGTAATTCAAATTTATCTTTCTGAGTTCCTCCTCAAATAATCGTGATTGGCTATTTGTTCTATAGAAAATTGCAACTTCGGCAGATTGATCTTGACTAATTATATTCCTAATTTCTTCAGCTACCCATTTTGCCTCATCTTTTTCAGAACGAAATTTAATTGATGAAATATCTTGACCTTCTTTATTATCAGTCCATAAATTCTTTTCTATTTTTCTGTCGTTATTAGAAATGATAGAATTTGCTAAATTTAATATTTTTTTAGTTGACCTGTAGTTTTTATCTAATTGAATAATTTTTGCATTATTAAAATCTTTTTCAAATTCTAAAATATTTCTAATATTTGCCCCTCTAAATGCATAAATGCTTTGATCTGAATCACCAACAACACAAATATTTTTATTATCAGACGCTAAGAGCTCAACTAGTTTGTACTGGACGTGGTTGGTATCCTGATATTCGTCAACCATAATAAATTGAAATTTTCTAGACCATTTTTTTAATACTGTCTCATTAGTATTCAACAAATCTACTGTCTTTAAAAGTAGGTCATCAAAATCCATTGCGTTTGCAAGAATTAACTTTTTCTCATAGCTTGAATAAATTTCTGCAACTTTTACATCAAAAAATGATTCTGCATTTTCCAATGCTTCAGCTGGCAATCTCATTTCATTTTTTAAATTTGATATATGTCCACGAATTTTTTTTGGTGAATATTGCTTAGTATCCAATCCATTTTCTGACATGCAAAGGCGGACAACTTTTACAGTATCTAGTTGATCATAAATCGTAAAATTATTGTTGTATCCAATCTTATTTCCGTCCACTCTTAGTATTTTCACACACAAGCTATGAAATGTAGATATCCACCTTGGAGATATCTTTAAATTTAATAACTCACTTATTCGAATTTTCATTTCTTCAGCAGCTTTATTGGTAAAAGTAATTGCTAGTATATTTTCAACATCGATATTTTGATTTCTAACTAAATGTGCATACCTATGAGTTAAGACTCTAGTCTTTCCGGAACCAGCACCAGCCATTATCAGTACAGGTCCATTTATTGTTTCTATTGCCTCTATTTGACTAGGGTTTAAAAATTCTTTCCATGATTCAGGAATTTTTGAAGTTGAATCCATTAATGCTTAATCTATCCCTAAAGCTGTTTCGATTTCTGAAATTGTCAATTCAGCTGACACTTTTGCCAATTTTAAATTATTTTCTACTGCTGAATCAACTTCGCTATCAGATATTTCTTCAAATTTTTCTGCAATGGGTTCTAAATAATTAATTACAGTTTCTGCGACAGCTAATTTAAAATCACCATATCTAAAGTCTTGAAATTGTTTTTCTGTTTCTTTTAATTCAGTCGCATTAATTGCAGAATAAATTTCAATTAAATTGCTAATACCTGGTTTTGATTCTAAGTCATATTTGATTTCATTCTGAGAATCAGTAACAGACGACTTGAATTTCTTTATTATTGAATCTTTAGAGTCATTAAAGTAGATCGTTCCATTAATATCATCTGAACTTTTAGACATCTTATTTTCTGGATGCCTCAAAGACATCAGCCTTGCACCAGACTTACCACTTGTTTTTTCAGGAATTGGAAAGATGTCACCATAATTATTATTAAATCTGTCGGCAATATTTCTAGTAAGTTCTAAATGCTGTGTTTGGTCGTCCCCTACAGGCACCTCATTTGCCTTATGAATTAATATATCAGCTGCCATCAATATTGGATAAGTTAAGAGTCCAGAGTGTGTACCAAATGAATTAGATTTCTCCTTGAATTGGGTCATTCTTTGTAGCTCGCCTACCTGGCAAAAATTTGATAATATCCAAGACAAATAAGCGTGTTCTTTTAGATCACTCTGAACATAAATAACAGAATTTTTCATATTAATTCCACTTGCCATTAAAACTTTTAATGTATCTCGTATACTCGTTTTCAAACTTGTTTTATCTGGCATTGCAGTTAGAGAATGTAAATCTACGATACAGAAATAATTTTTTGACTCGTCATTTGAAAGCTTTACCCAATTATTAATTGCACCTAATAGATTGCCTAAGTGAACTAGGCCACTGGGTTGAATTCCGGAAAAAACTGTTTTCATATCTGCTATTCTAATAAACTAAATCGAATTGGAGAGTTTTTTATCAAATCTGAAAGGCCATTATCTGCTTACTCTGGTTTAAGAAATATTATTTTAATCGGAACACTATTTGGATTCCATGGCTTGTTAAATCGAAGTCTTTTACTTGATGGAGTAAGTGAGATATTTATTGTAACTGCAAGAATTACACTGGTTACTTTCTTAATAAGTTTATATTGTTTCAAAGAGTTCTTTAGTGAACTCAATTTGTCTTTTTTCTTCAAGGGGTGTCTTACTGGATTTTTAGCAATATTTATTCCTGGATGGACTTTTATTTATGCATTAAAAAATATATCTTCAGGATTGCAAAGTATATTTATATCAACTATCCCACTATTTACTGTTTTTTGGGTATTGCTATTTTTTAAAGAAGAAAAAATTACGAGAATTAAATTAATTTCTGTATTAATTGGACTTATAGGTTTAGTAATTCTCTTTTTCTCAGGAGAAACTGGGCTTTCAAAAGAAGGAGATCTAATTACAGGTGGTCTACTAGCTTTAGTTGGAGTTCAAGGGTTAGCACTTAGTAATATTACAAATAAAAAACACCTCAAATTTATACCAGGTAAAACTTATCTTTTAACTCAATGGTTGTTTGGCGCTGGTCTTTCTATAATTTTATTTTTCACTTTAGGGGGAGAAATTGAAATTCTTTCGTTATCAGAGTCATTAAAATTAACAGGCTTAGCTTTTATTGATATTTTCAATTATTCACTATTTTTGTATACAATTAAAAGATTTTCAGCAACATTTACCACATTAGTTGATTACATTGTGCCTATTGTTGGAATATTGATGGGTTATATTTTTTTAAATGAAGTTATAAGTAATGTATTTTTTGTAACTTTATTATTAATTTTTATTTCTTTATATCTAGCAGTAAAAGACGAATCAGATAGTTTGTCTTAAATCTAAATTTAATAACCTTCGTGTTATTTTTGCTGTTGCCCCCCATAAGATTTCTTTTCCAATCATAAAGATCCAATCATCAGGATAGGTGCCTCGATAACTCCAATTATTGGGATTAGACAACTTTTTAATTTCAACAAAAAATATTTCCTGGACTTCACTTACATTAAAATTCTTTGGCTTTTCAAGTAATTGACAAACAATGGGATAGACATCAAATTTATACTCAACAGTGTCTATAGAATTTAAATAACCAAAAGGTTTAATAGTTGATTCAGACAATAAAAGCTCCTCTGTTGATTCTCTAACTGCAGTACTAACAATATCTATATCTTCTTCTTCTCTTTTACCACCAGGGAACGCAATTTGGCCTTTGTGTGTTGGCATTTCGTTAGATCTTTTTATATATACGATTTCTTTTTTATCAAAAATCAAAATTGAAACTGCAGCATAATCATTTGCAATAGAAACATGAAGAGTTTCTAAATCGTAGTAATTTAATTTTATATTCAATTAATCTTTTAGTCCGGCAACTAATTCCACTTTTATACCTATTGGGTTTAAAACTTCCCAAGCATTAAATTTTGTGGGAGCATCAAATCCAAACCAAGTTGTATCAATTTCAGTAAAACCTGATATAAATATCTTATCTCCATCCAAAAAGGCTGTAATTGAAAAAGGCGTATCTAGTTCAATTTCTCTAATAGATAATTTTCCAACAATAGTGTCTTCCACCTTTGAGTCAAAATCTTTATTAGGTAATACAAGTTCATCTATTCTGAATACAGCTTCAGGAAATATAGCAGACTGAAGCCATTGATTATTTAAAGCTTGATCTCTTATGACACTATTACTTTTCAATGTTGAAATATCTGCTCTAATAATTAAATTCGTGATTAAAAGACAAGAATCTGCTTGGTCACATTCAGATAAAGAAAGGGTGAACTCCCCAATAATTTCATTTGTAATTCCCTCTACAGTTTCTAATCCAGAATTTAAAAACTGTTTTGGAGCAAGATATCCAACTCTACTTTTTTCCTTAATAATTGAATAAGATACATTTTCAAAAGAATCTAATTGAATAATTTCAATACTTGTTGTTGTTGCCTCATCTTTAACTTCTGTAGTCGAAGTAAGAGCTTCTGGCTCTATAGCAATATCTTCTATTGCATCTTCTTGACTACAGAAACTCAGAAAAACAATTAATAAAATAGAGAATTTTTTCATTATCAATATTCTACTTGGTTTATATTTTTTTTTAGCTTGTATCCTTTGTGAATGTCAACAAAGTTGAGACAATTACTACAAGTTTTATCCGGCACATCTTTAATCGGAATTGGAATTTCTTTAAATTATTTAGCTAATTTAGGCCTTGGTCCATGGGGGGTTTTCCATGATGGACTTTCGAAAACTCTCAATATTACCTATGGAAGAACAATTATAATTACAGGTATTGCTGTGATGCTTTTATGGATTCCATTAAAGCAGAGGCCGGGAATAGGAACTATTATCGATATTTTTCTTGTTGGAACGGTTGCTGATTTAATAATTCCTAATTTTCCTTTATCTGAAAATGTTTTTGTAGGTTTGCTACTTATTTTTTGTGGGATCATTCTTATAGGTGCAGGAACTGCCATTTACGTCGGGGGCAACTTAGGAGTGGGTCCTAGAGATGGAATAATGGTTGGACTTGAGGCAAAAGGTCTTAAAATTGGTACAGCAAGAAACATTATTGAATTACTCGCATTTTTAACAGGATGGCTTTTAGGTGGTCTTGTAGGCTATGTTACTATTCTTTTTGTGATTGGTATTGGTCCGGTGGTTCAAAAAGTTTTACCTTATGTAGACATGCGAAACAATGATTAAATTCATATTTAAAGAAATAGCTACATCCATAAGTTCAATTTTAATTTTCCTACTAATAATGTTCTACGGTATTAATATCCTTATCCCAGGAGACTTTTTAACTCCACTAAGGCTAATGATGAGCCAAGCAGAATTAGATGCTCTTAGAGAGACCCTAGGGGCCAATGACCCACTTTATCAAAGATATTTTAGATGGATACTTGGTGTGTTTAACGGTGAAATTACTACTGGTGGGTTTAGGCAAAGATCTGGTAAAGATATCATGTCTACAGTGCTACCTACTCTTCAAGTCCTAATTCCATCTTTCACTTTAGCATTTTACATATCAAGAATTCCCTCAATTAAAACCCCCCTATCAAAACTTCATAAAAATAAAATCTTTTCCGATACTGTAGCAACTCTTTTTATTAGCTTGTTTCCCCCAATTGTTTTGTTTCTTATAGATGAAAGAATTGAAAATTTTTACACTTTCTTATCTTTGACTTTTGACCTTGAAAAAACTCCCATAAGCAGTCTGTCAATTAGCGAAAGTGAGTTTGATATTATTTTACTTTTATTTCTCTTCGGAGTGACTCTCTTCATTGTCCAATCCTTAGATGTTTTTTTAAACAATAAAGCCAGCAAGCGTGGATTTGTATTTTCGATTATGATTCTTTTTTATGTTTTTGTATTACAGAATGATATCTTAATTTCAGATATTATTCTGAATTCAAAAAATGCATTTAAGACAATCGCAATATTGTCGATATTTTTTGTGGGTGAATATATTCTCATTAATAATGTTATTACACAGAATATAGCTAGAGAACCTCACATTTTGACCGCTCGCGCACTTGGCTACTCTAAACACAAAATTTACAATAAGCATATTTTAAGAAACTCTTTTGGTCCTTTTGCAACAAGATTGACACTCGGTCTTCCATATACGATTGCGTCCCTAGTAATTGTTGAATCTACTACTGGTTGGAATGGAATGGGGAGTGTATTGTACCAATCAATTATGAATCAAGACTCCAATGCAGCTATGGGACTATTCCTACTTTTAGCTCTCTTAACGGCATTCTTGAGAATAACAATTTCTGTGGTCCAAGTAATAATTGACCCTAGAGTGAGGCTTAAATGATCTCTTATTTATTAAAAAGTACATATAAAACATATCATGGAAAAATTGGTTATTTCTGTTTGGGTCTTTTAATTACAAGTAGCTTGGTTCACACTTGGCTACTTGGAAACATCTGGCCTGAAAATATTTATGATCCTATTGTTGGCTTCGATATAGAAATATTTCCTCATCCGACAACACCTTCTTCTTCTCATTTTTTGGGTACAGATCCTCTTGGAAGAGATGTGCTAAGTATGCTGATGGCAGGTTCTAGGCCATTAATTCAGTTATCAGTCTTTTCTTTTTTTATTGGTATTGCTACAAGTTTATTTTTTGGAACAACTATTCCGTTTATATTAAAAAGTACTGATAAGATTATAAAAGAAGTGTCTTCAAGCTTGATATTAATATCTCCCCCAATAATTTTATTAATTCTTGGAACCGGAGACTTCACAGATAAACTCTCTCCCTCACTTGTTGGGATTATTTACGGTTTTATATCTGGTCTAGGAATTTGTTATTTAGTCGTCAGGTCAAAAGTTATAGAAATCTCCACCCAAGAATTTATTACTGCTTCAAAATTACTGGGAGCAAGAAACTTCTACATAGCAACAAGACATATAATGCCGATTGTTGTTCCTTATTCTGTTAGTTATATGCTTGCAAGTACAACTTATGGAATACTTGCATATGGGTTTGCATCCTTCTATGGACAAGTAGGCTGGACTCCAAATTGGGGAATGATGATATATGATGCAATTACATATGGGTCGTATCTTGGTGGAATAAATTATTGGAATTTATTACCTCCAACATTTGGATTTATTTTATGTGCAAGTTCATTCTACTTTTTAAGCATTAGCGTCAAAAAACAATTTGGTATAAGTATTTGAAAACACATGTGCTTTTTTCTTAGAATACAATTATGTCAGAAAAAATAACACTTAAAATTTTTATAAAAACTTTTATTTTGTTTCCTATTTTTATGGTTTGTGTCTTTTCTCCGCTGATGATCTCTATAGTCTTAACTTCTTTTTTGCCAAAAGGAAGGCACCTCGCAACAAAGTTGTATGAATTTTTTGGCTGGGTTGGGTTAAAGTTTGTTGGTATTAATTTAGTAGTAGAAGGTTCGGAAAAAATAGATACAAGTAAAAGTTATGTTGTTGTGTCCAATCATCCTTCAACATTAGATATTTTTACACACATAACTGCACTTCCAGTATCTATTCGCTTTTTAACAAAATCTGAATTATTTAGAATACCTGTTTTTGGAAGAGTGCTTAAGGTTTTAGGGTTGCCAAGAATTGATAGAGAAAATGCTAGTGCAAACTTTGATAAAATAAATTACTCTATCAAAAAAGTATTAGAACATAAAAACTCGATAATGGTTTTCCCAGAAGGTAAAAGAAGTAATCAAAAAGATTTACTCCCATTCAAAAAAGGTGCGGCTTACATTTCTAAAGATTTTAATTTACCTATCATTCCTGTAGTTTCACATAATGCTCACAATCTAATGGTTAAAGGAAAGGTTTGGCTTAAAAGTGGAGATGTTCATATAGAAATTATGGATCCAATTTATAATCCTAATGACTATACCGTAGAAGAACTTACTTCTAAATTAGAATCGATAATTAAAAAAAAATTACTCGTTTAAAAATTCATTAATAAACGTATGAAGCGATTCTAAAATTTGATTGTTTTTAGTTATATCATCAAGATTTAAATGGTCTGACTTGGTAATGAGATGGAAGTTTTCAAAAACAAACAACCCGTAATTTGATAGTTGCATACTCAAAATTTCGAAGGCTTTTTCTGCATTTCCACCCACTCCTTTTACAGTTGTGACAACTGCCACATGTTTATCTTTAAAGAGAGAGTTATATCTTTTATCATCATATGCCAATGAAAGCCAATCTAAAACATTCTTTAAATGTGCAAGGAAACCTCCATTGTAAACTGGACTAAAAATAATTAATTTATCTGATTTCTCAAAAGATTTTCTCATAGAAACTATTTTTTCAGGAACATCGTCATTTGGGTCAAGCAAAAATGGAATACCCTCAAAAAGATTTTCATAAATATTGTTATCAAGATTGTTTTCACTCATGTGAACACTAAGATGCCTTGCTAATTGGCTATTGTAAGAATTTTTGCTTGTGCCAGCACTTAGAATTAATATTTTTGACATGTAATAAGTATGTAATTATGTTTGTTATATGGAAAACGAAAATATAAATTTATTTTCAAAACTGGATATTCGAGTTGGAAAGATAATCTCAGCTGAAGAATTCAAAGAGGCCATTAAACCAGCGTATATATTAACTATAGATTTTGGTTTGGATATTGGTGTCAAAAAAACTAGTGCTCAAGTTACAAATTACACATTAAAGGAACTAGAAAATAAAAAATGTATTGCTGTTATTAATCTTGGTGATAAACAAATTGGGCCAATTATGAGTCAATGTTTAGTTTTAGGTTCTATAACCTCTAACGGAGATGTACTGCTTTTAAATCCAGATAAAAATGCAAAATTGGGCGATAAGATTTCCTAGCTTGTTTTATTTAAAAAATAATTAGGGTTAAATGTTCCAACTCTTCGTCCTAGTTTTTCACCATGATTATTTATTAATACATATGTAGGAGTGTTATAAAGTTTGTAAGTATCTATAAATGGATGGTCTTTCTGTTTGCTGGCATTAATTGAAACAAAATATATTTCTGGATTATTTTTCTTGAATTCATCAACTATGAATTTTGAAGCTGTGCATCCTAGTCAATAATCTGAATAGAATTCAATGATTGAATATTTATAATCAGAAAAACTATATGAATCATCTACCATTTTTCTATTTGAGGTATAAAAAAATAGAGCATAAAAAATTCCAATAACTGCGAAGCTTAAAAAATAAAGTGCAGAGATAGGTTCGAAAGCAATAAAGAATATTGCGAGGCCTATAACCCAAGCAACAGGTAAATATATCAAACTATATCTATTTAATATTTTTAAAAATTTTTTTTTCATGACTTCGGTATCCTTCCTTATAATATACTTGAATATGGACTTCGCTAATCATTTGAAAAAAAGAGGGTACAGAATTACTAATGCTCGAGAAGTAATTTGTACAATCTTGGAAAATTCAGGTCATAAACATTTTACTGTTGAGGAGCTTCACACTGAATCAGTAAAGAAGGATAAAAATATTGATTTAGCAACAGTTTATAGAACTTTAGAATTGCTAGAAGATATTGATATTATTGAACACTCTCATCAAGTACATGGATCTGGTATTTTTTATGTAAAAAATGAGTACTCAAACTTTCATATTATTTGTGAAGTTTGCAAGAAGATTGTCGATTTAAAGAAAAGCACTAGTAAAAAAATAGATGATTTATTAAGAAAAGATTCTAATTTTGAAGATATAAACAACCATTTTATATATTCAGGTCAATGTAAAAACTGTAATTGATTCTGTTATTGCAAACTATTTGCAGTAACATAGTAAATTATGGATACAAGCCATTCGCATCATTTAGAAATACACGGGGATTCGATATTAAGCCAATTAAAGCCAGAGCTTAAAATATTCACAACATTTTGTATTGTTTTTTCAATAGCCTTCTTAAGCCTTGAAAACAATCTTTTAATATTTTTACAATTTCTGATAGTTTTATATTTACTTTATCTTTCAAAAATTAAAATTATAACCTACTTTAAAAGACTCTCAATTGATATTCCTTTTATACTTTTTGCATTATTTCTACCATTTATTAGTAAGGGTGATAATCAAGTAATATTTGAATTCTTTTCAGTTTCTGTATATGAAACTGGTTTTAACGAGATGATATCCATTTTGATAAAAATTACTCTTTGTGTTTCTTTGGCCATAGTTTTAACGGCAACTACATCAAATATTGAGATAATATATGGACTTCAAAAATTAAAATTGTCACCATTATTAATTTCAATTCTTTCGTTTGCAATTAGGTATATTGATGTGTTTATTGATGAGTTCAAGCGTGTAAGAGTTGCCATGAAATCTAGAGGATATGATGAGAAAGGTATTAAAGGACTCAGGCCTATAGCTTATGCTTCTGGAGCACTTTTAATAAGGGGTTATGAGAGGGGTGAAAGAGTTTATAACTCTATGCTTTCTCGAGGGTTTAGTGGTTCGATTGAGCTTAAAGAAAGAGAGTATAAATCTTCCAAATTACTACTGGTATTTTCTACAATTTCTATATGTATAACAATTATCGATAGAATTCTGATATGAATAAACCATATTTAAATGTAAACGATTTAAGCTTTGAGTATCCTGATGGGTTTAAAGCCTTAGAAAATATTACTTTCACACTTTCAAAAAATGAACGTGTTGCGGTTCTGGGACCAAATGGTGCTGGAAAAACAACATTTATTCTTCATCTAAATGGAATTCTTGGAAATTTAGATGAAAAAATAGAAATTAATAATTTAAAATACTCCCAAGAAAATATTAATAAAATTAGAAAAACTGTTGGTTTAGTATTTCAAGATCCTGATGACCAATTATTTATGCCAACAGTGTTAGAAGATGTTATGTTTGGGCCAAAAAATTTTGGATATTCAATCGAGGAAGCTGAACAAAATGCAGTAGAGGCACTTCAAAAAGTAAAAATGTTAGATTACGCAGAAAAACCCCCTCACCATTTAAGTTTTGGTCAAAAAAGAAAAGTAGCAATAGCGTCTGTTTTGGCTTCAAAACCAGAACTGTTAGTACTAGATGAACCAAGTTCAAACCTAGACCCTGCATCTCGCAGGGAATTAGTCGAAATTTTAAAAAATTTAGATATATCTTTAATTCTGGTAACACATGATATACCAATGGCACTAGAAATTTGTAAACGAAGCATAATTTTAAATGGCGGAAAAATTACGACAGATGATGAGACATATAAGATTTTAAAAGATCGAACCACAATGGAAGATAATAGATTAGAGCTTCCGTTTGGATTTGCCCTACATCATTTAGATGAATGAACCTCTAGAGATTTAATATAACTTATAATATTCTCTATTGCTTCATAAGATTCTTTAATGGGGAAAAACTGCCAAGCATGCCAGACACCACTCCAAGTTTGTAGTTCTACATTGACATTCTTATCTCTCAACTTTTTTGAAAATTCAATTGCATCGTTATATAGCAACTCATCGGTAGACACTTGAATTAAAACATCAGGAAAGCTTTTTATATCAGCGTAGATTGGTGAAAGGATTGGATTACTAGTTCCGTATTCTCCTGCATAATACTCACCTACTTCATACATACCTTCGATAATAATTGTCACATCCTTATTTTTTAGATACTTTTTATCTTCTGCTGAATCTGACAAATCTAACCAAGGTGAGAGCAGAATTAAATTATCAGGTTTGATATTATAAGAGTCATCTACAGTGACTCCAGTCGCAAGTCCTCCACCAGCTGATTCACCTATCCAAATACTCTGTTGGTTTTTATGAAGTTCATCAATATAGCTCACTGCTAATTTTGCATCATCATGAGCAGCAGGAAAATTATGCTCTGGGCTTAACCTGTACTCAAAAAAATATATTATTAAGTTGGAATTATTTGAAATTATTGAAATCAAATTTTTATGGGAATTTATACTCCCAGCAAAATAACCACCTCCATGAAAATAGACGCCATATTTTTCGTTATTTGCATTTGGAGGAGTAAACTTAAATATCTTTATAGGAGCTCCATTAACTTCTTCAAGCAAAACTTCTTTATTATATTTAAGTAGTTTTTGTCCAGAATTATTTAGATTATTTCTTGAATCAAGAGCGTAATCCATACGTTCCTGAAATGTTGGATTGTTAGATGTCACATCCAGTCTTAGCCTATCTCTAACTTTCCTTAATCTTAAAATATTGACATACAGAGGGGTTCTAAAAAAAAGTGGTAATTTCGGAATAAATTCAATTGTGAATTTTTCAAGAATTTTTGCTAATAAAGTTATCACACTACAATTATACACCTTTAGATGATTAGAAAAAAAATATATAATAGATAGATGAAAAGTGAACTTGGAAAAATAGCTATATTGGGATCGGGTGAGACAAGTCCTAATTTAGTCAGTGTGCATCGTGAACTTTTAGATGATGAAGCATCATCTAATTGTTTTATGATTGACTCACCGTTTGGATTTCAAGAAAATGCTGATCAACTTGTTGAAAAAATCCAAGATTTTTATAAAACTAGTTTAAATATTGAGATTCAGTTAGCTTCGTTTAGAAAAATTGAAGAGCTGAATAGTAAATCTTTTTTTAAAACAATTCAATTATTAGAAAGTGCATCATTCATTTTTGCTGGTCCTGGTAGCCCTAGCTATGCAAGCAAACTTTGGTCAGATAATCAAATTCAATCAATATTGTTAAACCATCTTTCAGGGGGTAAAAATGCCCTGTTTGCTAGTGCAGCAGCTACAACATTAGGTGAGAGTACACTTCCAGTTTATGAAATATACAAAGTTGGTAAAGACCCTTTTTGGGAAAAGGGATTAAATATTTTAAATGCTTATGACTTATCCTGTTCGGTTGTTCCACACTTTAATAACAAAGAAGGTGGTAACCACGATACTAGTTATAGTTATGTTGGGAAGAATAGAATCGAAAAACTCCTCCAACAGTCTTATTCAAACATACTTGGAATAGATGAGCATACTGCACTTATTATTTCTGGTAAAGAGGACTTGTTTCAAGTAAAGGGTCTAGGAAAATTGACAGTAATCAATAAAAAAGGAGTTCATGAATTTGATAATGGTACTGCTGAAAACCTATCAATTCTTCAAGATCTTCTAAAACCAGATAAAAAAAATACAGAAAACCAAAAAGAAATTTTGAAAAATGAAAGTCAAGATACTCATTATTTAAAACAAATAGCAAAATTAGAAATTGAAGTTGAAAAAAATAAATTGAACAATGAACGTTTTTCAAAAATAGTTGAAGAGCTTATTTCTCTTCGTGGAAAGCTAAGAGAAGAAAAAAATTATGAGCTTTCAGATACTATTAGAAATATATTGGAATCCTGTAATCTACAAATTGAAGATGGTGGAGAAGATATAAAGTGGTCTATTCTTGATTAGCTTTTGGATAGTGTCCTAATATTTTAAATTCTTTACTTACTAAGTCTATTCTTTCAATCAATTCATGTTGTAGATTTGAATCACTTAATTCATAATCAATATAAAATTTGTATTCCCAAGGCCTTCCTAGAATTGGTCGAGACTCAAGTTTTGTTAGGTTAATATTTAAATCATTAAATATATTTAAAGATTTAAGTAATGACCCAGGCCTGTCATCAGAAATTAAAACTGAAGAAAATTTGTTGTTAATTAGTGAAATATTTGGAGGTTGTAAACCTATAAATAAAAATCTTGTAAAATTTTCTGAGTCATTAGAAATATTTTTTTCTAAGATTTTAAATCTATCATCACTATCAAAATGTTCTCCAGCTATGGCAGCCGTTGTATTGTCGTTTGTTCTTAATACTTCATAAACACTTCCCGCGGTGTCAAAAACAGGTGTAATTTTAAAATTATTTTTTTGTAGGTATTTACTGCATTGCTGAAGTGCTTGGGGGTGAGAAATTACGTTAGATATGAGTTCTAAACTAGATTCGGGAAGTGCAATTAAACTATGTTTAATTTTTTTTATATACTCTCCAAATATACTTAAGTCGCTTTCAATAAGCTCTTCATAAGCTTCATTTACTGTCCCAGCAATTGAGTTCTCTACAGGAAGAAGCCCAAAATTTCCCGACTCGCTTGCAAAGTCAATTAATGATGAGAAGGTTTCACAAGGCTGATAAAGCGAATTCGGAAAAATAGTTTTTAGTAATTGCTCGGAATATGATCCGGGGGTTCCCTGATAGGCGATATTCATTTTATTCTCCATCAATATACTCCAATGCTTTCAAATATCCATCTACGCCTTGACCAATAATTGAGTGCTTAGAAAATTCTTTTATGAGGTTTATTTTTCTAAAATCTTCTCTTTCATTTATGTCTGAAATATGTACTTCGACAAGTTTGTTATTTTGAGAAAATATTGATATTGCATCTCTTATTGAGACACTTGTGTGTGTAAAAGCTCCTGGATTAAAGATAAGCCAAACATCATTAAATTGACTAATCATTTGAATATAATCTACAATCTCCCCTTCATTATTAGATTGAAAGAATTCAATTTCTAAACTTAAACTTGATGCTTTACGTTCAATTGTTTGAATTAATTCGGAATAAGTTGTTGAGCCATACTTTTTTAATTCTCTTATTCCAAGAAAATTAAGATTAGGACCATTAGCAATAAAAATTTTTTTAATAGTCAATCACCTCAAATAATTCATCGAAGCTTAAATTGATTATATTTGGCATAGATATACCTGAAAGAAGCACTATATCAACATTGTCTATTAAACTTTTTTTATCATTCTTTAAAGCTTCCATAATGGAATCCTTTCCTTTAGAAAATTTATAAGTATAGCTGTAGTCAATTTTTTCTAAATATTTTAAATAGGAGTTGATTACTTCCTGTGGTAATCCCATATGTTTCTTTGAAAGTAACAATTCATAATAAATTCCAATTGCTACAGCCTCTCCATGGGAAACTTTAAATTCAGAATCTTTCTCAATGAGGTGACCAATAGTATGACCAAAGTTTAATAATTTTCTTTTATTTAATTCTGTAAAATCTTCACTTACAATATCCAGCTTTATTTTTATTCCTTTTTTAATTGTGTCGAGACTAACTTTATACTCTGAACCCAGAGACAATTGTTCATAAATCTCACTACTTCCTATTAGACCATGTTTAATTAGCTCAATTAAGCCATCCTTGTAATCTTTTTCAGAAAGTGAATCTAGTAGCTCATGGCAGACAAAAATTGACTTAGGCTCGGTAAAGGTTCCTATTTGATTTTTACCATAATCATTATTAAAACCATTTTTTCCACCATGTGCTGCATCAACCATTGCAAGAAGAGTTGTTGGCACTAAACAAAAAGAAATACCTCTTTTATAGGTACTAGCTGCAAATGCACATACATCTAAAAGAACTCCTCCTCCTATTATTAATAAATTGCTCAACCTATTTAAATTATGCTCAAATAATGCATTCCAAACCCTTTCAACAGATACTAAATTTTTTGTACTTTCAGAAATATCAATATATAAAACGTCTGTGTTGAGTAGTTTTTCAAAATTATAAAATTCTAAATTAGAATCAACAATTACTAAATCGTGATTGTTATTAGTTTGGTTCAAATCATTTAAAAGCTCTTCAAGAGTTTCTGAATATTTATTACTATCTGTCATTTATTTAATTCCAAAGCATTGAGTAAGGCCGTATAAGAATTTTCTTCACTTGAAATCGATAATATATGTTGAAGAGATTGATATTTATCTATTCTTTTTTCGAATAAGCCTTTTACTGATTCTTTTCCAAATTTAACTAAAGGTCTATTAGAGTTTTCAATTCTTTTCCAAAGGATGTTGAAATCAACCTCAAGATAAATTGCTTTACCACTTTTTAATATATGTTGATAGATTTCATTATTTTCAACCGCTCCCCCTCCTAGTGCTATTAAGTCAAATTTATCAACTTGTTTAAAAAATTCTTCTTGTTCTATTGATCGAAAATAATTTTCTCCTTTATATTCAAAAATTTTATTTATTGGTCCATAAAGATTTTCAATATGAAGATCTAAATCCATACAAGTAATATTTTCTTTAGAGTTAATTTCTTTAATAAGGGTACTCTTGCCAGCACCCATGAACCCACACAAAAAATTACTTCTACTCGTTTTCATATCCCATTGTCCATTTTTTATTACTTAACTCAAAGTCCTCAATGTTATAATTTTGAAGATTATCCACTCTTTTTGCTATCTCATCTTTTGAATCGCCGCCAGTTTTTTCAATAAGAGAGTTCAGTAAATCTAATGAAAGTACTCCTTCAAATATTGGAACTGCTCTTGGTACTGCACATGTGTCAGATCTTTCATAAATTGTTTCAGTTTCTTTGCCAGAATGAAGATCTACACTTTTGATTGGAGTCAATGTTGTGCTAATTGGTTTTAGATATGATGTTACCATGATTGGTTCGCCAGTTGACATTCCTCCCTCAAACCCTCCTAGGTTGTTAGATATTCGTTTAATTTTATTATTATCAAGTTTTATTTGGTCTTGTACTTCTGTACCGTATTTCTTTGATGCTTCAAACCCATTACCAATCTCGACTGCTTTAACACTCTGAACTGAAATCATTGAGGATGAAATTTTTGCATCAAGCTTTCTATCAAATTGAGCATAGCTTCCACACCCTGGTGGATAATTAATTGCTATACACGTTATGGCGCCCCCGAGAGTGTCTTTTTTCTTTCTTGCATCTTTTATCTCTTTAATCATCAAATCTGCAGCATTTTTATCAGGACATGATACATCAGATTGTTCAATTAAATTTTTAAAAGAAGTGATATCGGCTATGTTTGTTGGATTAAAACTTTGACCACCTATAGATGAAACAAATCCAACTAGTTGAATATTTAATTGAGAAAGTATCTGATGAGCAATTGCACCAACAGCACACCTTATAGCGGTTTCACGAGCACTAGCTCTTTCTAATGTATGGCGTATATCATCATGGTTATATTTTAAGGTTCCAACTAAGTCTGCATGACCTGGCCTTGGAACAACATAAGGTTCTATTTCCTTATCTTTCCAGTTTTGCCAATCTTTATTTATTATCTTTAATGCAATTGGACCACCAGTAGTAAGTTTGTTTACAACACCGGAAGTAATTAATACTTGGTCTTTTTCAATATTCATCCTTCCACCAGACCCTAGAGTTTTTTGTCTTCTTAAAAGGAATTTATCAATATATTCTTTAGTAACTTCAAAATTAGATGGGATTCCTTCAACAATTGCCGTAAGTTCAGGACCGTGACTTTCCCCTGCTGTCAGGTATTTAATCTTCATTATTTAGCCTTTCCAGTATCTCATGGTAAACATGATCAAACTTGATTTCTTGCCCTGTCCATAAATTAAATGATGAAATAGCTTGTCCAATTAACATTGTTATTCCATCAATAATTTGAACATTTTGAGAAAATCCTTCTGTAAGTTTTGAATTAGTCTTATATCCAAAGTTAAAAAAAAGTTCGAGATTTTCAAATAATTCATAAGGCACTGGAAGCAGTTCATCTTCAAAAGGAGGCATCCCAATTGGTGTTGTGTTGATTAGGACTTGAATTTCAGGGACTAAATTTAATATTTCACTATATAATTTTGTGTCTTCACCTTTTTGTCTTGAGACGATTATGACTTCATTACTTGAATCACAAAAATAGTTAAATGTTTGTGTGCTTCCTCCATTGCCTAGGATTAATATTTTTTTATTTCTTAAATCATAGTTGATAGATTCAAAGGTTTTTTTTATTCCCTCAATATCAGTATTAGTAGCATGGATTATTGAATTTTTAAGGACAACTGTGTTCACCGCCTGAGTTCCCTGAGCGAGCTCTGTTATATTGGAACAATCTTTACTTTTTATTAAATCATAAATTTTTCTTTTGTGTGGGATTGTTACATTGTATCCATCATATTTAGTATGAATATCATCTAACTTTTCTGCACTCAAATTTTCTACTGGTAATTTTTCATACACTAAATCTACACTTGAAAACTCCGCAAGTATGTTATGTATGGAAGGTGAAAGAGTTTTAGTGAGTGGCCAACCTAAAATGCCAATTTTAAGAGACATATTCTGCTCCTATATTTTCAAGATCAGAAAAAAAACTCGGATAAGAATCAGAAATACATTCAGTATTATCAATTTTTATTTCTGAATTAATACATAAGTTAGCAACAACTCCCGTCATAGCAATTCTATGATCTTCTTCTGTCTTAATAAGTCCACCTTGAAGTTTTTGAATTCCTGAAATCTTATACCCATTACTACTTGTATTAATTTGACCGCCCAGATTAAGTATGAAGTTTTCCATTGCCATTATTCTGTCCGATTCTTTAAGCCTCAACTCTTCTGCTCCTTCAACTACTGTGTTTCCCTCCGCTTGTGATGCTAAAAGTGTAAAAACTGGAAACTCGTCAACCATATCAGCAACATCTTTGCCCTCTACTATTACTCCTTTTAATTTAGATTTTTTAACAACTATGGTTCCAACATTTTCATTATTTTGAACTTCAACATCTTTAATAGTTATATCTGCATTCATTTTTCGTAAAATTTTTAAAAATCCGATTCTACGTTCATTTAATAATACATTTTGAATATTAAGTTCTTTGCTTCTTAGAACTCCAATAGCTATTAAGAATGCTGCGGATGAGGGGTCGCCGGGTACATTGTAATCAATATTTTGTAATTTTGATTTAGGTTCCACTGTAACACTGTTGCCCAACCTAACTAAATTAACACCCATAAGACTTAACATTCTTTCTGTGTGATCCCGAGTAGGGGTTTCCTCAGTTATAGTGGTTTGAAAACTTTCATGATAAAGAGATGCTAGGAGTAAACCACTTTTAACTTGCGCACTAGGTTTACTTGAATTTATATGTTCAAATGTATATTCCGAAGGTGTAAAAAATAATGGTAATTTACCATTATTATCTTTTATTTTTGCTCCATTTTCACATAAAGGTTTAATGATTCTCTCCATAGGTCTCTTGCTTAATTGAGCGCTACCTTCTAACGTAGATTCAAATTTCTGTTTGGAAAGTAATCCCGTAAGCAACCTTGCAGTAGTACCCGAGTTCACAGCATTTAAGGGTTCTATAGGTTTTTGTAACCCATTTAAACCCACTCCTTCAATTTCAATATAATTTTCTGAAGGGTTATTAATCTTTACACCCATTTGTTTAAAAATTTTTATAGTTGAAAGTGTGTCTCCTGATAATAAAATATTCTTAATTTTTGAAACACCAGTAGCTAGAGAACCAAGAATTACTGTTCTGTGAGAAATTGACTTATCACCAATAATTTTTATTGAGCCCCCTATAGTGTTCATTATGACAAGTCTCGTTCTCCAAATTTAGTTGCTAAAGCTCTTCTCCATTCAACAGTCTCAAATAAGTACTTATGCATCACACCTTCATCTTCAATAGCTAAGATTTCTTGAAGTTCATCAATTAATTTGGTAATTAAATTCTTTACATTTTCCATATTTGTTAAATACATGTCTGAAATCATATTTGGTGAAGTCCTAGATAGTCGTGTAGCACCATCAAACCCCCCTGATGCTAAATTAAGCAATTCAGTAAGATTTTGTTCTTTCATTGCAACTGATACTAAAGCTGAACTTAACATATGAGGCAAATGGCTTGTAAGTGAAATCAGTTCATCATGCTTTTCTGAGTCAATCCAAATTTCTTTTGAGTCAATTAATGAGACAAAGTATGAAGCAATTTTTATAACTTCATTATTTGATGAATTTGTCTGACAAAGTAGAAAAGGGGCATTGTTATAAATCTCTGGGTTTGGTTCCCATGTTTCATTATCAGCAACTCCACAAAGTGGATGTCCTCCTACACAAGGTATTGCTGAATCATCCATTTTCAGCCTTATCAAATGTTTTGTTCCTCCTAGGTCTATAATCAATTTTGTTTTTGTTAAGGAAAAATCATTATCAAAAAAACTAATAATCTCATTTATTGGCATGGACAAAATTGTCAGATCATAATTATCTTCAGAATCAAATTCACTATTTAAAGCGCCATATTCTTTTGCTCTTGCAATATTTTTGTCAAGAATATCAGTACCACTTACAAGGATCCCCTTTTCAACTAATTTTATACCTATATTTGTACCCATTAAACCTAGGCCTATTATGTGAACTTTCTTTATCATCTATACAGACCTTCCAACCGCCTTTGCAACAATTGAAGTTTTATCAATTAAAGTTTTTAATTCTGTTGGTAGTAATGCTTGTGGACCATCACATAAAGCCTCATCTGGTCTTGGGTGAATCTCAATTAAAAGGCCGTCTGCTCCAGCAGCTATAGCAGCCAAAGCTACCGGTTCGACTAATTGATTATCGCCAGTTGCATGACTTGGATCAGCAATGACTGGTAAGTGACTATTTTGTTTTAGAAACGGAATTGCATTGATATCGAAAGTGTTTCTTGTTGCTGTTTCATATGTTCTAATGCCTCTCTCACACAACATAACATTTTCATTACCTCTTGACAAAATATATTCACTAGCAAGAAGTAACTCGTCTAATGTTGCCGACATTCCTCTTTTAAGTAAAACAGGAAGTTCAGATTCCCCTACTGCTTCAAGGAGCTTAAAATTTTGCATATTTCTTGCCCCAATTTGTAAAACGTCTACATATTTTTCCATCATAGATAAATGCTGTGCATCCATAATCTCGCTAAATAGAGGTAAAGAAGTTATTTCTGAGGCTTCTTTTAACATTTTGAGACCGTCCTCACCTAACCCTTGAAAGCTGTAAGGAGAGGTTCTTGGCTTAAACGCACCACCTCTTAATCCATTTGAACCAGCTTCTTTTGCAGCTAACGCAGTTTCAATAGTCTGTTCTTGAGTTTCGGCACTATCTGGCCCTGCAATTATTGCTAACTTATCTCCTCCAATAGACAAATCTTTTATTTTTACAATTGAATTATCTTTTTTATAATTTTTACTTGCTAACTTATATGGTTTGCCCACAGGTATTACTCGACTTACATTTGGTAATAATTTCATCACAGCTCGGTGATCATCATTAACTTTTCCACTAACAGCTACAACATTTCTTTCTACACCATAAATAACCAAAGGTTCATGCCCCTGCTGAATTGCTTTCTCCTTAACCTTTTCTACATCCTCTTCACTTGAAGACTGTTTCATTACTACTATCAATTTTCCTCCTATAAAAAAAAATCGGGCTTTTGCCCGATTCTACAATACATACTTTAGGGCAACTTATATGTGCTCACTAAAGTAAAAGTATGTGTTGTTTAAATTCATTAGAAATATACTAGCAGGATATTTATTAATACAAATAAATTTTTATCTATCTGGTCTTAAGGTTTTAGCATCATTCAAATATACGTGCTTAACATCATTTGTGCTGTTGTTAATTGTTAAAAGTATCCTTATGCAACCAGCTAAGTCATCTTTAATATTTGGAGCAACAGTATCAATTGCAGCAATAGAATTCATACCTAATTCTCTGAAAGCCTTTGCAGGAAAAGCTTGATCTAAGTCCTGCGTTACAGTAAATAACGCAAATACAACATCTTCTTCTGTGATATTGTTTTCCTTCATAACTGAGAGAATTAAAGATTTGGCCGAAGAAATAATGCTCAACTCATTATTATCAACTACAGCTATTGCACCGCGAATACTTTTCATAATATTTGTTTACTATATAAAAAGAGTGGAACAATGTCCACTCTTTTTTAAAAACTAAGATGCAACTTAGTTACATCATGCCTTCCATGCCACCCATACCTCCAGCTGGCATTGCTGGCTCATCTTCAGGTTCTTCTGCAATCAAAGCTTCCGTTGTTAAAACAAGTGAAGCAATTGATGTAGCATTTTGAACAGTTGACCTAGTTACTTTTGCTGGGTCAATAACTCCTTCTTTAACAAGATCAGTTGTTTCACCAGTAGCGGCGTTTAATCCAGTATTACCTTTTTCAGATTTTACCTTTTCTACCATTACGCCACCTTCGTATCCAGCATTAACAGCAATCTGACGCAGTGGAGATTCAAGAGCCTTTTTAACAATATTGCGTCCAACAACTTCTCCTTCAGAACCTCCAGAAATTTTTTCTATTGAATCCTGTGCTCTTATAAGTGTTACACCTCCACCAGCTACAATACCTTCTTCTACAGCAGCTCTTGTAGCGGCTAAAGCATCTTCAATTCTCATTTTCTTTTCTTTAAGTTCTACTTCAGTTGCTGCGCCAACTTTTACAACTGCAACTCCACCTGAAAGTTTTGCTAATCTTTCTTGAAGTTTTTCTTTATCCCAGTCAGAGTCAGACTCATCAATTTCAGATTGAATTTGTTTTACTCTTCCTTCAACATCAGCTTTCTTTCCATTACCGTCAACAATTGTTGTAGCATCTTTTTTAACTACTACTCTGGCAGCTTCACCTAACATATCAACTGTAGTGTTTTCTGTCTTAAGGCCAAGTTCTTCAGATATAACTTCTCCACCAGTAAGAATTGCAATATCTTGTAACATTGCTTTTCTTCTTTCTCCAAATCCAGGAGCTTTAACTGCAACTGATTTAAAGGTTCCTCTTAAGTTGTTAACAACTAATGTTGCTAATGCTTCACCTTCTACGTCTTCAGCTAAAATCAATAATGGTTTACCTGAATTCATAACCTTTTCTAATAAAGGCAATAAATCATTTACCGCAGTAATTTTTGAATTAACAATAAGAATGTAAGGATTTTCTAGTACTGCCTCTTGCCTATCAGCGTCAGTTACAAAATAGGGTGAGATAAATCCTTTATCAAATTGCATACCATCAGTAAATTCCAATTCCATTCCAAAGGTTTGACCTTCTTCTACGGTTATAACACCGTCTTGACCTACTTTATCCATAGCTCCAGCAATTGTTTCACCAATCTCAGTATCTGCAGCAGAAATTGATGCAACTTGAGCAATCTCTTCTTTACCACCAATTGATTTTGAAAAACCTGCAATAAAGTCTGTTACAGCCTTAGATGCCTCAAGCATTCCCCTTTTAACTTCCATAGGGTTAACACCTGTAGCAACAGCTTTCATTCCCTCATTTACCATTGCCTGTGCTAGAACTGTAGCTGTAGTGGTACCGTCACCTGCTACATCATTTGTTTTAGAAGCAACTTCTTTAGCAAGCTGTGCACCCATATTTTCATAAGGATCTTCTAGGTCCACCTCTTTAGCAATAGTGACACCATCATTGGTAATGGTTGGTGCGCCCCATTTTTTTTTCTAAAACTACATTTCTTCCTTTAGGACCTAGTGTTACTTTAACTACATCTGCAAGTTTATTAACTCCTGCTTCAAGCCCTTTTCTAGCTACTTCATTAAAAACTAATGTCTTTTTAGCCATTAAATTCTCCTCTTACTTACTAACTTTGGCAAGAATATCTCTACTAGATAATATAAGATATTCAGTACCCTCAACTTTAATTTCGGTCCCACCATATTTTGAGTAGACAACTTTGTCACCAACTTCAACATCTGGTTTTATATTTTCGCCATTTTCATTAGGCTCCCCAGGACCAACTGCTACTACTTCACCTTCTTGAGGTTTTTCTTTAGCTGTATCGGGAATATAGATTCCTGATGGGGTTTTATTATCTTCTTCTGACAATGGTTTTACAATTACCCTGTCTCCTAACGGTTGAAGATTCATATATATTTACCTCCTAAATAAATATCCACATTGTGAATTTAATACTGTCTTGTTTATATATGTAAATAATTTCTCTAAAAATTAAGAAATTATTGAGTTTAAACGTACATCATCAATATTCATATCATTTGTTATTAAGTTATTTTGTGCAGCTACACATATCATCGCAGCATTATCTGTAGACAATTTTGGTGTTGGTAAATAGATATTGAGTTCTTTTTCGTCTGCAAAAATATTCATTTTTTCTCTGAGCCTAGAATTAGCCATTACCCCGCCTCCACCAGATATACTTTTTACACCAGTATCTTTCACGGCCTTAACAAAGTTTGATAATAAAGAATCAACTATGGCTTCTTGGTATGAAGCAGCAAAATCAGCTCTAGTTACTTTATCATCAATATCTAAATTATTTAGAAAGTTTGTTGCAGCTGTCTTTAAGCCTGAAAATGAATAATTATATGCATGTTTAGTTTTTGGTCTGGGGAGCACTATTTTTGCTGGATCTCCTCCTTCACCAATTTTTTGAATTGCAGGACCTCCTGGAAATCCAAAACCACAAAATCTTGATAGTTTATCAAAAGCTTCACCAGCTGCATCATCTATTGTTGTTCCAAGAAGTTGGTAGCTACCCCACTCCTCTACAAAAACAATTTGCGTGTGACCCCCAGATACTAAAAGAGTTAAGAACGGAGGCTTCATTGTTTTATTTTCAATTAAAGGAGCAGCCAAATGACCAACCATATGATCAACAGTAAAAAATGGTTTATTTATTGACCATGCTATTGACTTTGCAAAATTATAACCAACAACAAGGCTTCCTACAAGACCAGGTCCGTCTGTAGTGGAGACTATATCAATATCTGAAATTTGTAAATTTGCATTATTTAAAGACGAATGAAATATATTTCGTATTATCTCAGCATGTGCTCTTGATGCAACTTCAGGAACTACTCCTCCAAATTTCTCATGTATACCTATTTGAGATGAAATAGTATTTACCAATAGCTCATCACCCTTCATTATTGCAATAGCGGTTTCGTCACAAGATGTTTCAAACCCAAGAATTATTTTGTCATCATGCATAAATTTTCTCTCTTTGAAATAGCTTTGCGTCTTCGTTTACATAATAATTTTTTCTTACACCATACTGTTTGAATCCAAATGATTGATACAAGTTCGTAGCAGCTTGATTTGATTCCCTTACTTCTAAGAGAATTTTTTTGAATTGAGAAATTTCAAAATATGATATTAATTTCTCTGTAAGGTTTCTTGCAATTGATTGATTCCTGTAATCCTTAAGGACTCCTATACCCAATATATGCAACTCATTTAAAGTTTTTTGAATTGCTAAATATCCAACAATTTTATCATCTTGTTCATAAACCCAGTAAAGAAATTCACCTCGATTAATTTTGTCGTTGATTGTGTCTCTATCCCATGCAGTAGAGAATAAAGTCTTTTCCAGTTTTGCTAAGTTTTCCGCAAACTCTAAAGTAGATTTTTCAATTATCCTAATCATGAAAATTTATCTCGCCTTCTAAACTCTTTGTTGAAAAAGAAACATCAGGCTCTCTCATGTATTCAAGCCTGACTTCATTAAAACTTGGATAATCGTCATTCTTAAATATTTCTCTGCCAATACTGTAAATATGCTCAGATGATACATGTTCTGGAGACCCTAGTTTAATGTATGAATTTTCACCAAAGAGATTTTCCTCTAAACTACGCCAATCGCCTACAACAAGCTTCTTATCGTTGTCTTCATTTAATTTGATTTTCAACTTTGCAGCATCCAAGACTTCCGGCTCTGTATCTTTTACCACACCTCCAGGAACTGGCTTATATAGACAAAAAGCATACTCATCTCTTTTGATATCAATAATGGTACAAATTTTTCTATGCCCAGTATGTGCGGCAAATGCTAAAGCATCCAGCCCGTTAACAGGTACCAATGGAATGCCTAGGCTGCCACATATGCCTTGTGCTACTGCTAATCCAATTCTTAAACTGGTATAGTAACCAGGGCCAATATCAAGATATAGAACACTGATTTCAGATTTATTTATTTTTGACTTATTAGTTATTTCATCAATTGACTTCATTAAAAGATTAGTAGTTCCATTTTCCGACAAAACCGAGCTGCTAGATATTAATTTTTCATCATGTATAGCAACTGAAATATATTTACCTGAAGTTGAGATTGATAAGCTATACATTTATAAAAATCTCTCTTTTTTCATGGTCAACTATTTCAATTTTAATCAAATCCATATGAGGAATATTTGCTTCCGTCATGAGATTGGCCCACTCAATTAGTACTAATGTGTTGTCCTCTGATAATGGTAAATCTAAATCGATAAATTCAGACCAACTATTTAACCTGTATAAATCTACATGAAAAATTTTTATTTCCCCCACTTCGTAATTTTTTACAATATTAAAAGTGGGAGAAGTAACGACTTCATTACAGCCGAAGAATTTTATGATTTTTTTTGCAATTGTTGTTTTGCCAGCTCCAAGAGGACCGGATAGTCCAATAATCTTTGGGAGAATAATTCCCTTTAGGTAGTGATCTAAAAAGCTATCTAAATCTTCTTCTTTTACAAATCTACTCAACTTCGACCCTCTCAAGTCTCTTTGACATATTTGTTAAAATTTCCCATTCAATTGTATTGTTCCATTCGGCAATATCAGATACTGAAATATTTAATTTCCCATCATCTGAGTTTCCTAATATCGTAACTTCATCATCTACTTTTACATCTAACCCTGTTACATCGAATAATATTTGGTCCATAGTGACCCTGCCAATTAATTTACAAAATTGATTTTTTACAATTACTTTTCCATCTGGAAAAGTATTCCAGGGATACCCATCGCCATAACCTATTGGTGAAGTTGCTATTACTGAATCTTGGTCTAGGATTTTTGCTTTTCCGTATGAAACTGCCTCGCCTTTTTTTCTATGTTGTAAATTAGATATTCTTGTTTTTATTTCCATAGTTGGTAATAGTTTATTTTCACTTTCAACTGGTGAGATTTCAATACCATATGCCGCAATACCAATCCTTACCATATTAAAAGATTCATCCAAATTATAAAAAGTTGAAGCTGAGTTATCTACATGACAAAGTAAATTATCTATATCAACATTTGAAATCGTATTCTTGAATAAATCAATTGAATTTTGAGTATCTCCTTTGTCAGTATCTGCTAAAGGAAAATGTGTGCAGATGCCTGCTAGGCTCAAATTCGAATCATTAATCTTTTCAAGGAAATAATCAAATTTCTCCGGAGAACATCCTATTCGATGCATTCCAGTATCAATTTTAAGATGAACATTATATTGATTACCCGTATCTATAAGTGCATCTGTAAAACTATCACTATATACGGTTAGATCTAATTCGTTTTTAAAAATATTATCAAGCTGACCTACTGAGGGCTCTGCGAGAAGGAGTACTCTTGAATCTTTAAACTCTTGTTTTACTTGAATTCCTTCTTCAATTGATGCAACTGCAAACCATTCCACTCCAGCCTCTCTTGCATTGCGTACACTCCACTTGATTCCATGTCCATAAGCATTAGCTTTTACAACAAGACATGTCTTTTTTTTAGAAACTTGAGATAAATATTGGAGATTGTTAATAAAGTTCTTTTTATTAACGTATATGTACCCTCTATCCATATCTAATTATTACCTTACAGGAACAAAGTATTCATAGAGGTATTAATCTTCATTTTGAATTTTTGGTTTTGGCGAACTAAGCGCTGCACCAATAGCAACACCTACTGCTATCCAAGTTGGTTCATTTGTGACAGCAAAAACTGCTACACCTATCGCTGTGCTAGCACCAACCCACTGTGCACCATTACTTGAGTTCTTAAATTTATTTAACATTTTATCTCCTTCTCTACTCCACC
>CABYIX010000011.1 GCA_902519215.1 uncultured Candidatus Actinomarina sp. | reverse complement strand
AGTATATTCTGGAGTTTCAATATTAATTTATCAAGGATTCTTTACTTTATGTGCTTTATTAATAAATTCAAATATTGATACATGGATTTCTGATTCTATAGCAGGTATTGGTGGGATTTTATTAATTGGTGTTGGAATAAATCTTTTAGGAATAAAAAAAATCCCAGTTGGGAACTATATATTAAGTTTATTCATTCCTTTTCTTGTAGCATTTTAAATGTTCTAGTTGCTCCTTGAACTCCTTCAAAGAGGTCAATTATTTTATCTGATTCTTCTTCAAAGCTGCCTTTAACAAATTGATACTGGTGAATCTTGAAGCAACGATTTTTAAAATCTATTTCAATAGGTACATAAGGAATATTTAAACCTTTAGCTAAAAAATAAAATCCGCTTCTAAACTTTTTTACAGGCTCAGTTCCTGCTTCAGGCGCAATAACTAAAATATAGTTGTCTATATCTTTAAACTCTTCCACAGCTGCATGAATTAATCCTTTTGAATTAACCCTATAGACAGGTATACCTCCAAGTTTTAACATTAAGTATTTTTGCACCCACCATAATGGCCATGGAACTCCCTGTCTGTCTAAATTCTTTGATATAGTGAAAAGACTCGGAAGTCGAGTAAACACCCATGCAGCACCAAAAAAATTAATTTTTAAATCTAAGGCCCAAACTGCTAATAACGCATACCATGCATCTCTCATTGCTGTATGGGGAAGACCAATTAATACCATTTTTTTTAAATCAGGAATTTCCCCTTCAATGTTCCAATTAAAAACTTTGAGCAATAACCTTCCAGTTGGACCCAGGATTTTTCTTTTTTTCTGAGCCAATAAAGGTTGTGAATCATTCATAAAGTTGAAACATGCTTTGCAATTTGTACAGCATTTAAAGCAGCCCCTTTAAGCAAATTATCAGAAACTACCCAGAAATTTAAAATTTTATTGCTTGAAAGACCTTCCCTAAGCCTTGAAACTAAGACATTATTTTGACCCTGAGCATCAAGAGGTGTGGGCAATTTATCTGACCAATACTCAACCCCATCAAATTGTGAAAGTAAGTTAATAGCACTTTCAACATCAACTTGATTCTCAAATACTGCTGAACAGAATGTTCCGTGACCTGTTTTAACTCCAACCCTTGCATTGGAGGGTTCCACAATTAAATTTTTTATTGAGAGAATTTTTCTGGACTCATTTACAAACTTCATCTCTTCATCTGAGTACCCATTTTCAAGTAGGTTGCCCGCAACAGGTATAACATTTTTAGCTACAGGTTGTCCGTAGAATCCCTCAGAATAATCTGATAGTAGATTATCACTTAAAGTTAGTTCTTTCTCAAGTGACTCAACAGCTCTTGTTCCGGATCCAGATACTGCCTGATAGGAAGTTGGGGTGATAGATTTTAAAACATAAGCATCGTGTAATGGCTTTAGAGACATTACAAGTCCCATTGTCGTACAGTTAGGATTGGAAATCAGTTTAGTGCTTTTAGTAATTGCTTCTTCGTTAACTCCATAAACCACTAGTGGTACGTCATCAAGCATCCGGAAAGCTGAAGAATTGTCTATTACAAAAGCACCTTTATCAACAAAACTTTTAGCATACAACTGAGCTCTTTCACCACCAGCTGAGAAAAGTACTAGATCAAAATTAGATATATTTTTTTCATTTAATTCCTGAACTACAATGTTTCTATTATTTATAGTTAATTCAGATCCTGCAGATTTACTAGATGCGTATAAAGAGTATTGGACGTCGCTCTCAAAATACTCTTCACAGAGATTAATAATGTTTCGACCAACAAGACCAGTTGCGCCAACTACAGCTATTTTCATTTTTTAGTTATAAATTCTTCATGTAAAACATTTAATGCTTGATCAATGTCTTTACTATTAATGACACATGAAACCCGTATTGGGGATGTAGAAATCATAGAAATATTTATTCCACTTTCTCCTAAAATTTTAAACATTTTTGAGGCAACTCCTGATTCAGACTTCATACCTGCGCCAATTATTGAGACCCTGCCAATATTTTGATCTACATCAAATCCTTTAGCATTTAACTTATTAGATATTTGCTTAAGAACTTCTTCTACTTCGCTTTGTTGTTCAGAGGGGGCCGTAAAGGAAATATCGGTAATGGAATCCTTAGAAACATTTTGAACAATCATATCTACATTTGTTCCAATTTCTGAGAGAGACCCAAATACTGTTCCAGCAATTCCAGGTTGATCCGGAACGCCAAATAAGGTGAACTTTATTTCTTTGTCATTGTGAGTGACTCCACTTACTATTGCTTCTTCCATAACCTTTTCTTTTACTAGTGTCCCTTTATTGTTCTTAAATGTTGATTTTACAATTATTGGTACATTATACCTTCTACCAAATTCTACTGACCTTGCCATTAGTACTCCTGCACCTGATGAAGACATTTCCAACATTTCATCATATGTAATTTCATCTATTAATTGTGCATTTGTAATTATTCTTGGGTCAGCTGTATAAACGCCTTCAACATCTGTAAAAATTTCGCATCTCTCAGCTCCTAAGGCTGCAGCTAATGCAACTGCTGTTGCGTCGGATCCTCCTCTTCCTAATGTTGTGATCTCTCTTGTGTCTCTATTAAACCCTTGAAAACCAGCAACAATAACAATGTCGCCTTGGTCTATTCCTTCTTTAACTCTTTCTCCAGTAATTTCTTCAATCTCTGCTTTTCCATGCCTAGATGTTGTAATGATTCCTGCTTGTGAACCCGTTAAGGAAAAAGAGCTATATCCCAAACTATTTAAATGCATAGACAGTAATGACATGGTGATTCTCTCACCGGCTGATAGCAGCATATCCATTTCTCGAGGGGTGGGTTTTTCAGAAAGCTCACTAGCAAGATGTATTAATTCATCTGTGCTTGAACCCATTGCAGAGGGAACCACAACAACATCATTGTTGTCCTCTTTACATTCAATAATTCTTTCAGCAACTAGTTTTAACGAGTTTGTATCTGCAACACTAGTTCCGCCATATTTTTGTACTATTAAAGTCATTGGAAACATTCTAATTAGTTTATTAAAGAATTAAAGACCCTAGTACTCTTGTTTTATGAGCATAGATTTGCATACACATTCAATTAATTCGGATGGGACACTTAAGCCTGAAGAAATCGTGGAATTAGCAGCATCATTACAGCTAGAAGCAATTTCTATTACTGATCACGAATACCTCACAGAGATTGATAATTCTACTGATGTAAAAGTAATAAATGGAGTAGAAGTAAGTGCAAACTGGTATAACTTAGAGAAAGAGAATAAATATGCCGGGGTACACCTGTTGGTCTACTTTATCAACAAATTAGACCCATTAAATATAAAGCTAGAAGAAGTAAGAAAGCAAAAAGTAGAGAGGAATTACAAAGTTCTAGAAAATCTTAGAAATATTGATATAGATATTAAGAATTCAGAACTTGATCTATTTGAAACTAAGGTTCCTGGAAGGCCTCACATAGCAAAACTTATGGTTGAAAAAAATTATGTGAGCAGTATAAGTGAAGCCTTTATAAAATATTTAGGTAATGGAAAAATTGAAGACTTGAACAGCCATCAACTAGATATTAGAGAGGTAATTGACCTAGCAAAACAATCTCAATCTTTAATCTTCCTTGCTCATCCACACACTCTAATGAGTAATAATGATTCTTCTAAGAGAAACAATTGGGTTAATAGTCAGTTCAATAATTATTTAAAAGACTTAAAGTCATTTGGAATTGACGGAGTTGAAGTTTATTACCCAGGTTACAGCGCTTCTACTAGGGACAGCCTTCTTGGCTTACTGTCTGATAATGACTTAATGGCTTCAGGAGGAAGTGACTTTCATGGTGAAAATAAACCAAACAACTTACTTGGAATTGGATATGAAAATAATCCTATAAAGGTTCCTTTAAATTTACTCTATGAGATGGAAGACGCACATGCAAAGTTATAAAAAACTAATTGGTTCAATTTCTATTGTCACCTTTTCATATGCTGCTAGCAGAGGATTGGGGTTTTTTAGAGAAATTCTTCTTGCAAAATGGGTTGGAGTTACACAATTTGCAGATACATTAGATTTAGCTTTTATAATTCCTGATTTCTTATTTTATCTTTCAGCAGGAGGATATCTAGCGATTACTTTAATTCCTCTTATGAGTAGCAAGAAAGAAGGTGAGCTAAATGAATATTTTCTTTCTTTGTTGTACGGTCTTTCAATAGTGTTTGTGTCGTTTTCTGTAATAATTTATAGTTTTAGAAATAAATTTGCTGAATTTTTGGGAGTTGAATCTATTGAGTATTTTAATGAAATCTTTACTCCAATAATTTTTAGTCAAGTTTTCTTTTTTATTGGAGCAATACTCATGTCTTATCAATACTTACGAGAGAAATTTATTTACACAGCTTTTGCCCCTGTCATTTACAATTCTTCAATAATTTTATTTGGTTGGATCAACTCATCAACTCCTGAAAATACTGTAAGAGGTTTTGCGATTGGTACTCTGATTGGCTCTATTGCAGGACACCTAGTATTACAAATTATTGGGGCTTCTAGATCTGGGTTAAAATTTAATCTCACTTCTCCTAAATTAAAATATGTCAAAGAATACCTTTTTGTTTCTTTTCCCCTTGTGGTCGGTCAATCAATTGCTGTTGTTGATGAGCAGTTGTATAGAATTTTTGGATCAATTCTTAGCGCTGGAAGTGTAGCCTCGTTTAGGTATGCAAGGAGAATAGCGTTGTTACCAGTTGGTGTAATAGCACAAGCGATAGGAGTTGCTAGTTATCCATTATTAGCGAAGCTATTTAAAAATAATAATTTTAAAGAGCTCAATTTGCTAGTTAGAAAGCAGCTTATTTATCTTTTTACAGTAAACGGAGCAATAATGGTTTTCTGTATTTCCAATTCAAAATTTTTAATTGAATTAATTTATGAACGAGGAGCATTTTCAATCCAAGACACAATAAGGGTGAGTAGCGTCTTCTCTATTATTGCGCTTGCCATAGTTCCTTGGTCGATAAATCAAATATTAACAAGATCATTTTATATTCAAAAAAAATTTTGGTTCCCTGTAGTAAGTGGATCTTTAATAACGTTTACCGCAGTTCTGTTACTAATTATGACAGGAAATAAAACTGCAGAAGAATATGCGATTGTAATTACTTTTTCTTTGTTTTTGTATTCATTGATATTACTCTTTACCGTGAAGTTTGATGATATAAAAGTTCTTAATAAACCAATGATTATTGACCTATCTAAAGCTTCTATGATCTTGTTAATTGTTTATTTTTTACTTAATCAATTCTTCACAACTACAGGGTTTATTAGTGCATTTATAAGTCTGTTAATAATATTTTTAATACCTTATGCTTCAATACGTTTGCTAAAATTTGAATATATTAATATTACAAAAAGAAGATAATGCAGAAATTTCCACTTAAAAAAGGTTTATCTAGTGCACAAGAGTTGCATCAAGAAATTAATGACTATATAGATGTGCTGATGGGTCATATTAATCCTCCAATAGCTGATGGAGTTGATACACTTTTTGAAGTTAGTAGCACCTACCTAGCAAGAGCAAAGGAGATAGAAATTAAGCTTTTAGAGAGAGAGCGTAATATAAAAGTGGAATCAGGGGACGAATTGAAAAAGTTTAGAACCGGTGAATTAAGAAGCTTTATTGAACTCTGTAAAAGTGCTCAGAACCAAGGATCAAGAAGAATAACAGTAGCTTTAAGTGAATTAAATCTTAAAGAAAACTAATCCATACTTTTGATATCAAAGACTTCATTTATATTATCCTGAAAACCATTTTCTGAAACTAAACGTTCCGAAGCTCCATCAATTGCTTTAATTTCGATAGATATACTTATTCCCATCATTTTTGCAATACATGAAGAAATAAATTCTTTTATATCATTGGATTTATTTAACTCTGAAATTAAATATTCATTTTCTTTATTAATGAGCAAAATCAATTTATTTTGATCATCTATCTCTGGTGAAACTAGAGTCAAATATGAATATTTCCTAGGAGTTAATTCATCTTTTGCTTTCTGAAGAACTTTTGGCCAGTAGACATCAAAATTGCCGATATCTTTTGGTGAAGATTTTGGAGGTGCTAGTTCTTCACTTATTTTTTTTTTCGTAGTTTTATTTTCTATATTTTCTTGTGTATCCTGTGTTACTTTTTCTACTTTTTTTGAAGCAGGTCTTGAAGCACTTTCTCCTTCAAGTAGGTCTACCCTTCTTGAAATAGACTTAATATCCGAGGCTAGCTCGGGTTTAATAAGCTTTATTAAAAATAGTTCTAATTTTAATTCCTGGGAAGGTGCACTTTGTATAGATTGATTTAGCTCATCAAGAATATCAAGGATTCTTGATAGCTCTCTAGCATTTATGTATTCATTTGAATTTTTAACTAAGTCTTTTTCATTTTCACTAATATTTAAATAATTAACGTCATCAGGCAAGTACTTAAAATAAAATATATTTCTAAATAATCCAGTTAAGGAATTTAGAATATCTAAAGGTTGTAATCCTTTGTTGTAATTAGATTGCAATATGTTGAGAACTTCTGAGGTATCTTGTACATTTATTGACTCAATAATTTTGAACATATCTGCATTTGATACTTTTCCTAAAATACTATAAAGATTATCTATATTTGCTTTATCTCCAAATGTGTTGTGAGTTTGTTCAAAGAGATTGATAGCATCACGAAGAGATCCTTCACTTTGGTTTGAGATATATTTTAAAACCTCATCGCCAATTTTAATTTTTTCACTTTTTGCAATCCTTGTTAGCGTTTCAACAATTTCTTCGTTACTGATTCTTTTAAATGCAATATGAGTTGTCCTGCTTTTAATGGTTTCAAGTACCCGATCTGGTTCAGTTGTTGCAAGGATAAAGATTACATGTGCAGGTGGCTCTTCAAGTGTTTTCAAAAAAGCATTAGAAGCAGCATTTGATAACATGTGTACTTCATCTAAAATAAAAACTCTTTTATTTCCTGGACTGCTTGCAATAAAATTAATACTGTCATTTAAGTCTCTTATGTCGTCAACTTTATTGTGTGATGCAGCATCAATTTCCGTGATGTCAAATACGGGATCACACCCGAGAGTTGTTGCAATTATTCGTGCTAAGGAAGTCTTTCCAACACCTCTTGGTCCAGAAAATAGATATGCATGACTAAGATTATTATTTTTAACCTGTTGTTGAATAAGTTTTACGGCATCTGATTGGCCAACTAACTCTTCAAGGCTAGCTGGTCTATATTTTCTATAAAAGGCTTCTTGCATATCAATAAATGGTACTATCTTTCCTTTCTATAATGCACTATACAATTAAACTAAGTCAAATGAGAATAGGTGTAGATTTAGATGGTGTAGTTGCCGATTTCACTGATGGTTGGACCTCACATTACAAGAAAGACTTCGGTAAAAAAATAAGTGAAAACGACATAACAGAATGGGGTCTCGCAAAGCCTTTAACTCATTTTGAAGAAGAGATAGATTTCTGGAATTGGGCAAAAGATATTGATGGTTCTTCAATTTTTAGAAATTTAAAAACTTACAATAATGCAATTGAGGTATTGGTAGATCTTTCATTGAAGGGTCATGAAATCGTAATTATTTCATCAAAACCATGGTGGTCAATACATGACACCCTTATGTGGTTAGGTGAAAATAAAATACCTTCAAAAGAAATACACTTTACTGAAGACAAGTGGAAAGTTAGCTGTGACGTATATATTGATGACGCTCCTCATCAGTTAGAAAGCTTTGTCAAAAATGTACCAGACAAGCTCATACTTAGATTCATTAGGCCCTACAACAGATTTGTAGAAGGCACTGTTGATTTAAAAAGTTGGGAAGAATTAACTCCTTTACTTGAAAACTACAACTTGTAAAGTGAAACTATGAATGATTCATTTATTCTAAGAGATAGAATTTGGAGAGAGCAGAATGAGCGTGTTACTTTATCCAGTAATGCGACATTTGCAGCTAACTCATTAGGAAGAAATATAGATGAAGAACCTGATGCTTTTCGAACATGTTTTGAAAGAGATCGAGACAGAATAATCCACTCAAAGACATTCAGAAGATTAAAACATAAGACACAAGTTTTTATCAATCCAGATGGTGATCATTTTATTACTAGGATGACTCATACGCTTAATGTAACTCAAATTGGAAGATCCATAGCAAAAACATTAGGCTTAAATCCTGATTTAACTGAAGCAATTTGTTTAGGTCATGATGTAGGGCACTCCCCATTTGGACATACTGGCGAAGATGTTTTAAATGAAATATTAGATGGTGGATGGAGTCATTCAGAGAATTCTGTCAGAATGCTTTCAGTAATAGAACCACTCAATCTTACAAAAGAAACAATAAATGGAATTGAAAAACATCCTTGGAGGTATGAAGAACCTCCCTATTCACCTGAGGGATTAATTTGTAGATTTGCTGATAGAATAGCTTACTTATCACACGATGTTGAAGATGCAATTAGAGCAAGTGTTCTAAAAGTAGAAGATATACCAAAAAACATTACTTCGGTATTAGGCTCTCCTGGGAAAACTTGGGTAAATTCATTAATTTCAGGAATATTTAAAGCTTCCTCCAGTGGAGATTTACAAATGGATGATGAGATTTTAAGTATTATGCATGAACTAAGAGAGTTCATGTTTGAAAAAGTATATCTTAGAGAAGAAACTTTAAACCAAAGATCTGAAGCAAGGAAAATTGTAGAAACCTTGGTAATGCATTTTGAAAAAAATCCAGATAAACTTCCAGAAAACTATGCTCAAAACCAAAGTGATATTGCAAATTCGGTAGATTATGTTGCAGGTATGACAGATAGATTTGCTATCTCAACTTTTGAAAAAATTAATTAAATTTAGGCTTTCTCTTTTCCATAAATGCTGTAACACCTTCTCTCAAATCTTCAGTTATTAAAAAACTGGTATTCCAAAGCTGAACAAAATCTAATGCTTGCTGAGTTGTTAAGTCTTCTCCCTTATCTAAAACCTGCTTAGTACCTTGCACAATGTTTGAAGCGTTACTGGCAATTTCTTCTGCAAGCTTAACTCCAGCACTATATAGATCATCAAAATTCTCATAAGTTCTACTGATAAATCTTATTTTTTCAGCATATTCTCCATCAAATATTCTTCCAGTGTAAGCAAGCTCCCTGAGATCACCCTTGGAAACAATTTTTGGCATTCTTTGTAAGACACCAACATCCGCTACAAGACCTAACTTTGTTTCTCCAATTGAAAATCTTGCATCTTTTGTTGAAATTCTTATATCACATGCTGATATTAATGCCGTTGCTCCACCAATACAATGTCCATGAGCTAGAGCAATAACAGGTACTGAGGTTTTAGATAATGCAGTAAATGCATCTTGCATTTTTTGAATTTGTTTCTTTAGTTTTTTTCTATCAGCTGGTGTAGATGACATATCTTCATTAATTTGAAAATCTGACATAAACATTGTTATATCGATTCCAGCAGAAAAACAATCTCCTTTTCCTGCAACTACTATGCAACGCACTTCATCATGATTATCCAGCTCATTGATAATATCTGGTAATCCAAACCAAACATCTGCATCTAAAGCGTTTTTTTTATCAGGTCTGTTGATCCATATGTATCCAACATTATTTTTAATTTCTTTTAGTAACTTCTCTTCCATTTAATTTATATTAGTAAGATTATGTGATGGATGCTTTCGAAGCTTTATATACAACCAGAGCAATGCGCCGAGTTAGCGAAGATCCTATTCCAGAAGAAGTCTTAAAACAAATGATTGATGCAGGAATCAGAGCTCCAAGTGGTTCAAACCGTCAAGGTTGGAAATTTATTGTTGTTACGGATCAAGAAATTAAAAATAAATTGGGTGACTCATATAGAGAGGCTTGGAATTTTTATGTAAATGAATTCTATGGAGGAAATGCAGATATGGGAGCTTCAAATGTTCCTAATGATGAAAAAGCTGAACAAGTTGCTCGTATTAGTAAATCTGCAACCTGGCTATCAGAAAACTTCCATAAAGTTCCGGCTATGTTTGTTGTTTTGTCTAGAAATGATCCAACGGGTTCTTCAATTTATCCAGCTATCTGGAGCATTATGCTTGCTGGAAGGGCTCATGGTGTTGGCACTTGTTTAACTACAGTACTCGGAATGTTTAAACCTGAAAAAGCGTTTGGAATTTTAAATATACCTAATGATAAAGGTTGGAAAATTGATGCTGTCATTACTGCAGGCTATCCACTAGGAAAATGGGGAGTAGCGAAGAGAAACTCTGTTGATGAAGTAACATATCTAAATACTTGGGGTAATGAAACTAACTGGAATTTAGAAGAACCTCTTTGGAGCTACTAAGTTAAAAGCAGTTAGTAAAGATAGTTTTGAGCTATTAGGCTCTGATTATGATGAGATTAAATATAAATATTTTGATTTTCTCTTTAATTTTTATTACCAGCTGTAGTAGTTCAAATCAAGAAAATAACATAAACTCAACAAATGAAACAGTAGTAATAGAAGTTGAAGAAGCAGTCAAAGAACCTGCTAACAATATTTGGATTTCAGCTAAAAAAGGTGATGTTGAATCTATCAAACAACATATAGCTTTTGGTACAGATTTAAATTCTAAAGGTTCTAGCAGAGATGAGACGGCATTAATTATTGCAGCTTGCCAAGGACATTATGAAGTCGTGGATTTGTTGGTAAATGAAGGTGCTGATTTAAATATCCAAAATAATGAAGGTGTTACTGCACAATTCTGTGCTGTATTCTTTGGTCAATTAGAAATAGTTCAGATTCTAAGTGACGCAGGAGCTGATCCAAATATAGTAAACAGTCTAGATTTAACCGCAATGGATCTTGTATCGGTTGAATGGGATGGCACAAGAGAGTCAGCAGTAAAGTTCTATAAACTAAAATATCAAGTCAATTTTGATATAGAAGATATAAAATCTGCACATCCATTAATTATGGAGATTTTAAATAAATAATAAAAGACTTACTACTTTTATTTAGTAATACATTGAGCACGCCTGGAGGGAGTCGAACCCCCAACCTTCTGATCCGTAATCAGATGCTCTATCCAATTAAGCTACAGGCGCATGGCGGAGAGGGAGGGATTCGAACCCTCGAGGGAATTTCTTCCCCACTCGCTTAGCAGGCGAGCACTTTAGGCCACTCAGTCACCTCTCCAAGTCAGCGGAGGGAGTGGGATTCGAACCCACGGTATGGAATACATACAATAGTTTTCAAGACTATCGCCTTCGTCCGCTCGGCCATCCCTCCAGATGGTCTGTTTTTTGCGGAGGGAGAGGGATTCGAACCCTCGAAGGGGATAAACCCTTACACGCTTTCCAAGCGTGCGCACTAGGCCAGACTATGCGATCCCTCCGAAAAAAAACCTGAGATTCTATTTTAGTTATCTCTTGCTGTCAAAGAAAGAGGATAATATAGCTTCAGATTCATGGGTAAGTATATTATCTTTTATCTCAACAAAGTGATTTAATCTTGGGTCTTGGGGTATGTTATACAATGAAAAAGCTGCCCCCGCTTTTTCATTTTGAGCTCCATATATTAATTTTTTAACTCTAGATAGAGAAATAGCACCAGCACACATAGCATCAGGTTCTAAAGTTACAGCTATAGTTGTCTCTTCTAGTCTCCAAGTACCTAAAATCTTGGAAGCCTCTTCTAAAACTAGAATTTCCGCATGGGACATTGGGTTTTGGTCTAATTCTCTTCTATTGTGATTTGCACATATTAAATTATCGTCTTTATCAAATATTGCTGCTCCCACGGGGACTTCATCAATATCAAGTGCTTTTCTTGCTTCATCAAGAGCTACTTTCATCTTGTCTTCATTTGATGTATATTTCATAGTCTTTTTATTCTATTGTTGATGTTAATATAGCCAAATGTTTGAGTTTTTCATATTCGCATTTGTAACTGCAATTACTCCAGGACCAAACAATTCTTTGCTTATGGCCTCTGGAATAAAATTTGGTAGAAAAGCTTCAATACCTCATTTTCTTGGAATTTGGCTAGGGTTCACTTTTTTGTTTTTTGTTGGTGGTTTTTTACTTACCTATGTTCCAGCTGAAATTTTTACCTATCTGCAGTATGTTGGTTATGCGGTTATTACATACATTGCATATAGAGTTGCCACGACTTCACTAGTTACAAATAAAAAAGGGTCTTCAGTAGAGAAACCTTTTACATTTATACAGGCCTGTCTTTTCCAATGGATTAATCCAAAAGGTGTTGTCATGGCTGTGTCGGGCCTTACGGCATTTAACATTACAAATAACCAAGGGGCTTTTATATATTTTTTAGTATTGCCTTTTTGTGTAGGCATATGGTTAATACTTGGGGAACAGCTTCAGAACAGTTTAGAAAAGAACAAGAAAGTTGCGCGTGCAACATATGTTGTGCTTGGTATAAGTATGATTGCTAGTTTGTTATTAGCTTAGGTTTTTAACACCAATAATTTCAGCAACACTGTCGGAAAATTCTACTTTACCGTCTTCAGTTTGGTTGTTTTCAATTAAAGCAATTAATATTCTTCCGACAGCAATAGCAGTGCCGTTTAGGGTGTGTAAAACATTAGTTTCTCCATCTGCTTTTCCTCTGATGTTGAGCCTTCTTGCTTGAAAGTCTGTTGTGTTAGAGCATGAAGTAACTTCTCTATATGTTTGTTGACTTGGAATCCAAGCTTCAATATCATATTTTTTTGAAGCTGAAGAACCTAAATCGCCAGCACAAACATCTACAACTCTATAGGGGATTTCTAGAGCTTGCAAAAGCTCTTCTTCTACTGAAAGGATAAACTTATGTTCTTCTTCAGATTTTTCAGGATCACAAAATGAAAACATTTCTACTTTGTCGAATTGATGTACTCTAAAAATTCCTGTTGTATCTTTTCCGTATGTTCCAGCTTCACGTCTAAAACATGTTGAAAAACCTGCATACCTTATTGGTAGAGTGGCAGTATCTAAGATTTCATTAGAGTGTAATGCAGCAAGCGGAACTTCTGATGTACCCACTAAATAAAGATCGTCATTAGGAATTTCATAAACCTGTTCAGCATCATCAGGAAAAAAACCTGTCCCATAAAGCGCATTTTCTCTAACTAAAACTGGAGGGATTGTCGGTTTAAAACCTTTATCAGATAATTGCTGCATAGCCCACAAGACTAAATTGAACTCAATTTTTACTAAATCTCCAAACAAGTAAGAAAATCTTGAACCGGAAACTTCAGAAGCTTTTTGTACATCAATCAATCCAAGACTTTCTGCTATTTCAAGATGGTCTTTAGGATTATTAATATTGCGTATCTCTCCGAATTTCTTAATTTCAGAATTCTCTTTGTCAGATATACCATCAGGAGAAGTGGTTGAAATGAGATTTGGAATTTTTATCCAAATATCCATAAAATTTTTATCAGCAACATCTACCTTTTCAAATAATTCTTTAACCTTTTCACTCATCTGTGATGCTTGGTCAAGTAGTTCATTTTTAGTTTTCTCATCTGCGGATGCGATTTGCTTACCTAAAGTCTTCTGTTCAGATCTCAACTTTTCCGCTTCAAATCTTAATTCTCTTCTTAGTTCATCTAAAGCAGTTAACTCTTTCAAATCAACATCTAGGTTTCTTCGTTCTAAATTAAGCTCTAGGCTTTCAATATCATTTTTTAAAATTGCAGGATCTAGCATTGATTAACCTTCGGGTGGAATAAAACCAAAAACAGATAATACATTATCTGTGAGCTCTTCTTCTTTTTCAATTTCTTCAATTTTTACAAACCATTCGTGTACAACACCTTTTTCTATATTAATGGTATCGGATAGAAAAATTTTACTTTCTTTAGGTCCAACGGAGTTAATTTTTGTTTGGAACTCATATACTGTTTCTCCATACTCATCTGTAACCAATACCAGAACAACTACATCATATATTTCTACATTACCTTCATTTGAGATGACAACTTGAAGTGCTGTTGGTTCGTCTAGAAGCACTGCTGCTCCATCTTCAGTGAAAGTAATTGGCATTGGTGTAAATTCCGTGCCAGTAATTGCTAGATTTTTTTGGAGAAATAAACCTCCCGAACTTGACTTAGCTTTATCTACAAGAAGGTCAGCAAACTTATATGAATTGTCCTCAAGTCCAATATATTCAATTTGATAGAAATTTGGCAAAAAGGTTCCATCTATCGATGCATTCTGCTTTATTAAGAATAAAAATTCTGCATATGCTTTATCACCAATTGATAAACTAACAATGCTCTGCGCAATTGACTCTTCAATTTTCAATGTACTTGGATTGTCTATCAGCGTCGTAATAGAGGCCTGAAAAAGCTCGACACCATCAAGCCAACTACTTGTAGCAATCTCCAAAAGCTGCTTCTCCTTAGAAGTAAAATCAATATTACTATTTTGCAATAATTGATAAGATTCTTGAGAGTTAGACTGTATTTGACCAAGCAACCTCTCAAAACTTTCTCTATCAACTTCCGAGAAATCTAATACTTCTCTGAAATTAACTGCATTTGTACTGTGCAACTCTGAAATAGTTGAGGCATCTTCTAAAAATTCATTAAATTCATTGGCTCTATTGAACTCTTGAAAATAAAATGTAGCAGTGTATAAAACAACAGCTAATACAACCCCTATTCCAAAATTTTTAATTATGCTACTTTTCATAAACTGTAAAGCTTGTATTTCTTAATAAACATATTGTCTCACTAGTTTTTTAACTTTCGCTGTGTATTTTAGTTCTTTATTAAGTCTAGGAAAACTAATACATTTCACAACTATGATTATTGAGGAATGAAAAAATATAAATTTATCTGGACTGTTAAGAGTGAGTGTGGGCCAGTAAGAAAAAAGAATGAGGATTCTATATTTCCTTTAGAGTCAGGTTCTTCTAAAACATCCATTAAGGCTGGGGTTTTTGATGGATTGGGTGGTCATAAAAAAGGGGAGGTTGCAAGTGAGCTTGCCTCTAAAACAATGCATAGAGATTTTGACAGCATCACAGATTATGTAAAAACTGCAAATAGAGATATTTTAGAATACCAGTCAAGCAATGATGATGCTAAAGGAATGGGTACTACAATGACTGTTGTTAAAATCAGTCAAGATGGAACTCTGTCATTAGCCCATGTGGGAGATAGTAGATGTTATGTTTTGTCGAGTAGAAACTTGATCCAGCTAACTGAAGATGAAAATGTACCAGGTTATCAGAATGTTCTTACACAAGCTCTAGGATCAAAAGAAAAATTAACAATTCAGAATAAAGATTTCCAATTAAGCTCTGGCGATGTCGTATTTCTTTGCACGGATGGAATTTACAATGAAGTAGGAGATGAATATTTAAAGAATAAACTCTTAGATGGAATAAATGCAGAATCTTTAGTTGGAGAAGTTTTACTACAGAACCCAAAAGATAATATTTCAGCAATAATAATAAATGTGATTTAGTTATGAAAATAGGACAAATTATAAAAGACCGTTACGAAATCGAGGAAATCCTCGGAGAAGGTGGTATGGCTTTTGTTTATAAAGCAAAAGATAGGCAGCTTCAAAGAACGGTTGCAATAAAAACCCTTAAGCCAAATTATGTAAGTCAGGAAAAATTTGTTGAGAGGTTCAGAAGAGAAGCTCAAACCGCTGCGAATTTAAACCACCCTAATATTGTTCAAATTTTTGATTGGGGAATTGAAGACGAGCCTTATTTCGTTATGGAATATATCGAAGGCAATACTTTAACATCTATTATTTCAAGTAACAGAACTGTGGGATTAAACGACATATTGTATATCGGTTCTCAAGTAGCTAGTGGCCTTAAAGAGGCTCATAAGCATGGCTTGGTTCACAGAGATATAAAGCCTGGCAACATAATGATTACACCAAGTGGAAAAGTAAAAGTTACTGATTTTGGCATTGTTTCCTTGCAGAATGAAGAGAGTGATATTACTAAAACTGGAGCTGTTCTTGGTACTGCAAGCTATATTTCTCCTGAGCAGGCTCAAGGAAAACCTGTATCCTTTGAATCAGACTTATACTCTTTGGGTACAGTTCTCTATGAGTTGATTACAGGTAAACCTCCTTTTTCTGGTGATTCACCAATTGCAACAGCAACAAAACATTTAACTGACAAACCGGAAAAGCTCTCAATGTTTAGAAAAGATACTCCAAAAGGACTTGAAAATGCTGTATTAAAACTTCTTGAAAAGAGACCCCATGATCGATTCAAATCTGCAGAAGATTTGAGAGCTTTGCTTCTTCAGCAAAGAAAACAAATACAAATTAATCAAACTCAAGAAAACCTAGTTGATTTAACAAATCCTAAAATAAAATTCAGGTTTACTCTCCCTGCATTGGTGATTTCCATAATGTTAGTATTTGGAACTGTTTGGACTCTTTCAAATATATTCGAAGGTTTACCTGTCGATGGTGGTGCGCCGTCTTTAGTAGAAATTCCTGATTTAACTGGAAGTGAACAGGCACAGGCTCTTAATGACCTTCAAGAATTAGGATTTATTGTGGGTATAGAGAACTCTGCTGATTCATTTGTTCCAGCAGGATTTGTCATTAGTACACAGCCTACTGCAAATACTATTACTAATCCTGACACTCTTGTAACCATTATTGTTTCTGTTGGACCCGAAGCTTTTCCAATACCTTATGTGGTTGATTTAGAAATTGCCAGAGGTGTTTACGTTATAAAAGAAAGTGGATTTGTTGTTGGACAACAGTTAGAAATTAATGATGACAACATTCCTCGAGGTTTTATTATTTCCCAAAATCCAGTTGCAGGAACAAAAATGGGACCGGATTCAACTGTGGATCTTGTTATTTCTGCGGGACCAAGCTTAATTGAAATAAGTGACCTTTCAAGAAAGTCACTTGTAGATGCGATACAAATTCTTGAAACTCTTGGATTTGAGTATGAGTTTGTTGAAGAGTATTCGGAGAATGTATCAGTTGGGCTTGTTTCACACACTATACCTAGATCTGGTGAGCTAGTAACTAATGATCAAATAATAAAGGTGATTGTTTCACTCGGCTTGAAAGTTGAAGTTCCTAACCTGATTGGATTTACATACCAAGAAGCCTCAAATATTCTTCAAGATATTGGGCTTCTCCCCTCAGCTAGTGGAGATACTGGAGGTAGGGTCAGTGAACAGTCCCCTCAAGAGGGTGAGTTTGTAGACCCTGAGGGTTTTGTTGAGTTGAGTTTTGGAAACTAAAACAAAAAAATTTAAAAGAGATATTTTAAATTGGTATAACAACAACAAACGGGACTACTCCTGGAGAGAAACTAACGATCCATGGAAAATTCTTCTTTTGGAGACGATATCTCAACAAACACAATTAGACAGAGCGGATATCTACTTCAAATTATTTATCGAGGAGTTTCCAAATCCAGCAACTATGGCTTCCTCTTCTCTCAAGAAAGTATTAATTTTGTGGTCTGGTCTTGGCTACAATAACCGTGCCAAGAGGCTCTATGAGTCTTCAAAAATACTGTCTAAAAATGGATTTGATGAACTATACCCAAACTTTGAGGTCCTTCCTGGAGTAGGGCCATATACAAATAATGCAATATTGTCCTTTGCTTATGGTGAGAAAGTAATAACAAGGGATGTAAATGTTGATAGAGTATTTTCAAGATATTTTGGTCTAAACGATGTGGAGAATTTTGTACATAATAATAAAAAACCCCTTCTAAACGGAGTTTCCTCAAGAGACTTAAATCAAGCAATTATGGATTTTGGCAGTATGATTTGTAAGACCAAAAATCCTTTATGTAGCACTTGTGTTTTAGAAAAAAACTGTGAAAAAAATATAGTGAAAATAAAAAAAACCCAAGAAACTTTTTCAGGATCAAATAGGGAACTTAGAGGGGCTTTGTTAAAACTATTACTAAATGAAAATGTAGCCTCATTAGAAACGATACAAAAAAACCTTAAAACAGATAAGGTAAAGCTTTTAAAAGCTGTTGGTACATTAGAAAAGGATGGATTAATTACTATTAAGAAAAATAATCTTGTTGAAATAAATTCTTAATAATATTAAGTTGTAAATTATGCCAGTATCAAAAAAAAGAACGAAAAACAGTAGGCCGACTCAATCAAAGAATATTTCTACTCAAATGTCATCAGGTAAAGGACCTTCTCCTAGATGGTATGTAATAACTATGACTTCATTGATGGTCATAGGGGTTTTATTAATTGTTCTAAACTATTTAACTTTATTACCAGGTTCGGTATCTAAGTGGTATTTGTGGAGTGGTTTGGCATTAATAGGTGGTGGTTTTCTAATGACCACAAACTATAATTAACTAAAATAAGTTCCCAACTAAATTTAGTCATTCCAGTGGTTGCATTTCCTCTTTGCAGTGTTTTGGTGGTTCGTTTACAACAACTGATTGCCTATTAATAGTTAATTGTGTTCCGCATTTGTTACATAAAAATGATTGGGATATCTCAACAACATCATCTGTGTCAATCTCTGGTGGAATGCTTGCTAGGGAGAATATAGAATTTCTTAAAAATCTAAAAATAAATAAACCAATTGTAAAAGCAATTAAATACTCCATTACATAGTTAGGTATCTGTAGAGGGATATTAAAACAGCAATAACAATCCAGGCTGTAGTTACAGCTTTAGTATTTGTAGATGCCAAAACTTTTCTATATCTACGGTTTGTGATTACTTCATCAATTTGATCTTTAAGCTCTGAAAGTTCAGATGCAGATAAATTTTCTAAATCTTTTTTATCCATAATATAAGATTACCTTGTTGTGGAGATGATGGGACTTGAACCCACGACCCCCTGCTTGCAAAGCAGGTGCTCTTCCAGCTGAGCTACATCCCCTCGCTTTTAATATTATGCCTTGAATTGTAGAGTAAATGAAAAAAAAATTTAAATATTTCTATCAATAGACTATTGTTAATTAGACATATGGGCCTATAGCTCAGCCTGGTTAGAGCGCATCCCTGATAAGGATGAGGTCGTTAGTTCAAATCTAACTAGGCCCACTATCATTAAATAATGAGTTTAAGAGATCAAATTAAAATGTCTAAAGAAGAAATAACTACATTTCTTCAAAATCAAATTTCTTTACAAATAGGAACAATAAACAAAGATGGCAGTCCCCATCTGTCAACAATGTGGTATTTCTATGATGGTGAAAGGTTTATTTTTCATACTTATACAAAATCACAAAAAATTCTTAACTTAAAAAGAGATACAAGAATTACTGTTTTAGCAGAAGCTGGTATCCAATATTCAGACCTACAGGGAGTTATAGCTTATGGTGATACGGAAATTATAAATGGCGAGGATAATCAAAAAGAAGTAATTAGGTATATGGAAATTGTCGGAGATAAATATATAAAAGGTGAAGATAGTGCTCAATACCTTGAAGGGATGAGGCTTCAGTCTCCTAAAAGGTCAGTTGTTATTGTTAAGCCTTCAAAGTTTATCTCTTGGGACCATGCTAAAATTTAGCTACATGAATTTCTCTATATTCGGTTATTTAGCAGCAGTATGTACCGCTGTCTCTTTCTTACCACAAGCTATAAAAACAGTTAAAACAAAAAATACCGAGGGGCTTTCTTTAACAACTTATGTATTTCTATTTTTTGGCTCTCTTTTTTGGTTCATCTATGGAATTTACAGCAAAGACATTCCTTTAGTTGCAACAAATACTTTAACAACAGGTTTTACCTTCTTCATTATCTTTATCATTTTAAAAAATAGAAATTAATTACTAATTTCAGTATTGTTAATTTAAACTTATAAAAATTGGTTTTAAAATTTATATCAACATGAAAGAAAAAAAGCTATTAATAGTTCTTGTTTTTTTTACATCTTGTTCTGTGAGTTTATCTAATGAAACTGTAGAAACAACGACATCCACTTCGGTGGACTTGACATTTTGTGAGCAAATAGAAAAAGAATATATTGATTTATCCAATGAACTATTCAACACAAGCTTTGAACTAAATAAATATATAGATGATATTTCTCCTAATTCTGTAGATGAAGATAGAAATTCTTTTTTTGATAATCTAGAAAAAAATTGGAACTATCAAGAGGTATACAAAAACTATTTAGAAGTTCGATTAAAAGTTTATAAATCAATCAATATTCTCTATGCAAATAATTCAGAATGTCTAATTAGCGGAGATCAGGAGATATCTAATGAACAGGTGGATAAAGCAAAAAAAGACTTGGATGACTTTATAGAAAAGTATGGAAGTTAGGTTTTGTTTTTAATAACCCAAATATAAGTTACCAATACTGAGATCAACAAGATTAATAAATTACTATAAATCCAATCCTGAATTTTAAATTCAGCATTTCTAAAAACCGAATTATCAAGAAGTCTAAAAGTCAAACTTGATAATGTACCCGAAAAAAAGAAAACAATGAAAATACCTAAATATTTATTTTGCACCTAAAAACTCCTCTAATTCATTTATATCATTAACTATCTTTTTTCCACTATCAAATAAACCCCAAACGAAAGTATTTAGTACTTTTATATTATTTGCACTAACTCCAATTAATTCTTTTTTATGCGCATATGCATATCCTATTTCGGCAGCTGTACCAGAGTCAATGTCGCGTCCTGTCAGTAATGCGACTACTATATCAGCTTTTTCAAGTGCTTCAATGTCAGTTGTAAATATATCTTCTCTTAACTTATCAGTAAACTCACCCTCAACAAGTCCTGCATCTCTATGGGGAAGAAATGTCTCAAATTCATTATTTTCAAGAACTAATGCAATTTCTTCCAAGTATTGTCTTTCGTGGTCATCAAACAATGGTCCAGCTATGTATACGTATTTCATAAGTACTTAAATTATAAAGCTATTTAGATAATCTTTTATTTTAGTTAGTTGTTTATATTCCAAAATACTTTCACTCATTGAGTTAAGGCTTTTTAGTATTTTTTCGTCCCAAACTTCTTCTAACTTAACCACTTCTACTGAAACCAAAAACAAGCTGGTTTCATCATCAAGAGGTGTGGATATTTGTGTTTCAACACGAAAGTAGAGATCGTTAAAATTATTCAATAATGGTCTTGGAGTTTTAGGATGGTTACTTAGCCCATTAATAGTAGTGATATTCCAAACCCATCTCTGAATTGTATTTTTGTACATATATTTTGTTAGCTTTTCGCTAGATTTTATTAAAAGCTGATTATCTGCAACTGGATTGTGTAAAAAAGTAAAATCTTCTCCTATAGCCTTGGAGGGAACCCAACCGCTTGGAAAGCAGAAACTTATGGCTTCAAGTCTTCCCTTATGCATGACTGCAATGTCTTCCTCAATTAGAAGTGAGAGGTCTTTTAATGTTTCTTGTGGGGCTAACCCTAATATATTACTTACAAGTTGAATCAAATTATTTTTAGTAAAAATTCTAGACTCTCCATATAGGTCATCCCCATGGGATGAAAGTTGAAGAAGCTTTTCATCTAAATATTTTTTCCTAGGGTTTTCTTCAATCAAGGGTCCGGAATATTTCTGCATAGAGGGATTATTGCTAAATGGTGTCTTGACATAATCAATATGCATTAGTATTCATTGTATATAAATAATTAAAATTATGAATAAAACTGGACTCTTATTAATACATGGATTTTTTGAACACAAGGAAAGGCATAGAATTAATGCTGACTGGTTCAACAACCTTGGAATTGACACCCACTTAATTGACTTACCGGGACACGGAGAAGATGCTTTAGTCAAAGGGGATTTAGAAACATGGGGGGAAGTTGATAAAGCTGTTGCAGATGGGTTTGCAAAAATTAAGAATTATGAAAATAAGATTGTTTTTGGTCACTCTGTTGGTGGACAAGTAGCTCTTCACTCAATACTGACTAAGTTAATTAATCCAGATTTTTTAATACTCTCAGCGCCAACATTAGGAGATAACTATCCAAAGATAATAAAGACCTTGTCTAAATCAATAGCAAATGTTTTTCCAAAATTAAGGATCCCTTCATCTGTGAACAAAAAGAATTTATCAACTGATAAAAGTGTAGTTAGTGACTATTTTTCAGATCCTTTAGTGTTTAGATCAGTTACAGCTAGATACGGAAATGAGCTTTTAAAATCTCAGGAACTAGTAAATAAAAACATAGAAAATCTCTTACTTCCAACCATTTTATTTCATGGTGAAGAAGACAAGATTGTTCCAATTGAATCATCGCTTGAGTTAAGTAAGTTACAAAATGTAACATACGTTCCAATTCAAGGCTCTAAGCACGAGCTTCTTAATCAAGACACAAGACCTTTTGTATTAAGTGAGCTTCACAGTTGGTTAAATCAAAATAAATTAATTTGAATCTTATTGCAAATAGTTTGCAATAATAAAATTTTATTATAAAATATATTCATGCACGTACCTGACGGATTTATAAATGTTCAAGTTTCTGCAGCTACTGGTTTGTTGAGCTTTGGAACTCTGTGGGCATATATAAGATCAGCAAAGACGCTAATTGCTGATAAGTTTATCGCGTTAACAGGAATGATGTCAGCATTAATTTTTGTTCTACAAATGATTAACTTTCCCATAGCTGCTGGTACTAGCGGTCACTTATTGGGTGGTGCATTAGCAGTAATTGTCTTAGGACCAAGACTGGGTCTCATTTGCTTATCTGTTGTCGTAATTATTCAATCCTTACTTTTTGCTGATGGAGGTTTAAGTGCACTTGGAGTAAATGTTCTCAATATGGCGATAGTAACATGTTCGACTGGCTGGGTAATTGTTAAGTACTGGTTAAAATTTATTGGAAAAAATAAAACATCAATAATTGGTGTTAGCGTTGTATCAGGCATCATAACTGTAGTGTTCTCTTCTATTGCTTTTACACTTGAGTACGCCATTGGAGGGACCATCTCTATTCCAGTAAGTAGTGTTCTGGTTGCAATGATATCAACCCATTTTTTGATAGGAATTGGCGAAGGTGTTATAACCGCTCTAATAGTTGGTCTCTTAGTTCGTGTTAGGCCTGACTTAGTTTATGCATATGATAGAAATGATAGTGACACTACTAATGTTTCCCTGTATGGACTGTTTGTAGTTTTAATTTTATTACTAACCTTAATTACTCCTTTTGCTTCATCATCTCCTGATGGGTTAGAATCAGTTGCAGAAAACTTTGGATTTCAAGAAATAGATGGCGTTGTCTTATTGTTAGATGACTATGGAATAAATGCCATAAATAACAACTTTATTTCAACTGTATTAAGTGGATTACTAGGCGTAATAGTAATTGTTGCTATGTTCACTCTTGTTACAAACAGAAGAAAAAGTGGGGAAAATTCTGACTAAAATCTTTTGATTTTTACAATTTTTTGATGTAAATTTATATTACTTTTTGTGAAGAAAGTCTTTATAGATAATCATTACAAGAAGTAACAAGAGATAACCCTTGAAGCAGGAAATCTGGAAACAGATTGCGGAGTTTTCAAGGGTTTTCTCATTTGTATAATGTTTATAGCCTATTTACCTCTAATTTAAGTTCTTTTTTTACAATTTACTTACAAACACATGCTCCCTATGTTGTTGGTATACAAAAACCCCTTAGAACTTCTGTTCTAGGGTGTTTAAAAATACAAATTTTACTAAAATTTTATCAATGGTTGATCAGGTTAAGTTAAATTTACTAAAAAAAAATTGTATCTTGTGTACAAAATGCTCTCTATCTAAAGAAAGAACGAATGTAGTTTTTGGGAGAGGAAACCCAAAAGCAAAAATCTTCATTATTGGAGAAGCTCCTGGTCAAAAAGAGGATGAGCAAGGTTTAGCTTTTGTTGGCAGGGCTGGAAAAATGTTGGATAAATCTTTTCTATCTGTAGGTATTGACACAAATAAGGATTGTTATATTTCTAATATTGTTAAATGTAGACCCCCAAACAATAGAAAGCCAAAAAATATTGAGGTTGAAAATTGCATTACATGGCTTAGTGGTCAAATCGAATTAATAGATCCAAAAGTTATAGTTCTTGCTGGTTCTACTGCTGTTCAATCTTACTTGAATATAAATGAACCCATATCAAAAATTAGAGGTAAATGGATAAATAAAGGTGGTATAAAGTATATGCCTATATTTCATCCTTCATATTTACTTCGAAATCCATCTGAAGAAAAAGGGAAACCAAAATGGTTAACACTCCAGGATTTAAAAAAAGTTAAAAAAGAACTAAAGTCAGGTTGAAAATTCTTCTTTAGTGTTAAGGATTAAAGATATAAATATAAATACTCCAGCTACAACTATGTTGAAGTTAAAAGATTCATTTAAAAATATAACTCCCGCCGAAACTCCAATAATAGGTACAAGATAATCTACAGAAGCAACCTGTAAAGCACTCACTCTCCTAATAAGCCACGTAAATGATGTGAAAGCACTTAAATTGGCCAATATTAGAAAGGTTATTCTCGTAACTTGAGAGGTACTAAGTGACTCAATTTGTATATCAAAAATGAAAAATGCACTTATTGTTAAAAACATAACAGTTGGATATTGATATGTAAGCCATGTAAATACTTTATATTTTGGTGCAAATTTTCTGTTGAGTACTGTAGCTAATGCTATACACTGAACTCCCATAAAAGCCAGGGTACCTCCTACTAGTATGTCGCCCTGATTAAGCAACCCTGTTTCTTTAGTTAAAAATAAATATGACACTCCGATTAATCCTATAAAGATAGCAAGGTATCTTGTTTTTGAAATGTTTTCCTCTTTAAGTAATATTTTTAACCAAATTACAGTAAATACTGGAGCAGAGCTAATTAGTAAAGTTACTAACCCAGAAGAAATATATTTGAGAGCAAAAATAAAAAACCAACTTACAGCAAACAAAGAAAAGATACTAGTTAATGAAGCTTCTTTAAATATTATAATTTCAAATTTTTCTCTTATAAAAAGTGAGTAATAAATAATTAATATTGTGCCTATCACAAAAACTCTTATTGTGATTAAATAAATTTCATCTATACCCTCAATCAGTAAGCTTCTAGAAATTACATTTCCTGATCCCCAACCAATAGCCGCAACAATTATCGCTGAGAATGTTTGAATCAATGAAGGCTGAGATGGTTTTTCTAAATTGCGTGAACTCATTAGAGAGATATTAATGTCACTAAAAAGATAACTTTATATAGTAATGATGGCTATGATAAAAATATCGGGAGCAAAAGCTGAGAGGGTGTAAAGGCCGACCGTAAGAACCTGTTAGGTAATTCTAACGAAGGGAACTCGGACTCAAATCCCATTACTTTTATAGGAATGAGGTATGTATGAACGCAAATGTAGTTTATTTAATAGTTGTAGTAATTTTGACTTGGATTTACTTTCAAACAAGGGGTTTGAAGTCAAATGAAGGTGAGTATTTTGTTTTAAATAAGTCAGAAGGTGTACTTGGCTTAAGTTTAAGTTTTTACGCAAGTGGTATGGGGCTTTGGATTTTGACCTCTCCAGCTGAAGTGGCTTGGTATGGATTAGGGTACGACATTTATGGTTATGCTATTTCATCAGCTACTCCTTTTATTTTGATATATATTTTTGGCCCTAGAATTGCAGACTTATTGCCAAAGGGGGCTACTCTTGCACAGTTTGTAGAAAGAAAGTATGGAAGTATAGCTCAAAAAATAGTTTCCATGGTAGCAGTAGTTTATATGGGAGCTTTTTTAATTGCCGAGTTTGCATCAATTGGTTTCGTTTTTGAATCGATATCATCTGTTCGTGGAGTTTTAATAAGTTTGCTTATCGCTATGACTACATTAGCTTACTTATTTAGACATGGATTCAAGGCATCTTATTTTACAGATAAGCTTCAAAGTTATGGAATAATTTTATTATTGATTATTGTTTTCACCATATGGCTTAATCAAAACAGTCTTTCTGAATTAGTAACTTTTGCAAATGCAGGAGGATTAAACTCTTTCCAAACTTTTAGTCTTAAGTCTGCATTAGCTGTAATAATTGCTGTAACTGCAGCTGAGGTTTTTTCTATGGGTTACTGGCAAAGAACTTTTTCGGCAGAAAATTCAAAAACTATTAAACAAGCAAGCATTTTTTCTGGTATTGGTGCTTTCTTAACTATTCTTCTTTTGGGGATTGGTGGTGCAGTTGGAGCAGGAAAAGGTTTAGAATCTCCTGCATTAAGCTTCATTGAGCAATTAGATTTAAATAATTTTACGATTATATTACTAGTCTCTTTGGCAACCCTTCTAGTGACATCAAGTATTGATACTCTAGAAAATGCAATTGCATCTACTATTTCACTAGATATTCTTAAGAAAAAATCTGAAGAAGCTAAATTAATAACATTATTAATTGTGTGTATTGCGTTAGTAATATCAATTGAAGTAACTAGTATTTTTAATGTCTTTTTAGTAGCAGACCTGTTTGCTGCTAGCCTTGTGTTTCCAGCTTTCTATAGGATAAAAAAAACTAGCAAAGATCTGTTGCTTATAGTTCCTTTTGCTGGGTCTCTTATGTCTACTTTTATATATAGGTTTCAATATATTGATCTTCAAGCAAATCCTGGAGGAGTCTTTATACCCACTGATCTATATGGTTTAGCAGACCTAAACACTTTTGCGATTGCTTTGTTTTCTTCAGTGATAATTACGCTTGTTACCGATAAAGTAATTAAATAGAATAAGAACTAACATGAGGCCAAATAACTTACCTGAATTTAATTCCTTATCCAACTTAGATGGAAAAGGTTCAAGCTTGATAGTACAGAGTACTCACATGGATCTAGAGTCTAATACTTATATATCTGAATTATGGAAAAGGGACAAAGGTTCTTGGAAAAAATATAAATCAGGAAGTTTTAATTTCACGAACCCAAAATATGCAAAATTAAGTAACTCTATTTTTTATATAAAATCACCTAAAATTCCCAAGAATAAACAGGCAAAAATATCTTCTACTATTCAAGTTCAAAGTGGAAAAAAAATAGAGACCCTCTTTCAGACCGAAGGAAAGATTTCTAATTATGTTTTAAGCAAAAATGAAAAATTCATCTACGTAATAACTAATGAATGGTCTAAGGATTTTAAAGATATTGAAAAAAAGGAGGAGGAGCCTCTGTATTATGAAAATCTTCCATTTCATTTTGATAGTGTTGGGATTATTTTTAACAAAAGAAGTCATGTTTACAAAGTAAATCTTGTAACTAAAAAATATACAACAATTATTAACGGTGATAAAGAAAATATAATATCAATTGACTCGTTGGTTGAACATAAAAATTCAATAACACTTTCTTATAGCAAATATAACACAGCAGGCACAATGCTTGAAGAGTGCGTTGGTGCCGTAAAAAATAAATCTATAGATAATATTTTCCAAAAAGGTTCGATAGGTAACCTCTTTTACTATGAAGACACTTTACACGGTGTGGGTCTTAGAAATCGTTTTGATTGGCCTACGAATCCAATGATTCTCAAATTTTCTAAACCTGGAAGTGCTTCGTATAAATACAAACTCTTTGATAGGAATATTTCAAAAGCTAAAGTTAACAATTCTGTACTTTATTTTCTATATGAAGATTCAGGAAGAACGTTACTTCGTGATGGTACAAATAATGTTGATTTAGTGAATCTTGATATAACCATTAAGGACTTTGCGTTTAACGATGATAGGGTTTACGTAATTGCTAATTCTTTTTCAAGACCTGATGAAATTTATGAAATAGAAAATGGTCAACTTATAAAGAATTCAAAAGCAAATGATTATTTTGTCAATAAAGTAAAAACACACAAATGTGTCTATGAAAGAATTAATACTGGTGAATCAGAAATAGATACATGGGGAATATTTGTAGGTAAAGATCGACCAACCCTTTTAAATATTCATGGTGGTCCCGCATCACAATATGGATTTACCTTCTTTGATGAATTTCAAACCTATGCATCAGCAGGTTTTAATGTAATAGCTTGTAATCCGAGAGGCTCTAGTGGCAGAGGTCATGACTTTCTTAGGGATGTCTGTGGAGACCAATGGGGTGTTGCGGATATGCATGATGTACTAACTTCTTTTAAGAAAATGGTGAAAATTATGGGTGTTACTAATAAAAACTATGGAATTATGGGTGGATCATATGGTGGGTTTATGACGTCTTGGATTATTAGCCACAAACCAAATATGTTTAAGTCTGCAATTGTTGAACGAGCTTTGCTAAATTGGGAAACAATGGTTGGAACTTCAGATATTGGTATTGGCTTTCCTGAAATGTACCTTTTAGATGATATGTCTAAAAATATTAATCTTTATAGAGAGAAAAGCCCTATCACGTTTGCTTCAAATATAAAAACTCCGACACTTATTATCCACTCAGAGGAAGACTATAGATGCCCAGTAGAACAAGCTGAGCAACTTTTTTCAAACCTTAAAAAACGTGGTGTGAAATCAGCAATGTTAAGATTTCCTGGAGAAAGTCATGAGTTATCAAGATCTGGAAAGCCTAAACACAGGAAACAAAGGTTTGAACACATAATTAACTGGCATAACAATCACTTAAGCTAAGGTCGTAAACTAATAAGATTCGTTATTGTAATAATTCTTATGTAATTATTTAATTTATGTAAATAGACTAAGGGTAATGAATAAAGTATCAGTAGTTATTGATCGTCAGACAATTAGTTATTGGAAGTATGAAATTATTCTCACTTTATATAAAAAGGGTTTATTAGAAACTATTTATTTAACTGATAAGTCATCAAAAAATCTTAGATTGGCGCTTAAAAGAATTGCCTGCACAAGCTTGTCACGTATTACCATCTCTGAGTACTTTGGTAGTATTAAAAGAATTTCACTAAAAACTGGTGCGAAACCAACAGGAGATTTGGTCTGGTTGTCTGAGGGTTTAATTGATTTTGAATATGTTAATAATATTTTTTATTTCTGCAATGAAATGAAAAAACAAAAATTTGAATCATCTTTGTTCTTAAGAGAAAATTTAAAATTTAAATCAATTACCTATCTTGCAAAGAAAAATAAAAATAAAGTTGTAATCGTTAATGGCTGTTGGACTGAAGAAGCAAAATTTAGTGATAATAAAACAGTTTCAAATAATTTGTCCTCTTTACAATTTTTAGTAGACGGCAGAAACAATGATGATCAATTTGAAACTTTTAAAACTAACGAATCTATTTCTGCTGATAACAAAAGTTCCAGAATCTCTAGTGTTTTACAAAAATTATATTTTCTACTTTTTTACTACACTTCTTGGAGCGTTTATAGCTATCCAATGGTTATAAATGTATTTAATAAAAACATACTAGAAGACAGTAGATTAAAAAATTTATTCAATGACAAGAGTTGGAACTTTAAAGCAGATCCGTTCTACCTTGAGTCTGAAAACAGTCTTTTTATTGAAAGGTTTAATTATTTTCTTGGGAGGGGGAAGTTAGCTAAGTATTCGTTCGACTCTAAAAATTTAGTCAATATTCAAACCAATAGCAATCTTCATTTTTCTTACCCCTGCTTATTTGAATATAACAAAAATAATTATGTAATACCTGAAGCTGCACAAAGTAATGGGATAACTATTTATAAAAAAAATGATGATGACTCTATTACACCTGTAAATACTGTTGTTGAAAACTTTGCTGGAATTGATCCAACAATTTTTGAACATAACGGGATCTGGTATATATTTGCTACAGATGGGTCTGTTGGGAGTAATTCATTTTTACATATTTTCTATGCAAAGGACCCTTTATCAAATTGGAACCAGCATGCATTAAATCCAGTAAAAATAAATACACAGAACTCAAGAGGTGGTGGGGAAATTTTTAAAGAGGGGTCGTCAATTATAAGACCAACACAAAATTGTTACCCTAACTATGGAACTTCTTTACTGTTTAATAAAATTGAAAATCTCAACCCTGATGAGTTTAAAGAAAAACTCATAGGTGAAGTTAAGACATCTAGTGAATCTCCTTACAAAGGAATACACACCTTTTCAAGAAATAAAAATTCATTTATTGTTGATTTAAAAACTAATGAGTTTTTTCCCTTTGCTCGTTTATTAACACTCCTTAGGGCAAGGTTGAAATCAAATGACGATGGGATGTTTTTAGAGAACTCATTGTTTAAAAGACTTGCGGTTGTGTTTTTATTTTTTGTTTTTGTTGTTCTTATATATATTTTCGGCTGGAGAGCACTATCTCTATTTGTTTAGTGATCTCTAGATCTGGTAGATTTTGTCATAATTTTCTCTAAATTTCCATTTATAAACTTATAAGATTCAACTGTATTTACTAAATGTTTTCCATTTTGTGATTTTTGCGACACGACTTCTAGTGACATGCCTTCAAATGGTGAAATTAGTGTAATTGAGTGTTGTCTAAAATTTTTAGATGACTGATCTCTTCTAATAACATCATTTATCATATTGCTTGATTCCCAAGACCAATCTTCTTCAACAACAACAAATTTACAAATATGTCTCGTTTGAGACTTGTCAATCCTTGCTCCGGGACATACTAGGATTGATCCTTCTACCCATGGGTTTAAACCTAGACCATCTATTTTAGGAAAAGCGATACTGAAAGCATTATCAACAATTGTCTCTATGTCGCCTTTTTTGAAATTTCTTTCTTTTATGATTTCAGAAATTGTATTTTGGATTTTAAATAACGACTCTTCGTCTAAATTTTCTAGATTTTCCCTGTCCATAATTATATATAAACAGTCAGATGAGACAAATTGCTATTCTTCTTCTAGTGCAAGTTTTTGACCTGCTGTTTGCTTTCCTCTTAGATCCTTAATATCTAAGCGGATTAAGCCAATTACAAAAACAGTAAGTGTGCCGACTGGAAATAAGAGAATCAGAAAAAAAGGTGATGAAGTTATTGTATTTAGCATATTTTTATCATAACAAAAGTACATAGTATAATTAAATTGAGAGAGGAAATAAATGCAGAAACTTGGATTATACGCCAGCATGGTATCAGTGTTAGCATCTGTGGTTATATATATTGTTTTAGATGATTCTCAACTTGCAATTTATGTAGGTCTTTGGGCACCAACACTTATTTTATACAGCCAAGCTTACGAACAAGCAAATAAGTAACCCGGTTTACGTATAAATTAAACCGTTGCTAGTATTTGATTGTGAATAAAGTTGAAAAAAAGTCTTTTTTTGGATTTCTAGCTATTGCTTTTGTATTACATGTATATCTTGTGGTGTCACTGTTCTTAGGTGGTTAAAAAAGCTTTAATTCTTCTAATTCTTCTAGTTTCCTGTTCTGAAGGTAAGATAACTGTTGATGAGTCACCAAAAATCCTTGATTCAGAAGAGGTTCTCAATTTGATATTTGATAGTTACAAAAATTTTTCAATTAACCCCGAAAAAGCCGTTGATACAATTTGGGGATTTGCTCATGAAGATAATAAAGAAATTACAGGACCAAAAGAACGGTTTTCTCAAATGTTGTTATCAGAGCCATACGACTCAATAATAGATTTAAAAGAATACTCGTACGAAGTTACATATGAAAATGAAACTAATGTTCACTATGAAGTAAAAGTCCTAGCAAAAACTAATAGCTATTTTGTTATTACTTGGGTGTTTGAAAAAACTGAATGCCCTGATCTAAAAGAGGAGTGCTGGCTTACTATTGCTGTAACCGCTCCTTCATATTTTGAATCTGGTATTTAAAAAACGTATAATTTTTAAGACATTAACTATTTAAAATCCAGTTAGACTTCATATGTTTTAAAAATTTGGGAGAGAAAGTGGTAAGTAAATACTCTAAGGAAATAAGGTCGAAGGTTACGAGTGATGGAAATGTAGAACTATCTATAGTTAAGGTTGATACTCCAATACTAACTGACGATGAAGTTTTGATTGAAGTACTAGCTGCTCCCATCAACCCTTCTGACTTAGCACTACTTACAACTTTTGGTGGAGACCTCTCAAATATCAATACTACCGGTTCGGGTGATAATACAGTTGCGTCAATGAAAGTGCATCCTGCCGTAATGAGGTCTATGAAATCTAGAATAGATAAATCAATGCCAGCAGGAAATGAGGGTGCTGGAGTAGTTGTAGATGCGGGAGCTAATGCAAAGGGCCTCATTGGAAAGACAGTAGGTCTTGCAGGGGGTTCTATGTATTCACAATATAAATCTGCTTCTGCATTTAATTGTTTGGTTATGGAAGATGGGATTACTCCTGCTGAGGCAGCCTCTTCTTTCGTAAACCCACTAACTGCTTTATCTTTTGTTGAAACAATGAAAATGGAAAATCATTCTGCAATTGTTCATACTGCAGCTACTTCTAATCTAGGTCAGATGCTTGTAAAAATTTGTAAAAGTGATGACATTCCTCTCGTAAATATAGTTAGAAAAGAAGAGCAGGTAGAGAAGTTGAAAGATATTGGTGCGAAGTATGTTTGCAATACAAGTGCGCCTGATTTTATGGAAAGTTTAATAAATGCATTAGTAGAAACCGGAGCAACCTTAGGTTTCGACGCAACTGGAGGAGGTAATAATGGAGAGTTGCCTGGACAAATCCTTACAGCTATGGAGGTAGCTGCTAATAAGAATACTGAACAATATTCAAGATATGGATCAGAAACATATAAACAGGTTTATATTTATGGTGGTCTAGATCAATCTCCAACAGTTTTGAAGAGATCTTATGGAATGTCTTGGGGTCTTGGTGGCTGGTTGCTTACTCCCATGCTTGGAAAGATTGGAATGGAGAGAGTCCAGGAAATGCGTGTAAGGATTGCTAAAGAAATAAAAACCACTTTTGCTAGTCAGTACGTTGAAGAAATATCTTTTGAGGAGATGCTTCAACCAGAGATTATAAATTCATATGCTAAGCAAAGCACTGGTAATAAATTTTTAGTTAATCCACATAAGTAACGGCTTTAACTAATCATCAAGATTATCAAGTGGGTTTTCAGGCTGACATATTTCAAAAGCTTGTTGGACAGCTTCTGAGCTAAAGTCTATATCGGCATCTCTAAAAGCAAAGAAACCAAATTCGCCTGGTTTGGGGTCTGGAAAATCAATACCTTCTTCTCTCATGCATTGAGAAAACTCTAATGAAGCATCTACTAATGCTGCTTCAACTTCTGGATCTAGGTCGAATTGTTCCGGAAGAGCGTTTCTTAAAATTTCTTCACAATTTTCAAATGCTGTTTCAAATTCATCTTCATTTTCTATTTCTAAATTGTCAAACTCTGGATTTCCGTCAATATCAAAGGTTGGATCTGGAAAGTTAATTCCCTCCTCTCTCATGCACTGAGCGAAATTTAGTACTCCCTCTTCAAATGTTGTTTCTTCATCTAAGGTAGTTGTTACTGTCGAGTCATCTATAGTGACAACCCCCTGTGTTGTTTCCTCACCACCAATGGTGCACGAGGATAAAAGAAGGATAAAAAAAAGTAGTTTTATTTTCGAACTGCTTCTGCTGGTTGTATTTTTGATGCTTTTATTGCTGGATAAACCCCTGAAATAGCCCCAATTAATAATGCTAAAACTACTGCTCCTAAAATTTGCCATACTGGTATTGAGAATACAATATTTGTGTAATTAGTGTAAGCCAGCGTAATAAGTGAACCTAACATAACACCAACCAGTCCTCCAATGCCCGATAGTACAATGCTTTCTAGTAAAAATTGATACCTGATTTCCCTTCTCGTAGCACCAATCGATCTTCTAACTCCAATCTCCATTCTTCTCTCTAAAACAGACATAACCATAACATTAGCTATAGCTACACCCCCAACTAGAAGGGCTACGGAGCCAAGTCCAAGTAGTAAGTTCGTAAACGAAGCTTCAACAGCTTGCTGTGCTTCTAATGCATCCGAAGGTCTAGAAACTTCAACCTGGTCGGGATTTTCTGGGTTCATTGAAGGTGCTATAACCTCAACAACATCTTCAATAAAAGTAGGATTTGCTCTTAAGTAGATAGTGGTTGGCTCTTCGTTTATATCAAAAAGTTTCTTTGCTGCTCCATAACCAATAAAAACAGACCTGT
>CABYIX010000010.1 GCA_902519215.1 uncultured Candidatus Actinomarina sp. | reverse complement strand
TTAATAAAAAGAGTAATGAGGTTACGTGTTTAATAAATATAGATTAAATTTTGTTTTTCTTTTATTCTCTGTATTTTTAGGCGTAATATTTAGTAATCTATTTGCCCTACAGGTGTTAGATAATGAAGAAAATGCTCAACAAATTGAAAATCAAAATTTTGAAGTATTTTACATACCAGCTGCTAGGGGAGAAATATTTGATATGAATGGTAATAAATTAGCTACTAGTGATCTTGAACCATATTTGTTTTTAAATCTTAGAAAAATAAATGATGACAATAAAAATATATATGCTCAACTTCTCCAATTTAATTTTGAAGATATTACTACATCAGAAATCGACAAATTTTTTAAGTCTGATGATATATTTACTAAAATAATCAATCTCTCTGAATATAACACTGATATAAGGTTAAGGCTTTTAGACTATGAAGCTTTTGAGGTATTTAATTTACCAACAAGAACGTATCCGTACAAAGAACTTTTTTCTCATGTAATTGGATATTTAGGGAAACCAAATAAAGATGAACAAAATTATTTTCCTAATTCTATTAATAATGAGATAGTAGGTAAGACTGGATTAGAAAGATATTACGAAAATACCATAAGTGGGGTAGCTTCCGAAGTTATTGTTCAAAACGGAAACATTGTAGAAATAAAGCCTTCAGTATCTGGAAGAGATATTCAACTTGTGTTGAATACTGAAACTCAAAATATTGTAAAAGAATCACTACAAGAGGGGATTACTTTAGCAAATAAAAATTTTGACACTATAAATTTGATAGAGAGGGGTGCAGTTGTTGTTCAAAAAATTGATACTGGAGAAATTGTTTCAATGGTATCTCTTCCTGACTTTGATCCAAATCAATTTGTACTCGGAATATCTGAATTTGACTTTAAACAGCTAAATAGAACTAAAGCTTTTAATAATTTTGCTATTCAAGGATTGTACCCCCCAGGCTCCGTTTTTAAAGTAGTAGCTTATTGGCTTGCTTTAAATGAAGGCATTTTTCCTGAAACAGCATTAAATGCTCAGGATTATATTGATTGTGAAGGAAGCCTTTCTTTTGGTTTTGACGATGGTTCAAAGCAGGTATATCAAGATTGGAAAGCTGATGGCCATGGGAAAGTCAATTTAAGTCAAGCAATGAAACAGTCCTGCAATGTTTACTTTTGGGATATTGCATTAAAAATATGGAGAACATTTGGTAATACTGACTCAGAAGCTCTCCTGCAGGAGTACTCTAAACAGTTAGGATTTAGCTCTCTTTCCAATATAGATTTACCATTTGAGAAAGAGGGAGTTGTGCCGGATCGTGCATTATTCGAAGAATGGACTATTTCAAGGCCTGAATTAGTTAGACCAGAAGGTTGGCTAGGTGGAGATCTTATGAATTTGATTATCGGTCAAGGGGCAATAACTACAACTCCTGTTCAGGTATCAAACGCATATAGAACTTTATTAACAGGCGAGAAATCAGCACCTTTCATATCACTAAATAGTCCTGATAAAAATATTGAAAATATTAATATCAGTGATGAATTTGTTGAATTTTTACTAAATGATTTGAATTTAGTTACTAATCCAGGTGGTACTGCATATCGATCTTTTCAAATTATGGGTGACCAGATATTTGATATCGGTGGAAAAACGGGGACTGCTCAAAACGCAGGAGAGCTAAATAACACTTCATGGTTTGTAGGAGTTGACTCAATTTCAAATCCTATGTATATCGTAGTTACTGTCGTCGAAGAAGGTGGATCTGGAAGTGCTGTTGCTGCTCCAATATCTAGAAGAATAATTCAGCATTTAAGAGAATCTGACTTAACACCAGTAGAGTTTGGAGAAATTACTGAATGATAAATAGAAAAATAACTCTACTGGGACCAGAAGGTACCAATATTTATGTCATATTCCAATTTCTTGTTTTTAATGTTATATCTTGGTTTACCTTGTTCAATATAACATCTGAACTTTCATTTAATCTTGAAAATATCCTTGTAAGACAAATTATCTTTACAATTTTAGGATTGTTTGTATTCTTCTTCTTTACTTACATTCCTATAAGTAACATAGTTTCTTTAAGTACCGTTCTAATGATTTCCTCAACTCTTTTGTTATTTGGTGTATTGTTCACTGAAGAAAGCTTAGGTGCCAGAAGGCGTTATGACTTAGGGATTTTCGACTTTCAACCTTCTGAATTCACAAAAGTTGTATTTGTAATATTTCTCGCTAACGCACTGTCTAGGAAGAGTAGTAATATTTTTACAATAGGTTTAGTAATTATTAATCTTCTATTAATTTACATTCAGCCAGATTTAGGAACTACTGTAATTCTGTTATTGCTTGTGTTCTTTCTTTTTTTCCTAACAGATATAAAGCTTAAAAATTTAGTAGCACTTTCCCTGCTCACATTTGGCGTGTTTTTTGTACTTTTAGAATTTAATTTAGTAAATACTTTTCAAATAGAGAGAATTACTGATTTTTATTCAAATGAAGTTAGAGATTTTTCTCAGCAACAAAGCCGTTTGCAAATATCTTTAGGTGGCTTTTTAGGAGAAAACTTATCCAACACTAGTAATATTGATATTTTTGTTCCTGTTCAAACAACTGATTTTATTTTTTCATCATTCTCTAAGTCATTTGGTTTTTTAGGTTGTATAGTTCTTTTAGGTTTTTGGGCAATTTTTGGACTAAGAGTATATTCACTTATAACTAAAACTGATTCAAATTTTGAGAAGTTTTTGCTTTCAGGGTTCATAATACTTTTATATCTTCAAATTTTTATTAATATTGCAACAGTTTTGGGATTAATCCCCTTGACTGGAGACCCCTTTCCATTACTGAGTCTTGGAGGGTCGTCAATAATTGCAATATCTTCTATTTTTGGAATAATTAATAGAATTTTTATTGAGAATAACCTTGTGATTTAAGTTTAAAACACTACTACTCTTTGAGTATGTTAAGTTTTTATAATTGTCTTCATGGAGGTTTTAATGTTTGGTCTATTCAAGAAATCAAAAATAGTCAGAAAAAGTAATAATTTAGATGACACCACTACTAAATGGTTTAATGGTCAAAAAGTAATAATTAAGTCTGGTACCACTTCTGTATCAAATCGTAGAAATCAAAATAGGAGACCAAAAAATCCTACTTGGTTTAGAGAAACACCTCTACCTGTACCATCTGTAGAAAAGAAGCAGATGTTAATTAGTTCATCAAAAGGAGTTTCTAAAGTAGCTATTTTAGAAGGTCCAACTTTAGTTCAGTACTATTCATCAGAAAATACAGGAAAATCAAAAGTAGGAAATATCTATTTAGGAAAAGTTAAGAATGTTTTACCCGGAATGGAAGCTGCATTTGTTTCTTTTGGAGAAGAAAAAAATGGTGTTCTTTATGTTGCGGACATTGAAGGTTCAACAAAAGCCTCTAAAATTGAGAACTTATTGAAACCTGATCAGGAAATTTTAGTTCAGGTTGTTAAAGATGCTATGGGGGAGAAAGGTGCTCGTTTAACAGGTCAAATTTCCTTACCAGGAAGATATCTTGTACTCATTCCTAATTCAAAAACTAAAGGTATCTCAAGACGCTTGTCAGATAATGAACGTGATAGATTAGATCGAATCATAAGAAAAATAAAGCCTAATAATTTTGGTGTAATTGTAAGGACTGCTGCAGAAGGCGTTAGTGAAGAATCTTTAAAGGTAGATGTTGATAAGCTTGTTGGAGAATGGGAGACTGTAAGCAATTATAAAAGCGGAGACGCACCAAAATTGATACATCAAGAACCGGATGTATTTTTAAAGGTTATTAGAGAACACTTAAATACTACTTTTAAGAAGTTATTGATTGATCAAAAATCTCAATTTGAAGAAATCAAAGATTATGTCCAGCAAACATCTCCAGAGATAGTTGGAATAGTTGATCACTATCAAGATGAGTTAAATTTGTTTGAAAGATATCACATAGAAGATCAGGTTAAAAAAGCCCTTGATAGAAAGGTATGGTTACCATCAGGTGGCCACCTAATTATTGATCCTACTGAAGCGTTAACTGTTATAGATGTTAATACAGGTAAATTTGTTGGTAAAAACAGCCTTGAGGAGACAGTTTATGAAAACAATATTGAGGCTGCTGAAGAAATTGCAAGACAACTTAGATTAAGGGATATTGGAGGAATAATAGTTATTGATTTTATTGATATGGAGTCAACAAAAAAACAGCAAAGTTTATTAAACAAATTCAAACAGGAATTGGCAAAGGATAAGACCAGGACACAAGTATTTGATATCTCAAGGCTTGGCCTAGTTGAAATGACTAGAAAAAACGTAGCCGCAGGATTAATCGAAAGCTTCTCAGATGAATGTGAAAAATGTAATGGTCGAGGATTAATTATTAACGATATATTTTCAAACAAATCGATAGAAGATGATTTGCTTGAGTCGAAAGCTGTAGTAGAGTAGTTGAGTTATGAGTAAATATGCTGTTATTAAAATTGGTTCCTCACAAGAGAGAGTTAGTATTGGAGACAAATTACTTGTTGCTAATAGCTTTTCAGAAACATCGCTAACTCCACTTTTAGTTAGCCCAAGGAAAGGGCAGATAGTCACTGAAGAAAAGGAACTTAAAAATTTTAAAGTTGAAATTGAGCTTCTAGATCAGACTAAATCAAAAAAAATTCGTATTTTTCAATATAAAAACAAAACAGGAAATAGAAGACGTATGGGCTACAGAGAAGATAACAAGATTATTGAAATAAAAAACATCGCAGGTCTTGAAGGTAGTGAGGAGGAGTAATGTCAAAAACTAAAGCGGGTGGTTCAACAAGGAACGGAAGAGATTCAGAGTCCAAACGACTTGGAACAAAAGTTTATGATGGAGAAAAAATTACTGCTGGCTCTATTGTTGTAAGACAAAGAGGCACTAAAATTCACCCAGGTGAAAATGTTTCTAAAGGTGGAGATGACACTTTATTTGCAAAGGCTGATGGTGTTATTAAATTTTCAACTAGGAACGGCCGAAAATTAATTAACGTAATTCCGCAATGAACTCATGTTCGTTGATGAAATCAATCTAACAGTTCTTTCTGGAGCTGGCGGTTCAGGATCGGTAAGTTTTAAAAATACCTCAGCAAAGTCATCCCCAAATGGTGGATCTGGAGGCACAGGCGGCTCAGTAAAAATAAAAGTAATCTCTGATCTGCATGATCTTTCTCATATAATTTCCAATAGTTCACTTAAGGCAGAAAATGGGACTGATGGTTATAAAAATTATCAAAATGGAAAAAATGGTGAAGATTTAGTTATAGAAGTACCAAGTGGTACACAAGTTCTTGTTGGAAATAACCTTCATGCAGATTTACATGAATATGGCTCAACATATACCATCATTGATGGCTCAAGATCTGGAAGAGGTAATTTTGACCTAATTTCTAAAAGAAATCCTAATCCACAAATTTGTGAACAAGGTCAGAAAAGACAAAAATTGGATATAAAACTTGTTTACTCTATTTATTCTGATTTAGCAATAATTGGTCTACCTAATGCTGGTAAGAGTACACTTATATCCCAATTAACGAACTCTAAAGCAAAGATTGGTGATTATGAATTTACTACGATTACACCAAATCTAGGTATCTTGAACAACTCTAACTTTAAATTAACAATTTGTGATTTACCCGGATTAATCAAGGGCGCATCTGAAGGTGTGGGAATGGGTAAAAAAGTTCTCAAACATTTAAGAAATACAAAAATTATAGTTTATTTGTTAGATCCAATAAATGAAAAATATTCGCTTGACGAGCAAATCAGTTTGTTATTTCATGAAATCGAGGAATTTGATAAAAGTCTTTGCAAAATTCCAGTTGTAAAAGTTGTAAATAAATCTGATTCTATAAAGAAAGATGATGAAAATTATAAATATATTTCTGCACTCGAAGGTAAAGGGTTAGATAATCTTATTAAAAACATTGAAGAAATATACAATGAAGGGTCTGAAAGAATTTATGAAGATTTTCAAAAAATAACAATTAATGATGACGATTCGAATATCTTTCATGAAGAAAATAAGTTTATATGTACTGGTTCACTTGTTGAATATATAATTGGCTTATCAGGAAGTAGTGAGGAAGTTAATAATGAAATTTTTTATAGGTATGAAAAATCTATACTTCCTCAAAAGCTTCAAGACGAAGGTATACAAAATGGTGATACTGTAGTGTTAGGAAACCTAGAGTTTGAATACAAAAAATAAAAAAACAGTTGTTATCAAAATAGGAACGACTTCCTTAATCAAAGAAGGAAAACTCATGGAATCTATTGTTATTTCTCTTGCCCAGAAAATTAAAGACCTCCAAGAATCTCATAATTTCGTAATTGTTACTTCTGGAGCTGTAAGCTTAGGAGCACATGAGTTAGGTTATCAATCTAGACCGACCTCAATGAAGAAATTACAAGTAGCATCCTCTGTTGGACAGATAAAGTTAATTAATGAATATCAAACAATATTTTCTACATATAACTTAAAGATTGCTCAAGTCTTGATTACAAAAAATCTGATTGACGATAGAGAGCAATTCATTAACACCACCCAAGCTTTAAATGAGTTATTATCTCAAAATATAATTCCAGTTATCAATGAAAACGATATTGTTGCTACTGAGGAATTAAAATTTGGTGATAATGATCGTTTGTCAGCTATAGTGGCAATTATTGTAAACGCATCAAAGCTTTTGATTATTACTAATAAAGAAGGCTTGTATAATTTTAATCCTGATAAAAATTCTGAAGCAAAAGTAATAGATTTTATTCAGTACGATTCATCACAACTCACTAAGCTTATTCCCATATCTGAACACGGTGAAGGCCAAGGAGGTTTTTCAACAAAAATAATGGCAGCTCAAATGGCAGGATTTTCCGGTATTCCAACTCAAATTATTTCTTGGTCTGAAGAAAATATTACAAAGGCTATAAATGGGGAACAAGTAGGAACATTAATTTTAGAATCAGAAAATAAAATTAGATTAAAAAAATTGTGGATTGCTTATGGAATGCGAACAATTTCAAGAGTAACTATCGATGAAGGAGCATACTCTGCCTTGAAGAATGATGCTTCACTACTATCTTCTGGAGTTATCGATGTTGATAAAAAGTTTAATATCAATGACGGTTTGGAAATAGTTTTTGTCGAAAATGTAGTCGCAAAGGGCTTAGCTAAAATAGCTTCAGATGATAAAAATAAAAATGGGGTTTTAGTTCATAAAGATGATTTAATTATTTTGTAAATAATTTTACTAATAAGAAATCTTAATTAACCTTTACATATGTTTAATGAAATTGGAATTAATGCTCAAAAAGCATCTAAAGTAATTGCAAGATTGAGCACAGAAGAAAAGAACACAGTTCTTCATGACATGTCCCAAGAGTTGATAAACAACAAAGACAGCATACTCTCTTCTAACAAACTAGATTTAGAAAATTCAAAAGAACTAAATCTTTCTCCTGCATTAATTGATCGCTTAACTCTAAATGAAGAGCGAATATTGGGAATGTCTAATGGATTACAGAAAATTATTCCTCTTCCTAACCCAGTGGGCGAGGTTACGAAAGAGTGGACGTCAGACGATGGTTTATCTATTAGTAAAGTAAGAAGTCCATTTGGTGTTATTGGAGTTATCTATGAGGCAAGGCCAAATGTTACTAGCGATGTTTCTGGACTTTGTTTGAAATCTGGTAATGCAGTTATTTTGCGCGGTTCTAGTTATTGTTTAGACTCAAATAAAGCAATATTACAAACACTCCAAAATGCACTTGAAAAAAATAATTTAGATGAAAACATTGTTCAACTAATAGACAGTAAAGATCGTGAAGATACACTTAAGTTTATGCAGATGACTGACTATATAGATCTTATTGTGCCAAGAGGTGGAAGAAGTCTTATTAATGCCTTAGTTGAAAATGCTAAAGTTCCTTTTATCCTTGATGGAGATGGAAATGTTCATCTTTATATACATTCTGATGCAAAAAGAAGTGATATTATAAATATAGTTCTTAATTCAAAAGTGCAAAGACCTGGAGTCTGTAATGCCTTAGAAACCCTCATTATTCATAATGATATATATAAAGAAATGGGTGACGAAATCATTCAATCATTACTTGATGAAGATGTAGAGCTGTTTCTTGATAAGAAGATTGTAAATAATCATGAGAATATTGAAGAAGCGACTGATTTGCATTATGAAACTGAATTTCATGATTTAAAATTGGCAATTAAAGTCGTAGATGATTTAAATGAGGCTATAAATCATATTAATCTATTTTCTTCAGGTCACACTGAATCTATACTTACTGAATCAGATGAAGCTGCTGAACTTTTTACAAGTTCAATTGATTCATCTGTACTTTTTGTAAATGCTTCGACAAGATTTACAGATGGAGAAATGTTTGGATTTGGTGCTGAAATAGGAATTAGCACACAAAAATTGCATGTAAGGGGCCCAATGGGTCTTGAAGCTCTCACATCAGAAAAATATGTTGTTAAGGGAAATGGAACTATTAGAAAATGAATCAATCAAAAATTGATATTAAAGAATTTGAAAAACACAATTATTTTGCAACGAAAGATCTTGTAGATGTAGTCAATGCTGCAATCATTCTAAACAAGCCACTATTAATAGAAGGTCCTGCCGGAACTGGAAAAACATATTTAGCAAAAACATTATCTAAATTACTTCAAAAAGAATTAATCAGGCTTCAATGCCATGAAGGCATAGATGAAGATAAAGCTATTTATGAATGGAACTATAAGAAGCAACTTTTATCAATACAAAATGAAAAAAATGAAAAAGATTTATTTACAGAGGATTATCTGATAGAAAGACCAATATTGCAGTCAATAAAAAATGACAATTGCCTTTTCTTAGTTGATGAAATTGATAGATCCGATGAAGAATTTGAAGCTTTGCTTTTAGAGGTTTTAGCTGAAAATCAAGTAACTATTCCTGAACTTGGAACTATTGTTGGCAAGAAGAATAATTTAACAATTTTAACATCAAATGCAACAAGAGAATTATCTGAAGCTTTAAGAAGGAGATGCATTTATTTTTATTTAGACTATCCATCTGTTGAGATAGAGACAAAAGTTATATTAAATAATGTAAATTCAATTTCTGAAGATAAAGCCAAGAAGTATTCACTTTTTAGTGCGTTCCTTAGAAAACTTAATTTAAATAAACCACCATCTCTAATAGAAACAGTTGAATGGGTGAAATATAATCATGAAAATAATTACGATCAATTAGATTCAAATATCGGAATTCTAATTAAAGATAATGAAGATCAGGCAACATATACAGAAAAAATAAAACAAGATAATGAATTTACAAACTGATGATGTTATAAATTTTTCGGCTATCTGTAAACAAAATAATTTACAATTTCCTTCTGAAAGATTTAGTGACTTAATAAACTATTTAAACATACAAGACCTTGAGTCAGTTAATGATGAATTACAAATTATGTATCATTTACTTCCAAGCAATAAGAATGAGAAAGATAAATTAAAAGATTTAATTAGTCAGTATTTTGGGTATGTTATAAAACAGGAAAGACCAGAGTTTATTGATTTAGATGAATATAAAGATAAAAATTATTTTGATAATTTTACAGACGATGTAAATACTAGATTTCACAATATACCAAAGGATATTCTTAACAATTTTGGTGAAATTGATTTCAGTAGACCAGTTTCAAATATGTATTGGTTAAACCAGATTAAGAAATCTCAGAGTTATGAAAATGAAATTTCATTCTTTAACATTTCATTTGAAACCGAGCTTGACCAGATTGTTAATAGTCAAAATAAAGAGAACTTTACTAACAACTTGGATATGAAATTGCTTGAATTAATTCAGGAAATGAGGAATCAATTTAAAGAATCATATATGCCAAATGAGTTAAGCCAAAAAGAAAATCTTGAAGAAACAGATTTTCTATATACAAATAATGATGAAAGAAATAAATTACTTAAAGAAACTAAAACCCTTGGCATGATGTTAGCTAATAAATTTATAAAACACTCTAACTCTTTATCTAAAGGTAAATTAAACCTAAGAAAAACGATTAGAAAGTCTTTACAAAATGGTGGCTCATTGTATAGAACAGTTTTTAAGCCAAGAGTGAAAAAGAAACCAAGGTTGATTTTACTATGTGATATCAGTGGATCAATGGCTCTTTATTCATTGTTTGGATTGACTCTATTATTTGGAATAGTTCAGAGATTTAGATCTGTAAAAGCCTTTGTATTTATAGATGGTTTAACTGAGATTACAAAAGATTTACAAAAAATGAAAATTAATAATATCAAGAGTATCTTAAATAATTGGAATAGTTTTGTAAAAGCTGATGGCCACTCTGATTACCAACGTTCCTTTGATGAGCTGATACTAAATAAAAAAATTGTAAATTCCTCAACCAATTCATTACTTGTGATTGGTGATGCAAGGAATAACTATAGGTCGATATCTGAAGAAACTATAAGCAAACTATCAAAATCTTTTGATAATATATATTGGATGAATCCAGAGCGAAAGCAGTACTGGAATACAGGAGATAGTAGGTTTATGGATTTTCAAAAGGTATGCGAATCCTATAGTGAAGTAAGAAATTTTAACCAATTGAAAAATTTTATTGAGAATATAAATTTTAAAAAGGTCATTAAATAATGAAGGTAGGAATACTTGGTGGAACATTTGACCCCCCACATTTTGCACATAAAGAAATAGCCTACAGATCTTTAAATCAGTTCAATCTTGATAAAGTTCTCTTTATTCCTACTGGTTTTTCTTGGCAAAAAGATAGCTCAGTCTCTTATAAAAAAAGATATGCAATGACCTCTTTATTAATAGAAAATGAAAGTAGGTTTGAAATTAGTAATATTGAGAATAACCAAGATGAACCTACTTATACCGCAAATACCTTAGAAAAACTTAGTTTAGATAAAGATTGTTCATTTTTTATATTAGGTGCTGATGCTGCATTGGGAATTAAATCTTGGCATAATTATGAAATTTTAGATAATTTTGTACAATTTTTGATTGCTCCAAGACCTGACATTAATATCACACAAATTGAAGAATATTTCCCTTTCGACTACAAAATAATTTCTGGAGAAGAGTTAGACATGAGTTCCACACAAATCAGAAGTTTCATTACAAATAATAGAAGTCTTACTGCACACTTACCTGAAAATGTTATTCAATTTATCCAAGAAGAGTCAGTATATTAAGATTTCCAAGTCTTTCTATATAGAAGTATTGCAATAGGAAAAATTTCTAACCTACCAACAACCATTAAAATACTTAAAATAATTTTTGAGGAGCTGTCAAGAAAGTAGTAGTTTTTGATAGGTCCAACTTCAGAAAGACCAGGTCCTATATTATTCATTGCGGATGCTACGGCACTTAGTACCCCTTCAAAAGATATAGGATCACTAAACGTATTAATAGAAATACTTAGAGCAAAGGTTCCTAATACGAAAATAGCAACATAAAGAATAAAAAAAGTTTGAACAGATTCAATCATCTTTTCTGGCAAAATAGATTTTGACATTCTTATTTTAAATATGGCATTGGGATAAAATATTTTTCTAATCTCATTTCTAACTGATTTCAGTAAAGCTATCACTCTTATTGTTTTTATACCACCAGCTGTTGAGCCAGCCATACCTCCTAAGAACATAAGACCTAAAATATATGTTCTATAGTTAATATTCCAATTTTCATAATTCAAATTTGTAAAGCCAGTAGTTGTAATTAGAGTCAAAGATGTAAAAAAGGCATCATTTATTGATTCACCAATTCCAGTAGATATAGAATATGTTTTTGCGAAAAATAAACCGGAACTCATAAGTACTATTGATGTATAAAACTTAAATTCCGTACTTTTGTAGAATTCTTTCAAACTACGCGATTTAAAAGTTCTTAATAATAATATAAATGAAATTCCTGCAAGATACATAAATACATTAATGATTAATTTACTTTGTTGAGAAAAGTTACTGACAGATGAATTAAATGTACTGAAGCCACCAGTAGACAGTGTTGTCAAAGAGTGATTAAAAGAATCAAATAAAGTTAATCCGGATATATATAACAGTACAGTTTCAATAACTGTTAATGAAATATAGACTACCCATAATAATTTTGCTGTATCCTTAAACTTTGGAGTAAGCCTATCTGCTGAAGGACCAGGAGATTCAGCTTTAAATAGATTGATGCCTCCTGCGCCAATTAATGGCAATACAGTTATTGTTAAAACGATTACACCCATTCCACCAAGCCATTGAGTTGTGGATCTCCAAATTAAAAGAGATTTATCAACTGATTCCACATTAGTAATTATTGAGGAGCCAGTCGTTGTTAAACCAGAAATTGTCTCGAATAAGATGTCTATAAAGCTCAAATTAATATTTGAAAAAATGTATGGAAGAGTACCAAACAATGATAAAAGAATCCATGACAGACCTACAGATCCAAATCCTTGAATAGTATTCAGTTGACGAGAAGGACTAATATATTTTCTAATTAAATATGAAATAAGCAATGATGAAAGTAATAAAAATAGCAATGAGTTGGCATAATCTTTTCCCTCATTTAAATATGCATGGATCATTGATGGCAATAAAGATATTCCAAGAACAGGTAAAAGACCTCCACTGATAAACAAAATTATTTTAAACATCAGTATTTAACAAAATACGTTTTCAATTTCTTCAATTGATTCAGGCAATGTAAAAACTATTAGTCTATCTTTGTTTCCAAATTTCCAATCACCAGAAGGAATATATGTTTTCTCTCTTCTTATAACTCCAGCAATTAAACAATTTTTAGGAAGTTCTAATTCAGTCAAAGATTTGTCTAGAACATGACATTTGTCTGAGAGTAGAATTTCCAATGCTTCCACTTCCGTATCTTCAAAAGTAAGTGCAGATTTTACCTGATCTGATCTCACATCTTGTAAAATTGAGTTAGCAGCTGTTATTCTTGTTGATATTGTTGCTTGAATAGATGTTTCTTTAAGAAGTTCAAGATAATCAATCTTATTGACTCTAGTGATTATTTCTGGAACACCTAGTGCATTTCCTACTAAAGAACACACTATATTCTTAGAATCATTCTTACTAAGTGCTACGATTGCAGTATCTGAACCCACACCCAGGTCTATGAGATTTTTAGGATCTCGTGGATCATTATTCACAACAATCACATGCGAGTTATTTTCTGCAATCCTATTACAATCTTTTTTATTATCATCAATGACTACTATTTCGTAATCTTTATAAAGTCTTTCAGCTAATAATTCAGAAGATCGGGAAGCACCAATAATGATAACTTTTTTAATTTGATAATTGAAGTCAATACCTATTAAAGCTGTTGCAGTTTGTATATCACCACTTTTCACAATAATTTTTACATGATCATCTGTATTTAGTACTGTATCTCCATTTGCAATAAATGAATCTCCTTCTCGGACATATGCAGTAACTAACCAGTTTTCCCTGCCTCCAAATTCATGAATATCAGATAATTTTTTATTGATTAAAGGTGAGTCTTTAGTAAGAACTCCACCAACTGAAAGAATTTTTCCTCCACTAAATTCATGAATATCATAAATTCCAGCTCTAGACAGAAGCTTTTCTATTTCATCACAAGCACTTTCTGATGGGTCAATAATCTGATCAATATTTAAGTCATCTAATTCGCTTTTAAGTGAACTGTCCTGAACTCTCGCAAATGACTTTTTAGTGCCCATGTTTTTAGCAAGGTAACAAGAAAGCATATTTACATTCTCATCATCTGTAACGGCAATAATTAAGTCAGCAGACTCTGCACCAGCTTGTAAGAGTGATGACGGACTACCTCCATTGCCATTAATTACAAGAGCATCTAGTGATGAGTTTAGTTCGTCAACTTTCATGCTATTGGCTTCAATAACTGTAACATCGTGTTGTTCACTGGAAAGTTTGCTTGCAAGAAAGTTACCAACTTCACCAGCACCTATGATGATTATTTTTTTCAAAATGTCCTCACTCTTAGAATAGTGCCTTTATAAATACATGGTAATATATTTATAAGTGTCAAATTTGAAAAAACAAGAATATATCGAGTCTTTTTTTACTGACAGCATTCTCAATATTCTCGAAGGTCAAAAGTTACAAAATATTAGTGTATTTAAAGGAAATTCTGAGTCCAGCCATCAAAAAGTCATTATTGGTTCATCAACATCTAACACCCAAATGAATGGAGTTGTTAAGAAGATGAATATGTTTATTAATGAAAAATCTAATTTAAATATTGAGGGAAGAAATTCTTCTTGGCTATTAATTGAAGTTAAAGATATTCTGATTCATATTTTTACTCAGGAGTCTAGAGAATTTTATATGATTGAAGATTTGTATTTTGATTGTGAGTTAATTTACCAACATGGATAGTCTTAATAATTGGGGGCTGTAGCTCAGCTGGCAGAGCGCTTGCATGGCATGCAAGAGGTCAGGGGTTCAAATCCCCTCAGCTCCACATAGCAATATGAAAGAATTCTTATTTGAAACTAAAGAGCTAATCCTATCTCAAGGAACTATTGCAGTGCTTGCAATTATACAAATTAGAATTGTTGCTAAGAGCCTTGGTCCTGAATCATATGGAATAATTGGAGTTTACTTAGGCATTATCGGCCTTTGCTTCAGGTTTCTTAGTTCAAGGAATTCTGATTTAGTATTGATAAATTATAAAAATTATGGAGGAAACTTTTTAATAAGTTCTATTATTTTTGAATTATGCATGGGATTATTCTCAGTATTCCTTTCTCTAATATTGCTAATTATTACATCAAATTTTGAATTGCTAGATGTTAAATCAATTCCTAATTATTTATTACTATTTATTTGCTCAAGAGTATTTTTAAATCTTCTTGAAGTTTTTAAAGGAACCTTTACTTATATAGGAGATATGAAAACTTATTCAGTGGTTGAGAGTGTTGTGAGTATATTACGTTTTGCTTTAGTTGTTTTTTTTATTTTACAGAATCCGTCTATAGAAAATTTTTTCATAGCTTTATCTTTACACAGCTTTTTAGCAGGCTTGATTATCCTCTTTGTTTTAATCTTCAGTAATAAAAATAAGGATAAAAAAGTAGACTTTAAAGAATATATAAAAATATCAAAAAATAATTTCTTTAAAATTAGAACTGATCAAGCTGTAGGACTAATTCCCGCACAGCTAGATGTTGTGGTACTTGGTCTGTTAACAGACTTTTACTCAGCTGGTATCTATAGAGTTGCAAGAAAGTTGGTAGAACCAGTTAATTATATTGTTGTTGCTTTTTCTCCCTGGATGCTGAATAAAATCAATAAAGATGATAAATATAATTTTCGTAAATTAATTTTTAATATTTTATTTCCTATTTCAATTGGCATTATTTTAATTTATATAATTTACGGAGAGGATATGCTTATTTTAATAGCAGGAATTGATTACATATCTGCTTACATTCCATTGCTAATACTACTTATTGGGTATATCTTTTATTTATTAACTTTCTGGTCACGTCATTTCTTATTTATAAATGATTTAATTACACAACATACAATTGGAAGGCTTCTTTATTTGGTAATTTTTGTATCCCTTTCAATTCTGTTAATTGAATCTCTAACATTTAATGGTGTTGCTATATCTATTTCTGCAGGCATGGTTATTCAAAAATTGTACGAAATTTATGTTTATTTTAAAACTAAAGCATCTCAGTAAATAACTTAAGTAATATTTAAATTCTCTAGTTAAAGTTAAGGTAATGTTAAAAAAAGTATATTTGCCAAATTCTAAGTTTGAATTACTTTATATACTTCCTCTTTTGTTACTTTTTTTAGATTCATATCAAGTATTTTCTATCCCACTTACATGGATCGGTAATGGATTATTATTTATAATTTTTTTATTTATAAGCCTTAAGAAGAAAATAAAGCTTAATCAGATTACTTTAATTCTCATATTGACTTCTTTGGCACCAACGTTAATTAATACATCTACTATTGATGTTGAATTGAGTTATCTCTTTTTAAGAATATTTAGTTTTACGGCATTTATTTATGTTTTGTATGTCACACCTCATTTGGACAATCAGGTCGATATATTGAGAGCTTTAAACAAAGTTTATTTAGCAATATCAATTTTCTCAATCTATACATTTTTATCACAAATTTTTAATTTTTATGAACCTTATAGAAACCGTCCAGGAACTGGAATACTTGGATTTGATGTCCAGTCAAATTTCTGGATATCAAGTAGTCATAGAATGGTTGGTACATTTAGGGAACCAATTTTTTTAGTCTCACTTTTGTTCCCAGCCTTTTTAGTCCTACATTATAAGTTTGGACTTAGAACATATTCTTATCTGTTATCAGGGTTAGTTTTTGGATTAACAAAAAGTGAACTCGCATTATTAATTGTTGTATTATTTGTTATTACTGACATATTGATAAATAAATATGATAAAAGGGTTTTATATTTTTTTATTGTCTTTCTTATTACATTTTTTGTTCCTATTAAAGAATGTGACATTAGCCCATCTAATTTTGAATGCCCTTTATACACTATGGATGAAAAAGAAGATGCAAATGGTGTGCTAGAAAGTAATCCTGCTAAAAATGAATCTTCGGAATTAAATAATATTAGCAAAATAACAAATGTTCAATTTGAGGACAGGGAAAGATCAGATATTTTAGCTTTCACAAATCAATTTATAAAATATGGGACTGGTTTTGGTTTCCAAAATACAAATAGTCTTTATACAGAATATTTATCAATTCAAGTTGAAAGAGAAACTTACTTAGTTAACAGAACTTCTCCTAAGTATTTGAATATTCAATATCTTGCTAAATCTTTTGGTACTGGTAGATATTTCTTACTGTATGAGGATATTAATCTACAAAACAATTTTCTTTTTAACTTTTTTTCTATTGGTCCATTATATGGAATTTTACTTTTTTTATTTATTATTGGTTTATTAAATTATGATTTCAAAAATGGTCTTAAAATATTTCTTGTATTAATCTCATTTTCTCTTTCTTCATTTGAAGATTTGTTACCTGTATATGGTTTGTACCTTGGTCTTATGTTTAAAATGGAAACACATGAAGATAAATAATTTTTCAGCTGGGCCATCAAAAATTCCAAATGAGATATTAGAAAATATTTCTGAAGACATAATTGACTATAAGGATCTTGGTTATTCAGTTTTGGAGTTATCACACCGGAGTAGTGTATTTGAAGAACTAGTCAACATTTCAAAGAGTAAAATTACTAAAATTCTTAATATACCTGATGACTTCGAAATAATTTTTATTCAAGGAGGTGCAACTTTTCAAAATACTTTTATACCTGTAAATAATAAAAGTCTTATGAATAATATATCCTTTCTAATTTCAGGAACCTGGGGGAAAAAAACACATTCTGACTTCGAAATTTACTTTGGCAATAAAATTTCAAATTATAATATACAAGATATTGGATATGAGAATTCTCTTAAAGATATTTCTAAATCTGATGAGGAATATTTATATCTCACTTCTAATGAAACCATTGAAGGTATACAGATAAGAGATTTCAAAAATTTTAAAAATAAAAAGCTTATTGTTGATATGTCATCTGATATATGTTCGTATGAATTTGATTGGAGCAATTTGTCTTACATATATGCCGGAGCACAGAAAAATCTAGGAATACCTGGAGTAACAATTTGTATTTTTAAAAAAGACTTTCATGATGAGAGTACTAAAACTAGTTATTTAGATATTAAAAATCATATTCTAAAAAATTCTTCATTCAATACGCCTCCTACTTTTTCAATTTATGTTTTGACTAAGGTGCTTGATTGGATTTTAAATTCTGGTGGAATTAAAAAAATAGAGAACAATAACTCCATACGAGCTAATAAACTATACCAGTTTCTAGATGAAAATGATGATTACTTTCAGTTGTTAGCTCCAAAAAATTTAAGAAGTAATTCAAATATTGTTTTTGAGTTTAAAGAAGGTTCAAAAACACAAAAATTTTTAAATCACTGTGTTGAAAATGGGTTTATTGGCTTAAATGGCCATAGAAGTGTTGGTGGAATAAGGGTGAGTAATTACAACAGCATAACTGATGATATGATCGATGATTTCCTAGTTCTTTTAGAAGACTTTGTAAAATAATACTAATGATAATTCAAGATTTTAAACAAGCTAGGACTTCAGACCCTACAGTTTCAGCTTTTTCTACAAGTTTAAATTTATTTAATTTAAAAGATATAATTTATCCCCATGAAGAAACCTCAGAGCAAAATCAGATTACAAAAGGAGCTTTAAATGCTGCACCCATCGTTTTGGGAGTTTTTTTTGAAAATACTGAAGATGAATTAAGTTTTAAAAATGAGATGTATATTTTAGATGGCCATCATCGTTTTAAATATATAATTGAAAATTCAATAAACAAAGATTTAGATGCTATTTTAATAAATATTGAGCAAGTGAAGATTGACAGTTATACCTCAGAATTATTAGTGAAAAAAAATGTTTTTTTAACAAAAATTATTGAAGATTTTGGATTTTCTACAGAAGAATTCCACAATAGTATGCATATTCAAATTGATAGCACTAAATATTACTCTGATAAATTAATGGATATTAGAAAACTTTATTCGTATAAAAAAGAATTGATGAAAGCTAATTTCATATCACCTATTCCTAATAACATAACTACTTCTAAAAGTATTGTACGTTTCTCAGCTATAAGCATAAAAGATTTTTCAAAAGTTTATATTTTTCCATATAAATCTACATGGATTACTCCAAGGTTCGATAACTAATGAAGATTTGTCACGTTATCAATTCATTGTCAGGAGGGGGTGCAGAAACCCATTTACTAGACTTAGTTAAAGCCCAAAGAAATGAAGGACATGAATTGTATGTCATTTCAACTGGGCCAGATAAAACAAATATGGCTTCATTGGAATCACAATTTAAAGAGATAGTTAACAAAGTATATAGATTAAATGCACCAAGATTATTCAATCCAGTTTCTTATCGAGCTCTTTTAAATATTCAAAAAAAGATGGCTTTTGATATAGTACATACACACCAGCCAAGAAGTGACATAATGTTTTATGCTGTAAATGCATTTTTACCGCATAAGCCAAAATGGATTGTGTCTATTCATGGAAAATATGACACATATCTAGAAGGAAAATTTTCATTTAACTTATTGAAAAAATTATTAATGCCACTTTTAGTCTTCATTTGGAATAAAAGTAATCATATTATTTGTATCTCAAGTGAAGTGGGTACTTGGCTTTCAAATTATTCAACAGGAATTAAATTTTCAGTAGTTAACTATTGGATCGAGCCTTTAGTATTTAAAGAGATAGAAGATAATACTAATAAAATTAATATAGGGTTTTTGGGACGGATTAACAAAAATAAGGGAATCGAAGACCTTTTAAAATTATTTTTAGATTTAGAAAACAATAATTTACACCTTTTAATTGGAGGAACAGGAAAAAAAAGCTATTTAGATAAAATAAATGATAAATATAAATTAGATAAAAAATCTAATATACAATTCCTTAATTATGTTGATAATAAAAAAGAATTCTTCTCAAAAATTCATTTATTTGTTTTTCCCTCATACTCAGAAGGATTAGGGTTGGTTCTCCTTGAAGCTATGAGTAACTCAAAAATATGTATCACAAGAAATGTTTCACCAATGAATGCAATACTTAATACTGAAATCGGCTTTCTTTTTGATAATCAGGCAGATTTTAAGGATAAAATAGAGTCAGCAATTGATTTGATAAAAAACGATAAAACCACAGCAGATAAAAAACTATTAAACCAATATAATTTGTTAAATGAAAAATATTGCAAGGAAGTCTTGTTTAAAAAGATAGAAAGTATTTACCTTAATGGATAGTTATGATTTTAAAAACCTAGAGTCTAAATGGCAGACTCAATGGGATATTGACGGCTTAGCTCGTTGTGATGTAAATTCTAGTAGTATCAATTTTTATAATCTTTGTATGTACCCATATCCATCGGGGGATTTACACATGGGACACATAAGAAATTACACAATTGGTGATGTAATAACAAGATATAAACAGAAAAATGGGTTTAATGTCATGTCTCCAATGGGCTGGGACTCATTTGGCCTTCCGGCAGAAAATGCTGCTATTAAAACAGGCATACATCCTAAAAACTTTACTGAGGAACGCATTAGCAACATGAAGGAACAAATAAAAAGATTAGGATCTCTTTATGATTGGGACAGAGAAGTTGCAGCTCATGATAGGGATTACTATAAATGGACACAGTACTTATTTATAAAGCTATTTGAAAATGATTTAGCATATAAGGAGGATGCTCCAGTTAATTGGTGTACATCATGTAAAACTGTATTAGCTAACGAGCAGGTTATTGAAGGCTGTTGTGATAGATGCGATGCTGATGTCGAGCAAAAAAACTTAAACCAGTGGTTTTTTAAAATTTCTGAATATTCCGAAGAACTACTTCAAGGACTAGATGAGATAGGAGACTGGCCATCAAATGTTAAAGCAATGCAGGAAAATTGGATTGGTAAATCTCAGGGAGCAGAATTCAGCCTCAATATCTTAGATACAGATTTAAATTTTAATGTATTTACCACTCGTCTTGATACTTTATATGGCATGACCTTTGCAGTTCTAGCACCAGAACACAACATAATTGATAAAGTTCTTAATATTTCTCCCAATTCTGATGAGATTAAGCAATATATCATAAAATCAAAATCAAAATCGGAATTTGAGAGAATGTCAATTTCGAAAAAAAAGACTGGTATTGACACAGGTTTGTATGTATCAAACCCTATTAGTGGAGAAAAAGTGCCACTGTGGGTTGCAGATTATGTGTTAGTAAATTATGGTACCGGCGCAATAATGGCTGTCCCTGGTCATGATGAACGAGATTATGAATTTGCAAAGGTCTATGGTCTTAACATCGTACAAGTTATCATAGACGAAAATCATTCTATCAATATTGATGAAGAACCTTTTACCGATAGAGGTATTTTGATTAATTCTGGAGAATATAATAATCTAAAGTCGCATGATGAATCCTCTGTAGAAATTTTAAAATATCTTACTAAGAGTGGAATTGGAAATAAAAAAACTACATTTAGATTAAGGGATTGGCTTATTAGTCGTCAAAGGTATTGGGGTTGTCCCATACCAGTAATTAACTGTAGCAAATGTGGATTAGTTGCTGAAAGCCTTGATAGGTTGCCCGTTCTCTTGCCTGAAATAGATGATTATAAGAATTCTGAAGATTCACCATTGGCTAAAAGCAAAGAGTTTGTTAACACCTCCTGTCCTAATTGCGGCATTGAAAGCATAAGAGAAACAGATACTATGGACACCTTTGTAGATTCATCTTGGTATTTTCTTAGATTCCTAGATTCAAACAATACAAATTTGCCGTTTGATAAAGAGATAATTAATGACTGGTTACCTATTAACCAGTATATTGGTGGGGTAGAGCATGCTATATTACATTTGCTCTATTCTAGATTTTTTGTTAAAGCTTTAAGAGATATTGGGATGCTAGATGTTAGTGAACCTTTTCATAATTTATTTAGCCAGGGAATGATTAATTTTGGAGGTACTAAGATGTCTAAGTCCAAAGGTAATGTTGTTGACCCTGAGTCATACTTTGCTACACATGGAGCAGATGCTTTAAGATTGTATATTCTTTTTATGGCACCACCTAGCGATGGTGTTGAGTGGAATGATGGTGGAATTGAAGGCACTAAAAGATTTTTGAATAAGGTATGGGATAATTTTGAAAAACTGTCTTTACTTGAAATTACTAATCAAAGTGAAGTAGATTTAGAAATTATTAGAAAAATCAATCAATCTATATATAGTATTACGAAACACCTTGATAAATTTGAATTTAACACTGCCGTATCTGACTTAATGAAAATTAATATTGAACTAACTAATTATTTAGGCTCTATAACAACAATATCTCAAGAAACTAAAGAGTATATTCTTTTTAATATATGTAGTCTTCTCTACCCTTTTGCGCCTCATATATCTTCAGAAATATATGATTTACATACAAATCAGAACATAGCTGAATTTACATGGCCAGAATTTGATGAAGCGAATTTAACCAACCCCACTTATGAATTGGTTGTTCAAATAAATGGAAAGAAGAGACATACAAAAATAATTAATACTGGAACCACAAAAGAAGAAGCAGAAAAAATATGCGAATTAGAATTTCAAATTGAGAAAAAAAATTACAAGAAAATTATTTTTGTAGAAGATAAAATAATAAATTTTATTAGCTAATGACTTATTTAATTGTAACCGATACTCTAATTGATAATTTAGAAAGTTTAGATCTAGATTTACAATATCAAAAAGTTTCTAAAGATAACCTGAATTTAAATGAACAAAGTTCATTATTCGAAGATAGTTTCTACAAATTCATAAATGATGCATATTTTACTTATAAAAATCTTCAAGATCATGAATATGATTTTTCATTAAAATATATATTTCAAATTAAGAAATCAAATCTTCAAAAATTTCAAGATATTGAAAACTTGACTATCGTACATAACACTTCTAAATTAAAAGAAAAATTCCCTTGGGATTTATCAAATATAATATTTAGTAAAAATAAAAACTTAGACTCAGAGCTCTTACTTTATTTTTCTGATAGAGAAAGTAACTTTAGAGGCTTTTTTAATTTTTTTACTAAAGAAATTTTTAGGCTTAAGTTATTGATAAGTGATGATATGGATAATATATCTTTGATATTAAATGAAAAAAAGGATTACAAATATGAAAAAGCGGAAAGTCTTTTAAAAAAACTGGATGAAAACAATATAGATGATGCCATTAAATTAGTTTATAAACTTGAAGAAAAGATGTTAAAGTCAGTTTACAATCAGGAAAATTCAAAACGGTTTATAATTGCTATAAAACAAAAATTACAAGTTTGATATTCTTGACTTATTCCTATCTCTAAATTTCTTATTGATAATACCTTTTGAGTAAGCAACATCAAGGGATTTTAAAGCTTGATTTTTTGATTCAGGTGTAATTTCTTCATTTTCTAATATTTTCAACGTTGTTTTCAACTCACTTTTTAATGATTTATTTCTAACATTTCTTTTAGAATCTTGTCGAATTCTTTTCTTTTGTGAATTAATATTTGCCATGTAAAACCTTTCAGTATATAAGATATTAACTTGATAAATATGTTACATAATAAAAATCTAAGAAATATTTCAATAATAGCTCACGTTGACCATGGTAAGTCAACTTTGGCTGATCGGTTTATTGAAATGTCTGGATTAATAAAACCTGGTGAACATGTTGATCAAATTCTTGACAGTATGGATCTAGAAAGAGAAAAGGGGATTACAATTAAATCTCAGCCAATTAGACTTCAGTTTAATGACTTGACTCTTAACTTAATTGACACCCCGGGACACGTTGATTTTTCATATGAAGTTTCTAGAGCACTGATTGCATGTGATGGGGCTATATTGTTAGTAGATGCTACTCAGGGAATTCAGGCACAAACATTTGCACATTCATATGCTGCAATAGAAGCAGGATTAGAAATCATACCAGTATTAAATAAAATTGATTCAATAGATGCTGATATCGAAAATGCTACAAAACAGATATTTAACTTAATCGGATCAAAGGAAAATGAAATATTTCAAATATCAGCAAAAACTGGAGAGGGTGTTGAAAATCTATTACTCGAAATTCCTAATCTTATATCCCCCCCAGAAAAGAAAACAGAAGGTGTTAATGCATTAATATTCGACTCTTTCTTTGACTCATATAGAGGTGTTGTTGCATCAGTTAGAGTATTTGGTGACGAAATACATTCAGGACAAAAATTAAAGTTAGTTAATTCCAACTATTCATTTGAGCCATCTGAAATGGGATATTTTGATTTAGACTTTTTACCAACCAAGAGTTTAAATACAGGTGAAGTTGGATATATCATAACTGGAGCAAAAGATCTTTCACAAATTAGAGTTGGTGACACTTTAGTCGCTGATGAAGATGATAAGCCAATTGCAGTTTCTGGATACAAAGAATCACAACCTACTGTTTTCTCAAGTATATTTCCATCAGATTCTGATGATTATTCAAAATTAAGAGATTCTTTAGATAAGTATGTACTAAATGATGCAAGCTTTTTCTATGAGCCTGAAACCTCTTCTGCTTTTGGCTTTGGTTTTAGATGTGGCTTTCTAGGATTGCTTCATCTAGAGATAGTTATTGAAAGATTAGAAAGAGAGTTTGATCTATCTCTAATTGTCACACCACCATCTGTTGAATTCATGTTAATAAGAAATAATGATGAAGAAATCATCATAAGAAATCCAAGTGAAATTGAAAAATATACAGATATAAAAAAAATAAAAGAGAAGTATTGTGAAATAAATTTACTATTTCCTAAAGAGTACTTGGGACCAATTATGCAGCTTTTAAGTGAAAAGAGAGCAATACAAGAAGATATAAATTATTTAAGTACAACAATGGTAAAAGTTAAATATAAACTGCCATTACTTGAATTGGTGACTGGTTTTTATGATAATTTAAAATCTATTTCTCAAGGATTTGCATCTTTAGATTATGAAATTTTAGATTTTGAAGATGGGAATCTTGCAAAATTAGATATTTTGGTAAATGGTGAGATTATTGATTCATTTAGTTCAATTCTTGCTAAGGAAAATGCAGAATTTATTGGTAGAAATAGAGTGAAGAAACTATCAGAGCTAATTCCAAGACAACAATTTGATATTCCAATTCAAGCAGCAGTAGGTTCAAGAATTATTGCTCGTGAGACTATAAAAGCACTTCGTAAAGATGTTACTGCAAAATTATATGGCGGAGATGTTACTAGAAAGAGAAAACTTTTGGAAAAGCAAAAAGAAGGTAAGAAAAAGATGCGACAAATTGGAAAAGTTAGTGTTCCTAAGGAAGCTTTCCGGGATTTTCTTAAACAATAATGTTTATTCCTACTGTTTACACACCATGTGTTGATATTAAAAATAATAAAGTTGACCTATCTGAGACAAAGTTACATCATATAAAGAATGTTCTCAGGATTAGAGAGAATAGTGGCATTAATATATCAAATGGAAAAGGTCACATAATGTTTGGAACTCTAAAAAGAGATTTTGTTTTAATTGATAATATTAAAGAGTTTCAAAAACCAAATAATATTAAAATATTCATTCCTTTTTTAAGAGAAAAAAATAGATTTAGATACTTAATTGAAAAATTAGTTGAACTTAATGCATCACAGATACACATTGGAGAAACTCAAAATACACAAAAAAATAATATCAAAAGCGAAAAAATTGAGTCGTGGGTCGTTTCTGCTATTGAACAATCTGGATCACCATTTTATCCAAATATAATATACACAAAATATATTGATTTTGATTTATTTGATACTTGTTTTGATATTTCAGGTCAACAAATTAGTAATCATACTAAAAACATTAGTAATTTTGCAATAGGCCCTGAAGGCGGCTGGTCTAAAGAAGAACTTAAAAATTTTAAGTTTAAATTCATGCTTACAGAATTTAATTTAAGAAGTGAAACAGCAGCTATAACTGCATTATCATTAATAATGTAGGTTAAATGAGTATTAAATCAGTATTTGAATTAATTTTATCAGGTGAAATTGAGTCTGAAATAATTTATGAAGATGATGATATTTTTGCTATTAATGATATCAACCCTGTCGCAAGGGTTCATATATTAGTTATACCAAAAAAGAAAATCGAGACGATAAATGATTTGAAAGACACAGATGCCAATTTAGCTGGAAAAATGATTATGGTTGCGAAGCAATTGGCGAATGAAACAGGTATAGACGGTACTGGCTATAGATTACTTTTTAATACAAATGATGACGCAATGCAGACTGTATTCCATATTCATTTACACTTAATTGGTGGGGAGAAGTTAAAAAATATTTAATGAATATTGAAAAAATAATTCCACTAGATTATGAACTCATTAATATTTTTGGTGTAAACGATAAAAATTTAAAATTTCTTAAAACAAATTTTAAAAAAGCAAAAATTAATGTAAAGGGAAATGTTGTTTATATATCTGGTGATGAAAAAACAACTTCTGAAATTTTGAAAATCTTCGATGAGATGCTTCTAATTGCCAATAGAGGTGACATAATAGAAATTGAAGATTTGAAATTAATTTCATCGATTAAAAATGAACAAAAATCTGTATTTAGCAAAACTAGCAATGTGCTAATTCACAATAATAAAAATATTAAAGTTAAAAATCTTAATCAACTTAAATACTTGGAAACAATTGAAAACTCAACTATTACATTTGGTATTGGGCCTGCTGGCACAGGAAAAACTTTTTTAGCTGTCGCCAGTGCAGTAAAAATGTATTCTAGTGATCAAATAAAAAAGATTGTTTTAACAAGGCCTGCAGTTGAAGCGGGAGAGAGATTAGGCTACCTTCCAGGTGATTTGTCTCAAAAAATTGATCCCTATTTAGTCCCACTTTTCGATTCTTTAGAGTATTTTTTTGGAAATGAAACTTTACAATATCTAATTGATAAAAGAAATATTGAGATTGTTCCCCTCGCATACATGAGAGGTAGAACTTTAAATGATGCATGCATAATATTAGATGAGGCCCAAAATGCTAAAGTTAGTCAAATAAAGATGTTTTTAACTAGATTAGGTGAAAATTCAAAAATGATAATTACTGGAGATGAGTCTCAAATAGACCTTATAAACAAAGACTTTTCTGGTCTAAAAAAAACCAGAAAGAGTATTTCAAATATCGATGAAATTTCGGTAGTAGAATTTCAAAATACTGATATTGTTAGGAATAAGATTGTTTCAAAAATTTTAGAAGTATTTCCAGATAAATAATGAATATATACCTTACACATTTGAGAAAAATATTATATATAGTGTTATTTTCTGCCGCTGTATGGTTTATTTCTTTTTCATTATTTCCCGAAAACCAAATCATTAAAATTGAAGTTGGGGATACCTCACCAGCGACATTTTCTGCCCCAAGATTTATATCAATTATCGATGAAATTGAAACTGAAAACCTTAGGATTGAAGCTATTGAAAATGTAACTCCTGTATATTCCATTGATACGAAAGTTAATGTCCAGGTGATAGATGGAATAACTGAAATGTTCTTAACAGTTATAAAGGCTCGAACAGAAGAAGTCCTTACAACAGATGATGAATCAAACCCTGAAGAATCAAGTTCAACCGTTACAGTGGTTGACTTAAGTAAAGTTGATCAAATATCAAAAATAAAATCATCACTTCTATTTTCTACAATTTCAACTTCTGCAATTGAAGTTTTGGTTGAGATTTCCAATATTGATAAAGACAATTCATCTAACTTTCTTACACAAATTGAATTTGAATCAAAAAATCAGGCTAACAGATTACTTTCTAATGGTATAAACAATGAAAACCTAAATCAAATCAGGCAGACCATTGTTCAAACTCCTCCAAATTTAAATCTTCCAAGCGAGCTTTATGTTATTGTTCCAGAATCTCGTATTAGGTCTATGGTTGGTGAGATAGTTGCAGAAAACTTGGTTGCAAATCAAAAACTTGAGGAAGAGCTATGGAATGATCAAAAAAGTAAAGCATCTGAGAATATTGAAGCTGTTGTTATCCAATTTTTTAAAGATGAGATTGTTGTGAGTGAGGGACAAATTATAAATGATGTTAAGTATAAGGCTTTAGATGAATTTGGTTATCTATCCGGTGAATCAAGAACTGTTCAAACTGCAGCAATTCCAATTATATTTTCAGTCTTTCTAATTCTCTATGTTCTTTTGTGGAGACTCAGGGACTCAATATGGAAAAATGACAATGAACTATTATTGATGCTTACTCTAATTCTTGTTTCTTCTCTTTTCTTAAGAGGTGTATCTTACTTTTCTCAACAATCTGATTTAGATTTTGTACAATATGCACTCCCTATTTCTTTTGTTGGAATAATTTCAGTTACACTCTTGAATTTAAGAGCCACTTTGATTTTGTCATTGTCGAGTTCCCTTTTAGCCCTAGCTGGAGGTGGAAATATTGGGCTAGTTGCACTAGGAGCTTTAGGTACAATTATTCCCGCAATATTTCTGTCTGAAGATACAGATAGAGCGTTGTTAAGAGAGAGAATAATTTATATATCATTAACACAACCATTGTTAGCTTTTGGAGTTTATTTTTTCCTAAGAGATGATGCGAACATCACTCAGATACTTATATTTTCATTTTTGAGTGCTTTGATTGCGAATCTAGCTGCTTTTTCATTAACTTCTTATATTGAAAGTGTATTTAATTTAACTTCTAATTTTAAATTATCTGAATTAGCAGATAGAAATCATCCAGCTCTAAGGTACTTAGAAGAGAACGCCTTAGGAACATTCAATCACTCTTTAGTAGTTGGTACCTTAGCAGATAGAGCTGCAAATCAAATTGGTGCAAATAGTCAACTAGCAAGAGCAATGGCTTATTATCACGATTTAGGTAAAACAGAAAACCCTACAATGTTCGTAGAGAATCAAATCGGATACTCAAACCCTCATGAAAGTTTATTACCTAGGGAATCTGTCAACATAATAAAAAGTCATGTTACAGAGGGAGTTAAACTCGCAAAAAGGTTTAAAATTCCAGAGATAGTTTATAAAGGTATTATTGAACATCATGGTGATGGGGTCATAAGATATTTTTATGAAAAGGAAAAATTAGAAAATAGTGATGCCTTAAAAGAAGATTTCAGACATTTAGGACAAAAACCATCATCTAAAGAATCTGCAATTTTAATGCTTGCGGATTCTTTAGAAGCTGCTTGCAGAGCCATCTTTATGGTTGAAGATGCGGATGAAGAAAAAATTAAAAGTGTTATCGAAGAAATATTTAATGAAAAAATTGCTGATGATCAACTTAGCAAAGCACCCATAACATTTAAAGAATTAACTATTATTAAAGATTCATTTCAAAAAAGTCTTGAAGGTTTGTATCACCAGAGAGTGCTCTATCCTGAAATCTCTGAAGAAGAATAATTTATTTTGAGATTTAACTACAGTGGTTATTTTTATAATTTAGAAAAAGAAGCATTTGATAAAGTAAAAAATAAATTTGAAAACAATTTTAAAATATCAGATAATTTTACTTTATTCATCCATTCTGTTTCCGCAGAAACTTCAAGAAAATTAAATTATAAAAATTTTAATAAAAATTATCCTACAGATGTTCTGACAGTTCCTCTTTATAACAATTTAAGTGAAATAAAGAAGCTTGATAAAAATCATAATGAAGTACTTGGCGATTTGTTTCTTAATAGAACATTAATAAAAGAAAATGCTAAGAGGTATGATAAAAAACTAGTTGAAGAGTATCAGCTAGTTTTACTTCATGGATTGTTACACTTAATTGGGTATTCCCATAATGATCAAAATAAATTAAATGGAATTGAGGAAAAAATACTTAAAAAGGTTTGGAATGAATAAAAAAGAAAAATCTCTTAAGCATCTAGCAATAATTATGGATGGAAATGGAAGATGGGCTTTAAATAAAGAACTACCAAGGACTTCCGGACATGCAGAAGGAGAGCACTCACTTTCTAGAACTATTGATTGGGCCATTACTAATAAAATAAAATGGCTAACAGTCTATGCTTTTTCTACTGAAAATTGGCTACGCTCATCTGATGAAGTTGATTACTTAATGTTTTTTAACAGGGATCTTCTTATTCGAAGAAGAGATGAATTTAATGATAAAGGTGTGAAATTTAGATTTCTCGGGGATTTGAGCGATCAAAAAATTCCACATGAAAATAAAACACTAATGAAAGAAACAGAAGAAATTACAAAAAATAATAGTAATTTAAATTTAGTTTTTGCTTTTAATTATGGTTCACACAATGAAATTCATAGTGCAGTTATGGACTTGCATAATAACAATCTTGAAAGAGTGTTATCTCTTGAGGAAATAACAAATAGTTTTTATAGTTATTTTCAATATCCCGACATTCCATATCCAGATCTTTTAATTCGCACTGCTGGAGAAGAACGCATAAGTAATTTCTTGTTATATCAACTTGCTTATACTGAACTAATTTTTATTGACACCCTATGGCCTGATGTAAATCAAGACATATTAGACAATGTATTACTAGAATTTAAGTCAAGGAATAGAACATATGGAAAAAACTAATAAAGAGTTGTTTGAAAAAATTGTAACAATTTCTCAATCTAGGGGTTTTGTATTCAATGCTTCTTCAATTTATGGTGGGTTAAGAAGTTCCTACGACTACGGCCCCCTTGGCGTTAGTTTAAAAAATAATTTAGCAGCTAGTTGGTGGCGAGATATTAATAATGATAATGATTTATCAATATATCCAGTAGACACAGCAATCATACAAAGTACTGAAGTATGGAAGGCATCTGGACATTTAGCTGAATTTTCAGACCCTATGGTTGATTACAAACCTACAGGCGAAAGATTTAGAGCTGATCAGGTACCAGATGATTTAAATAAAGATGACCTAACAGAACCTCGCCAATTTAATCTTATGTTTGAAACGAACATTGGTCCAATTAAAAATGAAAACTCAGTTGTTTACCTAAGACCAGAAACCGCTCAGGGGATATTTGTAAACTTTGAAAATGTTTTAAGAACAATGAGAGCAAAGTTGCCATTTGGTATAGCTAATATTGGAAAATCTTTTAGGAATGAAATTACTCCTGGGCAATTTATTTTTAGAACTCGCGAGTTTGAACAGATGGAAATCGAGTTTTTTTGTAAAGAGGAAGAACAAGAAGAATGGTTTAACTTTTGGATAAACAAAAGACTCGAATGGTATAAGTCTTTGGGTATTTCAGAAGATAAGTTGAGAATACGAACTCATGAAAGAGGAGAGCTAGCACACTATGCTTCACAAACATCAGACATAGAATTTATGTATCCATGGGGTTGGGGAGAGTTAGAGGGTATCGCCAATCGAGGTACTTTTGATTTAACATCTCATCAAAGGGAAAGTGGAAAAGATTTAACATATTTTGATCCAGAATCTAATAAAAAAATTAATCCTGTTGTAATAGAACCAGCTGGTGGACTGACTAGAACTTTATTTGCTATTTTATGCTCCAACTATGATGAAGATACTGTAAATGACACTACCCGTACACTATTCAGGTTTAGTTTTGATATTGCGCCAATCCAAATTGCAATTCTTCCACTTAGTAAAAAAGATAATTTAATTAGTACTTCAAAAGAAATTAAGAATAATTTACAAAAGAGTTTTAGAACCGAAATTGATATAACTCAATCAATTGGGAAAAGATACAGAAGGCAAGATGAGATTGGCACTCCATATTGTATAACAGTTGATTTTGAGACTATAGATGATAATTCCGTAACTGTAAGAAATCGAGACACTATGAACCAGGAAAGAGTTAAAATTAACAAACTGAATGATTATTTTGAGAATATCTAATGGGTATAGCACGACATTCTATTGAAGATCTAAAGAAAAGAACAAAGATCAGTGACTTTATACTTTCTACTACTACAGGCAAGCTGAGAGGTTCAAAAGGAATGGCATTATGTCCATTCCATGGTGAAAAAACTGCAAGCATGAGCTTTACAGACGTAGAAAATTTGTTTCATTGTTTTGGATGCAAAATGGGTGGTGATGTTTTTAAATACGTACAAGAAATAAATAACTTTGAATTTCAAGAAGCAGTAGAATTTGTAGCTGACTACTACAGCTTTAAACTTACTTATACTGACACTGGCCAAAATGATGATTTTAAAAAATTTCAGTTCAAAATGAATACAATTGGTGATTATTTCAAAGAAATAATGGAATCTAAAGCATCTAAAACAGCAAAAGACTACCTAAATTCAAGGGGTTTTGATTCTTCAGATATTAAAAAATACAATGTATCTTTTATAGATTCTGACATAGAAAAGTTTAAAAAATATTGTAAAAAGAATGAAATAAATGATCAAGATTTAAAACGTCTTGGCTTCATGAGTAGTAACAATAATTTTCTCTTTAAAAATAGAATATTATTTCCAATTCTCAACATTAGAACAGATATAATTGCTTTTGGAGGAAGATCATTAGATGATTTTGGACCGAAGTATTTAAATTCATCAGAATCACTTTTATATAAAAAAAATAAAAATTTATATTTTACATCAGATTTTATTTCTTCAATCAAAAAGAAAGGATATGTATTTCTGGTTGAAGGATACTTTGATGTTCTAGCATTAAACAAACTCGGATATTCCAATGCGGCTTCTCCATCAGGTACAGCATTAACTATTCAACAATTAGATGTTTTATCAAGGTATACAAAAAAAATTCTATTATGTTTTGATAATGACGAAGCAGGCCTAGCTGCAACAGAAAGGGTGCTTGAATTAAGAAATCAGATAGGCAACAAAATAGAAATTAATTGCTTGAATCTACCTCAGAGCTACAAGGATTTGTCGGAACTATTTGAAAATAATCCAGAATCTTTTAAAGACATACTCAAAGATAATAATGAATTAGTTGAGTATTTACTAGATAAATCTCTTTCAAAAGCTAATGATAAAAAACGCACATTTGAGTATTTTCAAAAATTATCAAAACACTTAAGTCCATTGGAGCTAGATCTATCGCTTGATTTAGTGGCTAAAAAAATTAATACTTCTAAAGATATTTTAAAAAGTGAACTGAATTTTCAATCTAAAAATGAAATAAATAATCATAACTCACCAACAGAGTCAAAAAGTATAGACGCACATGTAGTATTCCGGGATATTGTAACTGCTGATATAGTCAAAAGTAATTTTAAATTTGATGAACAAATTCTAGAAATTTTAAATTTAAGTGATGAATTCACAAAGATTATAAATGAGTTGAAAAAAGGTGGAGATAAAGATAGTCACTATAAAAACATTTCTTACACTCCAGAACAATATTCTGAGTCCATATCCCGTCTTTATTTACATTTTGCTAGTTTAAAAATTGACACACTTATAGAAGAGTTTGAATCATCTAAAAATAAAGATTTTTCACTTTTACAATCTGTAGAAGATATTAAAAAGAAAATAGAAATTTATCAGAGTACCCTTTAATTCATAGTATTATTAATTTGCTATCCGAGGTAGCTCAATTGGCAGAGCAGCGGACTGTTAATCCGTTGGTTGTGGGTTCAAGTCCCACCCTCGGAGCTATACTTTAAAATTTCACTATAATTAAAGTGAATGGAGGAATAATGGATTATCTTGCAGAAGTAAAACAAAGAGCTGAGGGAAAAGACCTATCTACATTAGGTGGATCAGTTAAATTTGTTGTAGGGGATAGTATTGTCATGATTGATGGCCCAAGTGGTGTAATTTCAACAGATGATAGTGAAGCTACATGTACTGTAACGACTGATGCTGAAACAATGCAGGCAATAATGGACGGATCATCAAGTCCACAGGCAGCTTTTATGACTGGTAAATTAAAAGTTGCTGGTGACATGAGCATGGCATTGAAGATTCAATCAGTAATTTCATAAATATTAGGGCCTGTAGCTCAGTTGGTTAGAGCAACGGACTCATAATCCGTCGGTCGTAGGTTCGAGTCCTGCCAGGCCCACTTGAAAGAAAAATTGTACTTAATTTTTTTAGGTTCTCTAGTTGCTGTTTCCTTAATTTCACCTCCAGGTTTTTTAAGACTGAATTTTATTGAATTTTCAGATTTTTTGATATTGACTTTTTCTGTAGTTCTTTTTTCTAAATTCATAAAAGATGGTGATTATAAAAAATTAAATATAAAGTCACATTTTGTGAAACTCTGGGGTGGCCTTCTAATAGTTCTAATTTTCTCACTATTTATTTATGGTCTAAATTTTTTTGTATTGAGGTTAATGTTTTATTGTGTTCTTGGATTGTTACTTGTTAATTACATAGTTCACACAAAAATTGAAAATTTAGAATATTTTATAATTCCTTTCTCCATCGTTACAATTGTCAATCTGAGTGCTGCAATTTTTCAACTTTCCTATGTTGGCAATACAATAGGTTGGATAACCTATTTTTATGAGAATCCTACATTTCTTCAAAGAGGTCGACTATCAGGGTTTCAGGGATCAGGTCCAAATGTAGCTGGTGGCATGTTCACTATTCTTACTTTTTTGAATTTATATTTCTTTTATGAACTTAAGAAACCATATTATATTTTTATTTCTATAGCAAATTTATTTTTAGTATTTTTGAGTTTTTCTCGTGGTTCTTTCTTATCAATCTTTCTAGGCATTATTATTTTTCTTCTCTATCAGAGACAAAATTTCAAACTTATAATCACCAGTTCAATTCTTGTCATATTATCTGTCTTAGGAATATTATTTCTAGGCGATTCGAAAATACTGCTTAAAGAAAGTGATAGAGGGTTTTTGACCCAAATAGCAGTTGAGAATATTTCATTTTTTAAAGGTCTTGGTCCAGGACAATATATAGATGCTATTTATAGTGATTATTTTCTATCTATAAACCCTCAAATCCTTGAAGAAAATTTAAATATTAATTTAAATAAAGTAGAACTTGGCATAACCCCAGTTGACTATAGAAATTCTGAGTTTGACTTTTTTATTGGCACTTCTGGTGGAGGATATGAAGTATTGGTTCAAAGTAAACTCATATCGGCATGTTCAGAAGACCGAATAACATGTCAGCATGTAAGAGTAAAGAGCGACCTTTTTATGGATTTTTTATCTGCAGTTTTTCTATTAGAAAATACAACTTTAAATAATTTAGTGTTGAATTCTAATTGTTTGGATTCCCAGAATTCAAATATTTTAAGAGGAGAATTTTATTGTTTTATCCAATATTTATACGATGATTTATCGATATCATCAAAAATTCAAAATATTCCTCAGAAGTATTTTTTTGTTCCGTGTACTGAAGCCGCAGGTATTATATGCGATGATAGAGAATTAGCTGTAGGCGAATTAGCTGTAATTGTTGAGCAGTTAAGCATAGGGGAGTCAATAGTTCCTTATGAGAATTATAAAAAATATTGTAAGGAATGTAATTTTAGAGATGTTAAAGGATTTATTAAAATGGAGTTCCTTAAAACAGATGGAATATTGCCTAGAAGCGTTTTAACTTTTTATACATCTTCAGATTCTTTGACTTGGGATATGGTTGGCTACCCAAGAACAACAGGAGATATCATAAATTTGAATGTAAATTCTTCTTATTTAGAGATAGGAGGTCATTCCGATGGCCAATCTTTTGGAAATACTTTTTTAGATGCAGTCATTGAAGAAATTACAATATTAGAAAATAATAAAATTCAAACAATCCAATTTAATGAAGAGTATTTAGGAAATAAATATTATGTTTTTAAACCAAATCAAATATCACCATATACTGCAAATATAACTTTCGAAAATGAAGGTATAAAACTTTTTAGACCCAATAAGTATTGGATTGCAATTGAAAACGATTATGATTTTGGTGATAATTTTGAAATCATACTTAAATTATCTTTTCCAGAAATTCCATGGGAACGACAGACATTAATATCTAATACGTCAACTGTTAATAGCCAAACACAATCTTGGAAATTAGAGATTGATGATGGAAGATTATTTTTTTACTGGGCTGATGAACAGGGTGTATTTATTCAAACTAATACCATTGGAGATAAAAGTTTGAGAAGTGGTGTAATAGTTCAAGAAAATGGTCAAATTTCAAACTCCCAACCTCCAATTGTAGATCCTTCTTTTTTGAGTCAACTTACAACAGCTCATAATGGCTATTTAACATTTGGCGTTGAGTTTGGAATGATTCTTTCAATATTATTTTATTTGATAATTTTTTATATTATTTATCAAATATTATTTTCAACCAATTTAACTAATATCTTTGCTCTATTAGCAGTACTAATGTTTCTATTTCAAAATTTTACAAATGATATGATTTATTCTCCAGATATGTTTATATTATTAATCATTAGTTTTGCTTTTTCTTTTCAGTCAATTAAGCCTTCTGACAGGATAAAATCATAAAAATTTTGATCAAGGATTAAAACTTGAGCTCCATTTTCAGTTGTGTAATTATATGTTGGAACTGTAAGTTTCTTAACTTTATTAAAATCAATTTCTCTAAAATCCCAAACTAGACTTGAAGCTTCAATAATTGAAATATTCTGATCAATTGTAAAAGCATTTTCTAGCGCATTTACAAAATTTAGAAAATCATTAAATGAGTTAAATTCGTTTATTGATTGCATCATGGATAGGATTAATTGTTGTTGCTTCTTGATTCTTGTTAAGTCACTTACACCAGGCATGGGTTTCCAGGATGAAACATCTTCGCCATTTTCATCAATTAATTTTTCACCATCTAAAATTTCAGTATTTCTTGAGACGATCCAGTTCAGAGCAATTTCTCCATTCAAGTCATTACATCCTTTTTGAATTTCAAATGAGTAACCTTCTCTCTGCGTCTCACTAACACAAATTTCAACTCCACCTATTGAATCTATAATTTCTTCAAAACCTTCAAAACTAAATTTTACGAAGTGGTTTACCTTCAAACCAGTTAAATTTAATATGACAGCTGATAAGTTTTCAGCATCAGATCCACAACCGTTAGCTCTAAAAGAACTATTAATTCTTTGTATATTTTTTGTACAAGGATCTTCAATAAGTAAATCTCTAGGTAATGATATTAGAGTAACTTTTGATTCTGCATCAATAGTTATAAGTAATATCACATCAGCCCTACTGCCATCAACAGTCCCTCTACTTTCTGATGAATTAGCACTTCTTTCGTCACTTCCAATAATCAAATAAGAAGTAAATAGTTCGTCTATTCTTCTTGTATTATTATTAATCAATAAACTGTCATATATAGAAGTCTCGAATATTTCTTCATCGTCCACGGTGTCTATAGGTTTGGTGTCATTTTCTTCAACTGAAAGTTCAGATGTAGTTGTTGTGATGTTCCCAGAGGATATATCTTCTATGACTTCAGGATTAAACTCTTCTCTTTCAAAGTTTGGAATCAAAGAATACGCTATTAATCCTATTACTACAATGCCTAGAAGAAGATACGTTTGTTTTTTTAATTTCATAGTCAAATTACAACTTTAATCATCATGTTCTTTTATTATAAGAAAATGATAAATAATTATGCGGTTATTGCTGCTGGAGGACTTGGAACTAGGTTAAAAGATTATAAGGACAATAATCACACAAAAGTATTGATTGATATAGATGGAATCAGTATGATCTCGTTACAAGTTAAACAGCTAAAATCTTGGGGTTTCATAAATTTTATAATTATTACAAATTCTGAATACAATGACATGATACAAACTGATATTCAATCAAATTTTGATGATATACATGTTGAATTCGTGATTCAAGCATCACCACTTGGTATCGCAGATGCTCTATCTTATGCTGGCGAAAAAATTCCACACGACTCTCTAGTAACTTTTGTTTTAGGCGATAATTTTTTTGGAGAAAATCCATTAAAAGGATTAGATTTTGAAAATTCTAAAGGAGCAAATCTATTTGTAAAAGAAGTTAAAAATCCAGAAGAATTTGGTGTTATAGAACTTCATGAAAATAAGATAATAAATCTTCATGAAAAACCTAAGGTATATATTTCTTCATTGGCGATTGTAGGGCTGTATGTCTATGAATATAACTGTTTTGAGTATATTAAACTTCTCAAACCTTCAAATCGTGGAGAGCTTGAAATAACTGACTTAAATAAAATTTATATGAATAACAAACAATTAAATTTTCACACTATAAAATCATGGTGGATAGATGCAGGTACTGAAGAAAGAATAGAAGAACTAAAAAATTTAATTTAGTGGTTCCATACTTTGAAATTTTAAAAATAAAAATATTATAAAAAATATATACACCAAAAATACTAGAATCGAATAACTTTCAAAAGCTATTGATAACGCAAGGAGAATAAAAATAAAAATATTTATTAATGAAAAGATCGTCAATACTTTTTTGACTGAATGACCTTGATTTAACATCCTATGAGAAATATGATCAGTGCCTCCTGTTACAGGAGAGATATTATTTTTAATCCTGTGGAAAAATACAGTTGAAAAATCTAATAATGGAATTGTAAAAAATAAAAATACTGGAGCTATTGAGCTGTAAATGTAACTTTCTCCTCCTGGATTCCAGTCAAAAAGAATACTTATAAAACCAAGAATGTATCCAATAAACAAACTTCCAGAGTCACCCATATAAATTTTAGCTGGAGGAAAATTAAATAAACTAAATGCAAGAAGGCAGAATAATAGAATAAAGCTTATATCAGCTAAGTAGTTTTGGTTATATATAAAAGCAAGGATTGTAATTGCTATACAAATAAAAGAGCTATTTGTCGAAGCAAATCCATCCATATTGTCAATAAAATTAATTGAATTCATCAGTAATAGAACCCAGAAAATAGTAAAAAATAAATTTAAAATATTATTTAAATGTAACCCAATAAGGTTTTCAATATTTATGAATAGATTTAGTTGAGAAATTGGTATTAAAACAAGTAAAAGTTGAAATATTATTTTTAGTTTCCAATTTAAATTCTTAAAGTCATCAATGATTCCTAAAACAGACACTCCTAAAGCAAATAAAGCTATATATTGTATATTTGAATCTGCCTCTCCAAGAAATCTTACAGATATAAAAAAACTTGAAGCCATAGCTATACCGCCGAGGGGAACAATGTTTAAGTTACTTAGCCTTTTTTGATTACTGTTTTGATATTCAAATTTATTATTGGTTCTAATAATTATAAAACAACCTAAAAATGTTAATAAAAATGAAAGAAGAGATGCAAAATATATTGACAATTGAAATGTGTTATTAAAATTCATAATATATATCCTTCATTTGATTCAATATAGAAGTAGTTGAATATTTTTGTTCAATAATTAATCTAGCTTTTCGAAAATCTTGCTTCTCGCACTTTTCAAAATAATCATCTAGTCCCTCTAAGTATTCATTTAAGTTATTATTCGAAATCAACTTTCCACATTTAGTTTCTTCAATTATTTTTTTTGTACCAGGAAGGTCATTCGACATACACCAGAGTCCTGTATAAATTCCTTCCAGCAAAACTCTAGAAAAACCCTCATGATAACTTGGTTGAATTAAAATATCATATTTGTATAACTCTGAATAGATATCTATTTCACCTAAGTAAGTGAGATTATTATTATTACATAAGGCATTAAACTCGTTTTTATTGATGCTACTTTTATTACCAAAGTCAGGTTTACCTGCTACAAAAAAATTAACCTCATAATTATTTTTGATTAAATCAATTAATTTTAGAAACTCCCTAATACCTTTTTCATAAAGTAATCGTCCTACGAAAATAATGTTTGGAACTTTGTTAAAATTATTTTTTTTGATGATTTTTTCTGTACTTAGTCCGCTACCTTCAATAATTTTAACTTTTCCATTAAATTTTGAATATGACATAAATTCATTTAAATTTTCTATGTTTTGAAAAATTAAAAAATCTATTACTTTATTAATTTTTAGAATTATAAATGGTCTGATAAGAAATTTTAAAAAGCTTCCTAATTTAGTTCCTGCGAATAAATAACCCAAACCTGTTATTGAAGCTATGATTCTTAACTCTTTTTTTAAGAATAAGGTTGAAATTAGATATAAAAATAAACTTTTTAATGTAAAAATATGAACTATGCTTCCATTTTCTAGTTTCCCAAGTATTTTTCTTAGATTAAGAATTCCTATTAAATCTAATGTTCTAGTCCTATCTAAATCCCAGTTAATAGATTCGGTATAGATTTTTTCAATATTTTTTTTATTCTCTTCTAATGGACAAATAGAGATTATTTTATAATCTTTTTTTATTAATTCAACAATATCAGCCCTTGAACGTTCAAGTACCCAATCCCAATGTGCTAGAAAATAAATCACTTATCTTATTATAAAAATATTAAAAAGGTTATCATCAAATTATGAATATTGTTGTAATCGGGGTCGGTTATGTCGGCTTGGTAACAGGATTGTCATTGGCAAAACTTGGACATAAGATTACTTTTTTGGATATTGATTCAAGCAAAATATCAACCTTATCTAATGGAACTCCTACTTTTTCTGAACCTAATTTAGATTCCTATTTAAACAATGAAGAAATTAAGAAATCAATACAATTTTTTGATAAATATGAATCTATAGATTGGAAAAATATTGATGTTGTTTTAATTTGCGTTCAAACTCCTGTTGATGACAGTGGCGATTTAAACTCAAGTTTTATAAAAAATGTTTTTAGTAGTCTTGAAAGTAACATAAGCGATGAGACAGTTGTGTGTGTAAAGTCTACTATACACCCAGCTGCAATTGATGATGTTTTTAATGACTTGTCTTTTAATTATGATGACTTAGTTTTTAATCCAGAATTCCTAAGAGAGGGGTCTGCTTTTGAAGATTTTTTTCAAACTGATCGTATCATAATAGGATCAAACAATAAACAAAATAGTGAATTAATAGCAAAACTTTATGATGGGATAGATACTGAAATCTTATTCATGGACCCTATTAGTTCACAACTTGTAAAATACTTATCTAATGCTTACTTACCGATGAGATTGTCTTTCGTAAATGAAGCTTCAAGGCTAATAGATGTCCTCAATGCTAATCAGAAAGATGTTCTTAATGGTGTTGGATTAGATTCAAGAATAGGACAAGAGTATTTTAGACCCTCACCAGGATGGGGCGGTTCCTGCTTTCCCAAAGATGTCAAAGAATTACAATCATTAAGTCATTTAAGTAATTTAAATTTGTCCCTAATAAACTCAATAAACAATTCAAATATTGAACATATTGACTGGTTTGCAAAAAAAATTAAAGATTTAGTCCTTCATAATCAATTAAAAAAAGTAATTTTAATGGGTGCATCTTTTAAAGAAAACACAGACGATATTCGTTATTCTCCATCACTACAGATTTATAGTAAATTAATTGAATCTGAAATAGATGTGTCTATATACGATGAAAATTTCATTTTTCCTAAAGATATAAAACAGATAACTTCAATTATCGATGACTCGTTGATTGTTGAAATGTACCCTCAGGAAGAAACTTATAAAAAATTAAAAAAACAAATTCAAAGTATGAATAATCTAATTTATTTTCGTTTCTGGGAAAGTTGAATGAAATACTTAATTACTGGTGGAGCAGGATTTATTGGAAGTCATTTAGTTTCAAACATTATAGACAGTGCTGAAAAAATAATTGTAATTGATAATTTGATTACCGGAAATATGTCAAATATTGATGAATTTAAAAAAAATAAAAATTTTGAATTTGTAAAGCATGATATTCAATATCATTTTGATCCTAAAGAAAATATAGATTATGTCATTCATTTAGCTAGTTGTGCTTCACCCGTTGCATATTCTGAAAATCCAATTAACACTCTTAAGTCAGGGAGCATAGGTACAATAAATGCCCTGGGCATTGCTAGAAAGTATAATTCTAAATTTTTACTTACCTCAACATCTGAAGTTTATGGAGATCCAAAAGAGTCACCTCAGTCAGAATCATATTGGGGAAATGTAAATCCAGTTGGACCTCGAAGTATGTATGATGAGTCAAAAAGATTTGCTGAAGCAGCTACACAGGCCTACATTACAGAATACTCAGTTAATGCGTCCATTGTTAGAATTTTCAATACATATGGTCCCAATATGCAACTAGATGACGGAAGGGTAGTTACTAATTTTATAGTACAAGCACTAGGTAATGAAGATATCACTATTTATGGAAATGGTCAGCAAACAAGATCTTTCTCTTATATTGAAGATACAGTTAGTGGATTATTAAAAGCACTTTATTATAAAAAACCAGATATTTTCAACATAGGAAACGATAATGAAATAACTATTCTAGAACTTGCTAAAATTATTCTTAAGCTCACAAATTCAAAGTCTAAAATTGTAAATAATCCTCTTCCTAAAGATGACCCAATGCAGAGAAGACCTGATTTAACTAAATCTCAATCAATACTCGGTTATAAAACACAGATAGATTTGGAAGAAGGTCTAGTTAAAACAATTAATTGGGTAAAGCAAACAAGAGGCTAAAAAAAAGGCTTCAGTCTATTTGCAAGTGTATCAAGAGAATGACTATTAAGCTTCTCTTCAATTTCATGAAAAAAAGTTTCAGTATCTTTACTTGTCATAAGTGATAATGAATTAATTTTATTTATAAGGTCAGTTTCATTATCAAAGTAAAACCTTTCTGCATAAGGTCCATATATGTCATCAAAATCTCTATTGTGATAGAAATTTAATATCCCGCAAGATAATGCTTCAAGAATTGATTTATCAAAAAAACCATCACCAGCACTATTAAAACAAATATCATAATTATTTATTAAGGTAGGCAATTTGGAATGAGCAATTTTTCCTACAAAATTAATATTTTCATATTGGCGGTATTTACTAATTAGAAAATTGAAATAATCCTTATCATTAGAATTTAAAGGCCCTCCAATTATATCTAAATTTTTATCCTTAAATTTCGAATTTAAAAATGCATCAATTGACATTTCTATATTCTTTGATTTAGAAATTCTAGAAAGGATAAGAAAATTCAAGATCTTGTATTGATTTTTAAAATTTTTAAAATTTTTCTTGTCGATTGCGTGACCAATAATATTCACCTTATTAGAAATAAATGGAAAAGATGTTTTCGAAGCTGTAACAATATTCTCAGAAAATTTGTAAGCAGAAAAAAGAATAAACTTCTTAAGACCAAATGAAGGCCCAGGGTGTGTAAACCACAATGTTGATTTTATTTTATTTTTCTTAAGTAATCTCGAAGTTACAAATATAGATATAGCTGACATGTGAGAGAAACATCTGCTGTAATTGTTAGCTTTTGTTAGATTGTTTACCTCCTTATGTAAGTACATATATTTTTTAAATTTATTCTTTGATGATTGAGGTCCATAAATATTTACATTTTTAGGTAAATTAGGTATTTCTCCCAACCTTAGTGTTACTACATCTACTCTAGAGTAGATTTTTGATATTTCTACAATCCAACTCGAAGCAAAACCCAATGAGGTATCATTTTTATCAATAGCTAAATTTAAATAAAGTAAGTTATTATCCATAAAGAGAAATCTCTATATTTTTCCAGTTATGCAAAAACTTTCCTTTTCCTGCCAACTTTTGTGAAAGATTAAAGCTGTCTTTCCCAAGTTGTATTTGCTTTTCCTCATCTTTAAAGAAATCTATTAGTTTTAAAACAAGTTTGTCAATATTTTCGTATTCATAAAGCATAGTTCCTCCATCTGTTCCAAATGGAGTTGATATCCCTTGAATGTCACTAGAGATACTTGGTAACTCACATAAACCACTTTCTATCAATATTCTAGGCAGTCCTTCAAAGCTACTTGCCATTAATAGCACTGAAGAACTATTCATTAATTCAGCTATTTCATTTGAAGGTTTTTTTCCTATAAATGAAACACCTTCGATTTTTTCATCGGATATATAATCTAAACATTTTTTAAGATACTCTTTGTTGGGATGATCTCCAATAATTAAAAATTCACCATTGTAATTAAATTTTTTAACAAATTCCTTGTAAGCTCTTAATAAAAATAGGACACCTTTTCTTGGAATTACATTACCTATAAAAATTAAATTTTTTCTCAATTTCTTTTTCTCAAATTTATAAAACGTTGAATAATCAACCCAAGCAGGGAATATGGAAAATTTTTTATTGTATTTTTCGGCAATTTGACTAACTTCTAATTCATGTACACCTCTAATAAAATCACAATTTTTATATGAAAATTGTTCAATTAATTTGGAAATTAATGTGATAGTTTTATGAAAGTAAAATGTTCTTTGGTTTAATAAGAGATTTAAATAATTACCATGATGCTCAATTATTAATTTGTAATCTAATTTAGATACTTTGCGAATTAATACAGGAATGAATGCAGAAATGGGATCTTTTGCAGAAACAATATCAATATTTTTAGATTTTACAATTTTATAAAAATTTATAAAATTTAGAAAATAAAATTTAATGTAATTTAGATAACGGTTATTTGTTTTTTTGATATAAAAGATACTTACAAATTCGTTTTCAATATTTTCATATTTGTTTTGAGATATAATATAAATATTAAATTCTCGTGATAGTTCTTTGAATTTATTTAAATCAGAGGAAGATAGCTTTTTACCATAATTTGTAGTACCGTATAAAAGTAAATTTTTCATATTTTTATAATTTCTAAGTATTTTTTAAAGTTTTTTTGTTCATCGAAATTTTCATTTAGATAATTTAAAGCATTATTTTTTTTATTCTCATCATCTTTTGGATTAGTTGAAATTTTATTGATAATTTCAACTAATTCGTTTGTTTCAGGTATGAAGTTATTTTTTAGTTCCCAAACCCATCCATTTTTACCATCTATAAGTATTTCATTTGATCCTCCTATTGGCGTACTGATAATTGACAGGTTATGACTAATCGCTTCAAGAATTACATGTGGCAATCCTTCATAGCTTGAAGCTTGAATGTAAATATCTGCTTTTTTATAAATTTTACTGAGGTCTGGTTTTTTTAATTGTCCAGTAAATTGTATTTCATTTTGTAAACCACAATCAGCAACGAGTTCCTTTAAATATTCTTCATCAGGACCACTTCCTACAATATAGAATTTAAATTGAAAACCATCATTTTTATAAATGCTTAAAGCTTTGATAATAATTGGTATATTTTTCCATGGAGCCAATCTACCTACTGTTAAAAATGTAAAAGGGGTTTCTGATTGAACTACTCTTGATATAGATGAATCATGAATTTCTGTGCCATTGTAAATTACTTTTAAATTTTTCTCTTTCACTCCCCATTTGTGAACAACTTTGGATAAATGTAACGAAGGGGTAATCACTAATTGGGCTTTTCCAGCAGTCCAGCCACGAGAAAATTTAGCAATTTCTAAATGAAGATTATGCTTGTTATTTTGAAAATCGTCAAAAGATTCATTTATTAATTTTTTATTCATTCCTCTTTCCCAGGCCCAATCGCCAACAATTTTTCGAATTATTTTTTTTCTTAAAAATAAGTTAGCAACGTAAGCTTCCATAGGTAATCCATTTACAAAAAACAAATTAGCATTATATCCATTTATTAAAATTGAAAAAATTGTTTTAAACCATCTAACAAGTAAATTTTGATGCCTTAGTATTCTCACAACTTTGTACTTTTCTTCATCTTCATAATGAATATTTGTTAAGCAAATAACTGTAACTTCATGACCATGATCTGTATATAAATTAGCAATTTTTGGTACAAAACTAGCTGGCCCACCTATGTCTGGTGGATATATTCCAACAGTAATTAATATCTTCAAGAATTTAGTTTTTTATATTTTATAATCTCTTCAACCATTTGAGGAATCTCCATAGATGGCTCGTATCCCGTTGCTTTTACTATTTTTTCAATAGAGGGAGTTCTTCTCATAGGGTCTTCAAATTTTGTACCATATACTTCCTCATGTGATTTATATATAATTTGTGATTTTGAATCTGAAAGTTTAATTACTAGTTTTGCTAAATCATTTATTGAAATTTCTTCAGTCTGTCCAATATTAAATATTTCACCATATAGTTGTTTGCTTGCTAGTAAATAAAAATATTCTATAACATCATGAACCCATGTAAAAGACCTTGTTTGAGACCCTTCGCCATGAACAATTAAATCTTCATTTTTTAATGCTGCTTCTACAAATTTTGGAACTACCATTCCATAATCAGACACCTGGTTTGGTCCAATTATATTAAACAACCTTACAACTATAGGATTTAAATTTCCGTCATTAAATTCTGAAAGAACTAAAAATTCATCAATTAATTTTGATGCCGCATAGGACCATCTTAATTTAGTTGGTGGCCCTATTAAGCTTTTGGTATTCTCTGTCCATACCTCATCATTTGACACTCCGTAAACTTCAGAAGTTGATGTAATGAGAATTGGCAAGTTATTTTCTTTACAAGCTTCAATCATTATATGAGTACCTTCAATATTTGTGAGAAGTGCTTTACTTACGTTATCCATTATGTACTGAACACCTACACCAGCAGCTAAGTGAAAGCAAAAATCGTATCCGGAGAGTAGATTGTTTAAATTTTGTAAGTCTTCAATCCTTGATTCAATAAATTCTATTTTGCTTGATTCACTTTTTAGTTCATCAAGGTTTTCAATTTTACCTGTTGAAAGATCATCAATTATAAGAATATTTTCTGCACCTTCATGAATAAGCTTTTTGGCTAAATTTGACCCTATAAAGCCTGCACCACCAGTAATTACAACTTTTTTTAGATTATTTTTCATATTCATATTTAAACTTAACATTCCTCAATTCCTCTTTGTATTTTTTATACCAAGTGATTGTTTCATCTAATCCTGTATCTAAATCAACTAATGGAGTCCAACCAAGTTTTAATTGTGATTTTTCTAAATTAGGTAATACAATATCAACATCTCTAAAAGCTCTTTCTTTTATACTAATTTTTGCTTTGGACTCAAGTTTATTTTCAATTTTTTCAATTACATTGTTGATAGACCATGTTTTGTTTGAACCAAAGTTGAAGGTTCCGCTTTCCTCACAGTCCATTAATTTGCTTAAACCACTTACTATATCTGAAATATACGTGAATGATCTTTTTTGTTCACCATCTCCATAAATTAAAACCTCTTCACCATTTTCAATCCAATGTATAAACCTTAAAATCGACATATCTGGCCTGCCGAACGGTCCATAAACGGTGAAGAATCTTGGTATTTGAATTATTTGTTCATCTGTTGACAAAATATTTTTAACCATAGTTTCACCAAATTGTTTTGTAGCTGCATAAATAGATGGAGGATCTGTTAACTCATCAACATCTTCCGTAGCCATCTGTGTACCCGTATCTCCGTAAATTGAGGAAGTAGAAGCGATAATAAATTTCTTCACACCTAATTCTTTTGAAATAAAAGCAAGGTTAGTTGATGCTGTTGTATTGTCTTCAATATATTTTTCCGGTTCTAGATAGCTTTGCCTGACTCCGGCTCTTGCCCCTAAATGAAACACAGTTTCAACATTACTGATTGAGGTGGAAATTTTTCCCAATTCATTTTTTTCGGATAAATTTACATTAAAAAATTCAAAGCTTTCGTATTTGTTAAGATTCTTAAGCCTCAGTTCTTTTAGTTTTGGATCATAAGCACTGTTTAAAGAATCAATCCCAATTACTTTGTATTCGTTTTGAAGCAAACTTGTAAGGTGATAGCCAATAAAGCCACAAGCCCCTGTTATCAATATTTTCTTCACCATTAAATTCTAACTCTTTTCAAGTATATCTTTTAGATATTTCTTGGTTCTATTAATATTTATAATATGCTCAAATTTCTTGGACACGCTGGTTTTTTATATGAAACTCAAAACGAATTATTGTTAATGGATCCTTGGATGTCTCGAGAGGGGGCATTTGATAATTCATGGTATCAGTTTCCTCCTAATCATGAGTATGGTGAACAAATAAGAAACATAATAAGTGAAACTGATAAAAATATTTATATCTACATTAGTCATGAACATAAAGATCATTTCGATATCCCTTTTTTAGAGACATTAGAACTTAGTAAAATTAATTTTATTACACCAAAATTTAGAAGAGATCATGTCGCTTCTGTTCTTAGTGAATTAAATCCTCTTTCTGTTACAACACCTGTTGATTCTGAACTGGTTGAAATTGGTAATCTAGAAATCAGGCTATTTTTAGATGATCAAGAAATCGTAAGAGATTCTGCACTTGGGTTGCTAGATAAAGAAACAAACTTTACATTTTTAAACTTAAATGATTGTAAAGTTTACGATAGAGTTGATGAGTTAAAAGAATTATATGGAAATTTTGATATATTTACATGTCAATTTTCAGGTGCTGTTTTTCACCCGGTTTGTTATGATTATAATGAAAAAAAATATACTGAAATTTCAGAGTCTAAGGTTTATGGAAAATTTAATAGTGTAAAAAATATACTATCAGTATTCAATCCAAAACTGTATATCCCTGCTGCAGGACCACCTGTATTTTTAGATCCTGCTTTAATTGATATTAATTTTC
>CABYIX010000009.1 GCA_902519215.1 uncultured Candidatus Actinomarina sp. | reverse complement strand
TGATTTAGGAATAGTTTATTGTGGAGCAACACCTTCAACTCTTTATAAACAATTAAAATATAACCAAATTGAATACGTAGCTAACCTTATGGAAGCCAAGGTGGCAATTGTTGGTGATCTTGAGCTCTTTGAAGAAGTCAATAAAGCTAAAAAAGATTGTCAAAATCTTAATGCCATTGTATTAATAGATGGCTACGAAGAAAAAAAAGATCTAGATTATGTTTATAGTTATCACGACTTAATTGAAAAAGGAAAAGAGATTAATGGTTCTGATTCTTCAAAACTAGATGAAGCAATTGCAACAATTACTCCAGAGACTTTAGCTTGTTTGATATTTACTTCAGGTACCACTGGTAAACCAAAGGGAGTAATGATATCTCATAAGAATGTATTATGGACTATAGAAAGTTTATTTGGTCAGATGATTCCTGCAACTAAATTTCCAAGGATAGTTTCTTACTTGCCAATGGCCCATATTGCTGCAAGATCTGGTGACCATTATCAAGCTATTTACAGAATAGGACAAATTTTTCCAGTGCCTGTTCTTGAGGATATGAAAGATGCACTACCAACTATAAAACCATCTGTATTCTTGGCAGTTCCAAGGGTTTGGGAAAAATTTAAGGCTGGTCTTGAAGCAAAAATTGAGGAAAATCCTAAAAAAGATCTTATAGCTAAAGCTATTAAAAATGGTTTGGAAAAAGTTGATTATGAGCAAAAAGGAGAGTCAGTTCCCTTTATGATCGGAGTTAAACATAAAGTATTTTCAAAATTAGTGTTTTCAAAATTTAAAGAAGTATTAGGAATTGTAGATACTGAATATTTTGTTACAGCTGCAGCACCAATGAACAAGGATGTACACAGATGGTTTCATGCTATTGGTATAGATGTTACAGAAATATATGGCATGACTGAAGATACAGGACCTGCAACAATAGGTGTTCCAGGAAATGCTGTAGAATCTTTCTCTAAAAGATTAAAAGCAGATTCCATTGAAGTACCCAGTGTATTAAATCCAATTGGTAAAGTTGGTATACCAATTCCAGGAACTGAGGTTAAAGTTATGGAAGACGGTGAATTATGTATCAAAGGTAATCACGTCGCTCAAGGGTATTACAAATCAGATGAGCAGACTAAAGAAACCTTTGATTCTGAAGGATGGCTACATACTGGAGATTTAGCCGAAATTGATTCCGAAGGCTATGTAAAAATAATTGGAAGAAAAAAAGAAATATTAATTACATCAGCAGGTAAGAATATAGCTCCTGTAGAAGTGGAAGACTTAATTAAACCACATCAACTAATAGGACAAATATGTGTTGTTGGAGATGGAAAAAAATATCTAACAGCATTAATAGTCTTAGACGGTGATGGGGGAGCAGAAACTTGGGGTTCCGATAACAACATTGAATACTCAATTGAAAACATGGCTAAAAACCAAACAGTAATTGATGCAATACAAAAGCAAGTTGATGAAGCTAATTCACAAGTTGCTCAAGTACAACAAATTAAAAAATTTGTCATCTTAGAAAAGGAATGGACAGATTCTAGTGGGGAGCTAACACCTACATTAAAATTGAAGCGCAATGTTATTGCTGAAATGTATAATGAAGAAATTGAATCTATGTACGAGGAAGGGTAAAAATGTCTAATATATCTTTTGAAGACAGAGTAGTTATAGTTACTGGGGCCGGTAATGGTTTAGGAAAAGCGTATGCTCTAGATCTCGGAAACAGGGGAGCCAAAGTTGTTGTTAATGACCTAGGAGGTTCAGTAGATGGATCAGGTTCAGCAAGTTCTCCAGCTGATGAAGTTGTAAATGAAATAATTGAAAATGGTGGTGAAGCAGTTGCTAATTACGATTCTGTAGCAACTAAAGAAGGTGGTGAATCAATTGTTCAATCAGCTATTGATAGCTTTGGTACAGTTGATGCTTTAGTAAACAATGCAGGAATATTACGTGATAAAAGCTTTGCTAATATGTCTGAAGAAGAACTTTCATTAATTATCGATGTTCATTTAAAGGGAGCATTCTTTGTCTCTCAACCTGCATTTAAAGTTATGAAGGAAAAAAATTACGGAAGAATTGTCAATGTTGCCTCACCATCGGGTTTGTTTGGTAACTTTGGCCAATCAAATTACGGTGCGGCAAAAATGGGTGTTGTTGGCTTAACCAATGTATTGGCAATTGAAGGTGCAAAATATAACATAAAAGTTAACGTTATTGCTCCTACCGCCTATACAAGAATGACCGAAGCTCTACTTTCTGAAGATTTAGGTAAATTATTCAGCGCAGAATTAGTTACCCCCTTGGTTTCTTATTTAGCATCAGAGGCTTGTGAGCCTAGCCATGAAATCTATGGCGTTGGTGCTGGACGTTTTGCACGAATTGGTATTATTACTCATAAAGGATATATAAATACAAGTCCATCTGCAGAAGATATTGCTGACAACATTGAAGAAATTAGAAATATTGAAAATGGCACATACCCATTGAGCAATGAAGACGAACTAATTATTATTCAACAGGCTATTCAAGGTAATCAGTAATCATAAATTTGTTGTATAATCTTATATGGTAAAAACTGAAACAAAACACTCTGATGCTGAACAGTTAGTTAAAAGTAGATTAGATGAACTTGTTAAATTTAGAAGTGAAACTGATGACATTAAAGAATTTTGGGGTAAGCAATTTGATTTAGGACTTGCTTGGGTTAACTATCCAGAAGGTGCTGGAGGATTAGGTCTGAATCCAAAATATCAACTTCTCATCACAGAAACTCTAAGGAGTGAGGGAATCTCACAACAAAATAGAATTGCAAATATATTAGGTATAGGCATGGCTGCTCCAACAATTATTGAGTATGGTACACCAGAACAAATTCAAAAATACTTAAGACCAATGTTTACTTCTGATGAGGTATGGTGTCAAATGTTCTCAGAACCAGGTTCAGGATCAGATTTAGCAAGTTTGTCAACTAAAGCTGTAGATGATGGTGATGGTTTTATAGTAAATGGACAAAAAGTGTGGACGACACTTGGGCATTTAGCCAAATGGGGTCTTTTAGTCACTAGAACAGATCCTAATGTTCCGAAGCACAGAGGGTTGACATTTTTTATAGTCGATATGGAATCTGATGGTGTAGAGGTAAGGCCACTTCGACAAATCACTGGTGAAGCAGAGTTCAACGAAGTTTATTTTACTGATGTTAAAATCCCAAAAGAAAACCTTTTAGGCAACGTAGGAGATGGCTGGAGAGTTTCACTTGCAGTTTTAATGAATGAGAGAGTAGCAATAGGTGGAAATGTTAGGGAAAGAGGTAGTGGCGCTCCAGGACATCTTGTTCAATTGTGGAAAGATAATGGTCTTGATGATCCTGTTACCAGAGATAAATTAGTTTCCCTATGGATTGAACAAGAATCAGTAAGATTAACCAATATAAGGGCTTTTGAAAATAGAGAAAAAGGAACCCCTGGCCCAGAAGGTTCTACAAGTAAATTACATGAAGCTGAAATCAATAAAGCATCATATGAGTTTGGAATGGAAATGTTAGGAAATGATGCATTGCTTTTTCCAAGAGGTTACGAATTGACCCAACCTGATCTTAATTTTGAAAATGAATCTTTCGGCTTTACAGACACACAAAGTCTATTTCTTAGGTCAAGAGCTAACTCAATAGAAGGTGGAACATCTGAAATAATGAGAAATATCATTGCAGAGAGAGTATTAGGTCTTCCAAGTGAGCCAAAACTAGATAAAGACAAAGCCTGGAAAGATATTCCTAGGTCCTAGTAAATAAAAGCAAACCTTCCTTCTTCACAGTAAATTTGAAGGAGTTCTCCTTCAGTTTGATTTCTTAGTGTAAGTGAATGTCCCATTTCAACATTTTTATTATCTAATTCCCATTTTGCACCTTTTATGTAAAGTGATTTTAAATCTGAAAGAGGTATAAGGCTAAAATTCATATTTGTATCCCTTTGTAAAGAAATATTATTTCTGAACAAGATACTTTGTTTATCATATAGCCAGGTTATATTTTGATAGAATTCTTTATTAGAGATTATAAAGAATACAGATAGCATGTGATCAATATCTCCACCCTCTCCACCAATAATAAAAATATTTTTATCATGAGGATTTACGATTTTATTAAGACTTAATTCAAAATCTGTATGATCTTTATCTTCTTGATAGCTTTCAATATTAATATTTGTTTCCATAACTTTTCTGTAGTCTTCTTTTGAAATTGAATCCAAATCTCCTACTAAAATACTTGGTTCTAATGAAAGATTGTAAATATGTTTTATCCCACTATCTACAGCGATTATTTGTTCAAAGCTAAGGTTATGATTTGATATATCGCTATTGCAATCGCCACCTATCGAAATTAATACATTTTTCATAAATTAAAAGTTATATATATAGTTTAATGCTAAAAAATTTCTCACATATCTCAAATCATGTAACATTAATAGCATGAGTGATGTATTAAATTTTAAAATTGGTGATGAAGCCGTAAAAACAATTATTGAACTCCGCGACCAAGAACCAGGTGAAAAAGAGTATGCTCTTTTCCTCCAGATTGATGGTGTACATGGAAATCAATTTACATACGACTTGAGTTTTTTAGATGTTGAGCAAGCTCGTTCAGATGACAAAAGAGTAGATTTTGGTGACTTAGTTGTAATTGTCGCTGCTAAAGATATAGATAAATTTGAAGGAGCAAGTTTGGATATGTCAGATGACCCTCAAGCACCTGGGTTGACAATGGACAATCCTAATACTCCTAGTCCAGCAATGATTGGTAATCCTGATGATTTACCTGAATTGAAAGGTGAATTTGCTGAAAAAGTCCAAGCTGTTCTTGAAAGCCAAATTAATCCCGCAATTGCTTCCCATGGTGGAGCAGCTCAATTAATTGGTGTTGAAGGAACTGATATTTATTTAAAACTCGGTGGTGGTTGCCAAGGTTGTGGAATGGCACAAGTTACACTTACTCAAGGTATTGAAGCTTCATTAAGACAAGCTGTGCCTGAGATTGGTAACATTATTGATGCAACAGATCACGCTGCAGGGGATAATCCCTACTTTGCATCACATTAAATATTAATTACAGTCTTTCCTATATTTTTCCTATTTAGGAAATTCTCAAGTGCTACTGGTGTTTCTTCAAGTTTGTATACATTGTTAGGCACAATTTTAAGTTTGTTGTCGTTGATAAATGAAACAAGTTCAGAAAAGTCCTGAGCTGTTTCTTTTGGAGATGTATTAGTCCATCGACCCCACCATACTCCAACTATTGACACGCCCTTAACCAAAGTAAGGTTTAATGAAATTTTAGGAATTTCTCCGTTTGCAAACCCAATTACTAAATGTCTTCCATTAAACGCTGTTGCACGCAGTGCTTGTTCAGACACATCGCCGCCGACAGGGTCCATGACAATATCTACTCCTAAGCCATTTGTAAGTTCTTTAACCGTTTCTTTTAGAGGTTCTCTATCGTATCTTATTATCTCATCAGCACCTAAGCTTTTAACATAATCTTCCTTTTCATCAGATCCCACAGCGCACAATGTTTTTAATCCCATTATTTTTGCTAACTGTATAGAGGCAGTGCCTATACCTCCAGATGCTCCAAGCACTAGAAGAGATTCCCCATTAGATGCTTCAGCTCTTCGTTTTAGTGCATAGTACGCAGTACCATAATTTATAGGCAAACTGGCACCTGCAAGTGAATCAAAATCATCGTTAACAGGTATTATTAAATTTTTATTTACTGCTACATATTCAGCAAATCCACCTACAGGTGGTAAACCAATAACTTTTGTACCTACAGGAATATTTACATTAGAACCTACATCTTCAATCAAGCCACAAACTTCATTTCCTGGAGTAAAGGGAGGATCAATTACTATTTGATATTTCCCCTGAACTAGTAAAGCATCGGGAAAGTTAACTCCAGCAGCTTGAACTTTTACAAGTACATCGTCATCTCCTAAAGAGGGAAGAGACACTTCTTTGACTTCAAGAAGGTTTGGTTCTCCTAATGTTGTGCATACTATTGATTTCAATTTCTATCCTTTTTGTTAATACCAGATAGCTTTTTTGCTAATTCTTTCTTCTCGTCAATATTTACTTTTCTTTTTATTTGAACTCTTTGTGCTTGAGGTGAGCCAGCACCATGAAGAGATTCAGTTAAGTAAGCTACTGCATTTCTTCCCAGAGTCATATTCTCTATAAGTCGAAGAATTTTTACCCTATCTTCAGCATTAGTTTCTTTTATACCTTTTAAGTATTTTTTTAACTCTGATGACATCTCACCTTCATTAAAATCTATTCCTGAAGGCATAGATCCAACAAGACCTCCTGCTAAATCTTGAGCTAATCGACCAATTTCAAATGTGTCCTTTGTTACATGTTGTTTACAAACATTAGCCAATAAATCATCATTTATATAATTTCCTGACTTAGTTTTAGAGCCTTGAAGTGAAGAGGCAATACCAGTTGCGTATATTGTTTCGTTCATTTTATTCATTTCAACAAGTTTGTCAGAAATATGTGAAGCATTCTCAACACCGTTATATTCTGCTATTGTTGCAGCTGCTCCTATTAAAACATCACCAACACCAGCTTTGCAAACATATGATCGTCTATGATATGTTGTAAATCTTTCAACTAGCATTGATGCAAAATCGAATTCACCGTTCATAAAAATTAATTCGTTAGGGATAAAAACATTATCAAAAATTACCATTGCTTCTTGACCTGCAAAATATTTGTTACCTACATCATATTCTCCTGGCTCCATGCTCCTCGTATCACAAGACTGTCTTCCGTATATGTAAGTAATGCCCTCAGCATCTACAGGTATAGCTCCAACTATTGCATAATCTTTATCTTTATCAGTGAGTCTAAGAGTAGGCATTACCACCATCCAGTGTGAGTTTATACATCCGGTTTGGTGAGCTTTTGCACCTTTTACATAAACACCATTTTCATCTCTATCAACTATTCTTAGATACAGATCTTCATCTTCTTGTTCGTGAGGTAATTTAGAACGATCTCCTTTAACATCTGTCATTGCACCACCAATTACTAAATTGTATTTATGCATTTCAGTTAAGAAGCTAATAAAATTTTGATGATATTTTGTGGAATATTTCTCATCAATTTCAAATGTTACAGAATGAAGAGCATTAAAGGCATCCATACCAACACATCTTTGAAAACATGTCCCAGTTAATTGACCAAGTTTTCTTTGCATTTTGTTCTGTAAATACAAATCATCATTACTTTCAGCAATATGTAAAAATCTATTAATGCTTTCTCCTGTATAGGGAGACTTTACAGAACCAAGTTCAGGCTCATTTACTGCTAGTTCGTATGTTTCTGCCATCGCTTCTATGCTCGGCCTTATTATTGGGTGTGATAAAGGATCCTCAACAAGTTTTCCCATGAGATAAATCTTTAAATTTCTATCTGATATTGATTTTAAGTAACTTTCTCTATTAGAAATTTTTTCCATATAATATTATAGATTTTGATAGCTGAGTAATCTTTTAGAAATCTATTAAATTACTTCGAATAAACCGGCAGCTCCCATGCCTCCACCAACACACATGGTGACAACTATAAATTTAGCACCCCTTCTTTTACCCTCCATCAGGGCATGCATAGTCATTCTTGAACCAGTCATTCCATAAGGGTGGCCAATAGAAATTGAACCTCCATTTACATTGTAAATTTCATTATCAATTCCTAAGTTATCTCTGCAATATAATGCTTGAACTGCAAATGCTTCATTCAGCTCCCAAAGTCCAATATCGTCAACTGTAAGATTAAATTTTTCTAATAATTTTGGCACAGCATAAACAGGACCAATACCCATCTCTTCTGGAGCTAGTCCAGCTACAGTCATTCCTCTGTAGTAACCTAGTGGATTCAAACCTTTTTTCTCAGCAATTTTTGACTCCATAACTACAACTGAAGCAGATCCATCAGATAGTTGTGATGCATTTCCTGCAGTTATATACTTACCTTCACCATATACAGGCATTAAAGACGAAAGACCTTCGATGTTAGTTTCAGGTCTATTACCCTCATCTTTTTCTAGAGTCACTTCCTGTTCTGAAATTTCACCAGTTTCTTTATCTTTAACCAACTTAGTTGTTGTTGTTGAAAATACTTCGTCAGCATAAATACCCGACTCTTGGGCTGCTGCAGTTCTTTGTTGACTTTGAAGAGAATATTCATCTTGTTTTTCTCTACTAACTTCATATTTATCTGCAACATGATCAGCAGTTTCAATCATTGGCATGTATGCATGTTTTGCATGTGCTGTGACAGTTGGATCAATATCTAATCTCATTTCAGCAGTTTGCACTAGTGATATAGATTCAACTCCACCGGCTACTACGACATCCATATTGTCAGTAATTATTTGCTTTGATGCAGTTGCAATAGCCATTAATCCAGATGAGCACTGACGGTCTATTGTCATACCAGGTACTGTATTTGGAAGTCCTGCTGCAATTCCACTAAGCCTACCTATATTTAATGCTTGTGAGCCTTGTTGCTGTGCACATCCCATAACTACATCCTCTACTTCTTGAGGGTCAATCCCTGCTCTACTTACTGCTTCTTTGATGGAATACGAAGCAAGGGTAGGTGCTGCTGTATTGTTATACGCACCTCTATAGGCTTTCCCTATTGGCGTTCTGGCTGCTGATACAATTACTGCTTCTCTCATAAAATTATCTCCTTAAACATTTATTATTCTTTTACTATGTACAAAGTTAAAGTTTCGACAATCGCAGCAGGTTTTTCAACACCTTCAATTTCAATCGTCACAGTAGTTTTCACTAGCCATCTACCGTTCTTCTTATATTGAGCTTCTGTTAAAACAAATTTTCCTCTAATTTTGCTATTTACAGGAACGGCTTCCATAAATCGAACTTTGTCAGAACCATAATTAACAGCTGTTTGCATTTGAGCAGGCATAAAACCAGAAGTTACTGACATGTAAGAAACTAGACTTAACGTTAAAAAACCATGTGCAATAGTTGTATCCCATGGAGTTGGAGCCGCTTTTGCTGCTTCCGGATCAACATGTATAAATTGATGGTCATTAGTGGCGTCAGCAAATTGGTTTATTCTTTCTTGTGTAATCTCAATCCATTCTGAAACTCCAATTTCTTCACCAATATGATTCTCTAGTTCATTTGCTGGAATTACATTCAAAATATCTCCTTTAATAGATTCTTAGTTGAAGCTTTTTTAGCAAAATTTAACGTGCTTTGTCCAAAAGCTTCAATATCTTTTTTATCAACATTACCATAATAACCAAGAGAATATCTTACGTAGACCCCCTCCATTATCATTGCATGCTTCCAAAAAGATAGACGGATGTAGAATTCTATTTCGCTTATGTTAAGCAAAGATTTTTTTTCATATAAATTTATTATCTCTTCCCTGCTCGGAAAACCGCCATTTAAAGAAGGGGAGTAAATAAAAGGTGTATCATTTTCATTCTCATCCGACCAGGAAGCAATAACTGTTCCTAAGTCTGCTAGAGGATCTCCTAGAGTGCAAAGTTCCCAATCTACAATTGCTGCTACTGAATTATTATTAATCCTTACATTATCTAATCGGTAGTCCCCATGTACAATACTGACTCGCTGTTGAGATGGAATATTATCAAAAAGTAATTTTGTAGCTTGATCTAAATCATCAATCTCTCTAACTTTTTGTGCTCTAAATTGCTTTGTCCATCTGTTTAATTGTCTTTCTACATAATCTTGATGCTTTCCTAAATCTTTTAAATTTGAAGCAAGAACATCAAATGTATGAAGTTCTGCAAGTGTTGAAATAAATGATTCTGTAATCTTTTTTTTCTGAGAATCTGAATAATTTGCTGCTATGAGATTGTCTGCAATTGTATCACCTTCAATATATTCCATAATGTAGAAATCATCTTCTGAGATAGACCTGTCTATGCACAAGAGGATTGGATTTGGTACTTTTAAATTATTTTTACTTAACTCGGTGATTATTTTGTATTCTCGTTGCATATTATGGGCTGATTCAAGTTTATTTCCAAACGGAGGCCTTCTTAATACGTAACTAATGGAATTATCAAATATTTTGAAAGTAATATTTGATCTTCCAACTTTAAATTGTTCGAATTTAAAATTACTATTCAAATCTAAATTGGAAGAAATATAGTCTCTTATTTTTTTATCAAAAAATTCCATTAGTAAATATCTTATGAAATAATTCTCTTGGACTCAAGTTAATTGATAGAATAAAACAATGGATTTTAATTATTCTCAAAAGTCTTTAGAACTTCAAGAAAAGATGATCAAGTTTTTTGATGAATACATATTTCCCAATGAAGATGCGTATGAAAAAGCTATTGTAGATTCTGGTGATCCTCTGCATATACCTGACTTATTGGACGAGTTAAAGCAAAAAGCTAGAGAAGAAAATCTTTGGAATTTATTTTTACCAGATAGTGAATATGGAGCAGGATTAACAAATGTGGAATATGCTCCTTTAGCTGAAATCACAGGACAAAGCTGGTGGGCTCCTGAAGTTTTCAATTGTTCTGCACCTGATACTGGAAATATGGAAATTCTTGCAGAGTTTGGTACTCCTGAACAAAAAGAACAATGGCTAAATCCACTCTTAAATGGTGAAATTCGTTCTTGTTTTGCAATGACGGAACCTAATGTTGCATCCTCTGACGCAACTAATATTTCAAGCTCAATAGTTTCTGACGGAGATAATTATGTTATCAATGGTACAAAATGGTGGACATCAAATGCTATAAATCCAAGAGCAAAAATTTGTATTTTTATGGGCATTACCAATCCAGATAATCCTCCTTATACAAGGCAAAGCCAGGTGCTTGTCCCAATGGATTCAGAAGGAATCACAATTGTAAGACCAATGCATGTATATGGTTATGATGATGGATACACCGGACACCCTGAATTAAAATTTGAAAATGTAATAGTTCCCAAAACAAACATTATTGGAGGAGAGGGAATGGGTTTCAAAATAGCCCAGGCAAGATTAGGTCCTGGAAGAATACACCATTGCATGAGAACTATAGGTATGGCCGAAAGAGCTTTAGAGCTTATGATTAAAAGAACTATGTCTAGAGAGACTTTTGGTACAAAAATTTCTGATCATGGAGTAGTTCAAGATTGGATAGCTAGGTCAAGAATTAAAATTGAAGAAGCAAGATTGTTAACATTAAAAACTGCTTGGTTAATTGATAATGTTGGTAAAGAACAAGCAAAAATTGAAATCTCAGCAATTAAAGTTGGCGTTATTGAAGCTGCATCATATGTGATTGATAAGGCTATACAAGCACATGGAGCTATGGGACTTTCACAAGATACTCCATTAGCCAGAATGGCTGCTGGCGCTAGAACATTGAGAATTGCTGATGGGCCAGACGAAGTACATTTAAGATCAATTGCAAGAAGAGAGATTAATAAACATTCATGATTGAAAAAATAGCAGTAATAGGTGGCGGCCAAATGGGAAGCCAAATAGCTGCTCTAGCGGCTATGGCTGGATACAAAACTAGTCTTTATGATGAAAATAGAGAAAATTTAGAATATAGATATAAATTTGTTGAAGACAATATTAAAAATTTAATAAATAAAAAAATATACACACAAGAAAAGCTAGATGCGTATAAAGACAATTTAGACCTTAGATATTCACTTGATGAAGTTGTTCAAGAAAAGTCATTTGTAATAGAGGCTGTTGTTGAAAGACACGATGTAAAGCTTGAAATTTTCAAACACATTTCAAGTTTTATGGGTGAAGAAGTTGTAATGGCTACTAACAGTTCATTTATACAAGCTTCTGAATTATCTAAGCATTGTAATCATCCTGAAAGATTTATTAATATGCATTTCTTCTATCCACCAATAAGAATGGACTTGGTTGAAATTTCATACCCTGACAATGTATCTGATGATGTTTTAGAGCGTACAAAAACTGTCAGTAAGAACATGGGAAGATCTGTAGTTGTTCTAAAAAAAGAAACTCCAGGGTTTATTGTTAACAGAATGCTTGCGGCATTAGTCGATGAAGCTTATGAACTTTATGATGAGGGAATCGCAGATTTTGAAGATATTGATATCGCTATAAAAAAAGGCTTAAATCATCCTCTAGGTCCGTTTGAACTATCAGATTATTCTGGATTGGACATTCACTATTATGCAAAATTAAAAAAGTTTAAAGAATCTGGGGATTCAAAAGACGAACCTAAAAAGTTTCTTGAAGAAAAAGTTTTAAATGGAGATCTAGGAGTAAAGACTGGAAAAGGTTTTTATCAATATAAGAAAGATTAGTCTACTGAAAATCTTCGTCCTTTAAATTAAATATCACTTCTTTATTTGGTTTGATTACTAATACTATTCTTTCTGTTTGTATTGGGAAAGGGTAAGGTTTATCCCAATACTTGTTTGACAATTTGTCTATATTATCTCGAGCTTCTTTACCAGTTATTTCACCAATCACTTCGCCTCTAACTTCTACAAACTTAAAGGGATTGTCGTGCTTCCATATCATTACTGTAACTCGGGGATCTATTTTTATATTTTTATATTTAACTCTATGAATTTCGGTATTAATTAAAATATTTTCACCGTCTGTATCAACCCACATCACATGAGTTTGTGGAACTCCATTTTTAAACAGAGTAGTTAAAGCGGCATAATTAGGTCCAGCTGCCATTAATAAAGTTTTATTGTCTAGTGTCATCTGTTAAATTATAGTTTATGAAAGTAGTTTTGCAGAGAGTAAAGAATGCATATGTAGAAGTAGATGGAAATAAAATTTCAGAAATTGACCAAGGGCTACTTTTACTTTGGGGAATTGAGCAGGGGGATAGTGATTCAGATAGTCAAGTTTTAATTAATAAAATCTTAAATTTCAGAATATTTTCTGATGAAAATTTAAAAATGAATAAGTCCATTATTGACGTTGATGGTGAAATTTTACTAGTCAGCCAGTTCACACTTGCTGGTAATTTTTTAAAAGGGAATAGGCCTTCGTTTATTAATGCGAAAGATCCTAAGATTGCTGAAGAAATGTTAGAAAAAGTATATGAAAAATTATCTGAAAAAGTCATTACTAAACTTGGAAGTTTTGGATCAATGATGCAAGTTGGGCTTATAAACGATGGTCCTAGTACTTTTGTTTTAAGTTCAAAAGATGGAATAATTAATTCTTAAGCTGATTGTAAGTTAATTTTTTTTTCTTGTCTTTTTTTTTCAAGCTGTTTATCTAAGTAATATTCGTCACCTGCCCATAGATGAAGACCAAGTCCAAGCTTCATGGCACAACGCTTGAAAGCATCTGATTCTGCATGTTTTGCATTTGAACCATCGTTGTTTTGGTCATGTTCAACATCTCCAATTGATGTGACCGTTACAGGATTGCCATCAATTTCTACTGTTAGTTTACCAAAACAACCAACCACACTTCCTGAAGATTCTTGCCTAATCAATTCAACCACTTCCCAATTAAATGGTCCACATACTTCTAATAATCGTTGTGTTATAACAGGATGGGGTACATAGTTACCAAATTTTCCTTTTGGCGCTTTTTTAATCCATTCTTTTGGAAATTTGCGTGATAGTTCAAATAGTTGTCTCATTTTTTTCTCTCCATTTCGTTAAGATCTTTTGCCCAAATGGGTGCTGCTTCATTAGAAGTATTAATTACTTGCAATTTAGGTTCTTCATCCCATTTCTTTTCAATAAAAGTATCTCTTGCTAATTGCTTTTCCATACCTTTTTTTTCAGCAACTGCGTCAAGTCCTCTCAATTTAGGTACAAAATTATTTCCGCAAATTGCTATTAAATTTTCAATTTCATCATCAGTTAGCTTCTTGTTTGTTGTCCAATCTAAAAGTCGTTTCAAATCAATTGTTTTTGATTTGTAGCTTTTTGAGTAACTAAAGACCGTATCCGAAATTTTTATTGCTCCTTTATCCTGCACGTCTATAGCAATTTTGTTGTCCACAAATTTATTTATTTTGTATGTACTATCTTTTGCTTCTAAAGAAACACCCCTCGCAATAAATAGTTCTTTCGGTTCTTCAATAGTTTGTAAGTCCGTATTTTCTAATTGATCTTCACCACTTTTGGCTATATCCCAAATTAAGTCTTTCATATGTTCCTCCTGTAATTAAGCTGCTTCATCATATATTCTATGACAGTTGCAGCTGTCATTATGGTCTGAACAAATAAAATTTGCTTTCATACCGGCTGAATTTAATATGTTAATTATTTCACTATCTTTCATATTTAATAATTTAGAGATGAGGTACGACAAAAATTTAAATAATTCAACCTTTCTATTGAAAAACTATATATTATGAGTCTGTGATAGTTGAAAACAACCTCTTTGACTCACATATGTATAAAGAAGTCATCAGACAATATGATGAAGTTTCTGATTTGATTAATCTCGATTCAAATATTAGAGAAAGACTAAAACTTCCACAGAGATCTCTTGTTGTGTCATTTCCATTCAGAAGAGATGAGTATAGTGAAGTTGAAACAGTTATGGGCTATAGGGTACAACATGTACTTTCAATGGGTCCAACGAAAGGTGGTATAAGATACGCACCGGATGTTAATTTAGGTGAGGTAACAGCTTTAGCTATATTAATGTCTTGGAAATCAGCCATTGTTGGACTACCTTATGGTGGAGCCAAGGGAGGGGTTGCCATTGATCCAAATCCATTAACTCGTTCTGAAAAACAAAGAGTAGCTAGAAGATACACTGCAGAATTACTTCCCATTATTGGTGTTGATAAAGATATCCCCGCTCCAGATCTAGGAACCGATGAACAGACAATGGCTTGGATTATGGACACATACAGTAACTTTGTTGGCTCACCACAACCAGGAATTGTCACAGGAAAACCAGTATCTTTAGGTGGATCTATTACAAGAAGAGAGTCTACAGGAAGAGGAGCGGTCGCAGTAGGACATGCTGCTATGGAAAAAATGGATAAAGAATTTAAAAATTCTAAAGTTGTTGTTCAGGGATTTGGCAATGTAGGAAGATACGCAGCATTAGATGCTTACGAGAGAGGTGCAAAAGTAATCGCCGTAAATGACTTAGGAGGAGCTGTAATTAACGAAAGTGGTTTAAATATTCCTGAACTTTTTAAACACATTGCAAAATCTACCACTGTCGAAGGATTTAGTGGTGGTGAGTCATTTGATGGAGAAATTTTAGAGCTAGACTGCGATGTCCTTATTCCAGCAGCAGTTGGAGGTGTAATTACATCTAGTAATGCAGAAAAAATAAAAGCTAATATATTAATTGAAGGTGCAAACTCACCTACAACATTAAATGCTGATAAAATTTTAAGAGAAAACGGTACTGTAATTATTCCTGACATTTTGGCAAATGCTGGTGGTATCACAGCAAGTTACTTTGAATGGGTTCAAAATACTCAGAATTATTTATGGAAAGAAAAAGAACTTCATGAAAAATTAATTGATGTAATGCTTACATCCTTTGAAGAAGTATGGACAATATCTCAAAAACAAAATTGTGACTTAAGAACAGCAGCACTTATAAAAGGAATTAAGAGGGTTGCAGCAGCAAAGCTTACTAGAGGTTTATTTCCTTAAAAGCTCTTGTAATTCCTCTTCAATAAGATCTCTTTTGTTTTTTAATGTTTCTATTTTCTGTTGGATCTGTTCTTTATTAATATTGCTTAATGGACTATCTTTTGGCAAATCATTAGGATTATCAAACATACTCAAAGCTTCTAGATTATCATTTAGCTCTTTTATTTCTTCATTAAGTTTTTGCAACTCGTCAGTGTCTGGTGCATTTTTGTTGAAGACGGGGCAAATTGGTTTATAATAACACCAATCACACAAATTATTTTTTGTTGCAGGAAATTCATCTTCTTTAAATGCTTTCTTTATAGCTTCCCAAATTTCTATTATTTCTGCTTTTGCTTTATCTAGGTCTTCATTACTTATTTTTAATGTATGTATGGTTGAATTCTTTAGATAAATTAATTTTAATTCAGCAGGCATTTCATTTAATTCTTCTTTTATTAGTAATGCATATAATTTCAAAGCAAAGAAGCGAGGTTCTTTATATTTTGCCATTGGGGCTTTGCCACTTTTATAATCAACAATTACCAACTCACCTTTGTTATTTCTGTCCATTCTGTCAAGGATTCCTCTTAGATTCAAATCTTCGATAGATCCTCTAACCCACCTCTCTCTTTCAAGTGGTTCAAAAGTAGTAGGGTCCTCAATTTGCATATAGTTATTAAGAAGTTTTAACCCATCTACACCCCAGTCTCTTTCTTCTTCGACAGTTTCAAATAAATTATGGTGCTCATCGTTACTTCTAACTTTGGTCCAAGCTTCTCTGAACAAATTATGAAGTTTTTCAGTTGTTCTTTCAGATTGTGGAAAATCATATAAGTCTTCTAAAGCTTGATGGACAGTAGTACCTTTAGCTTGAACTTCTGTTGTGGGTTCACTGATTTTATCAATATTTGCATATTTAAATTGCCTTGGACATGTTTTAAATTGAGATGCCCGAGAGGGTGACAAATTTTTTATCATATTTAAACTATAACTATATTAATTTCAAAATTTGTAAAATGATATTAATGAATAAGTTTTTAAAAATATTACAAATTATTGGCATAACAACCTTTATTCTTTATTTCATAGCTGGCATTCTCTACAGTTCATTTAGTTGGTTTAATTACTTATTCAATTAAATTTGTGTATATCACACTATTGCTAAAGTATTGATGTGGAAAACGGAAAAATCAAAGTCGCAATTTTAGGAGTTGGCAATTGCGCTAGTTCATTTGTCCAAGGAATTTACCATTATTCAAATAACGATTCTGAAGATGGATTAATTTCCGATGTTATTGGTGGTTATAAAGTATCAGATATTGAGGTTGTAGCAGCTTATGATATAAATGCTTCTAAAGTCGGAAAAGATTTATCAAAAGCAATATTTGAAAAACCTAACAATACTTTAAAATTTTATGATGTTCCAGATACAGGAATTATTGTCGAGCCTGGTGTTGTGAACGATGGTGTTGGTAAATTTGTTAAAGAAATAATTGATGTAGTCCCAGATTCAGATAATTTTGAAAAATCTTTGCTAAATTCTGGTGCAGAAATTCTAATAAACCTTTTACCTGTAGGTTCAGATGAAGCTGTGAAATTTTATGCTCAGTCAGCTATAAATACTAAAGTTGGATTCATAAATTGTATTCCAGTTTTCATAGCTAGAGACGAGACTTGGTATAACAAATTTAGAGAAAACAATGTTCCTCTAATTGGCGATGATATCAAGAGTCAAGTCGGTGCAACTATTGTTCATAGAGTTCTTGCACAACTTTTTTCAGACAGAGGAGTAAAGTTAAAGAATACTTATCAATTAAATGTTGGTGGTAATATGGATTTTCTTAATATGCTTGAAGAAGATAGATTAGAAACAAAAAGAACAAGTAAAACATCATCTGTAACCTCAGTTGCAAACAATGGGGAGGGAATAGACCCTGATAATGTTCGAATAGGTCCATCTGATTATGTAAAATGGCTTGAAGATAAAAAGAAAGCTTTTATTAGATTAGAAGGTGAATCCTTTGGAGGTGCTCCATTAAATATCGAAGTTCAGTTAGAAGTTTGGGATTCTCCAAATAGTGCTGGAGTAACTATTGATGCAGTCAGATATATGAAGTTCTTTGCAGAAAATAAAGATTTTGATTCTTTAGATTTAGTCTCAGCTTGGTTAATGAAAGCACCAGCTAAAACACATAAAGATAGTGATGTTTTAATGAAGCTACATGACCTTACACATGTAGAAGAAAACTAAACTAAAGAATTTTTAAATATCTCCATTGCTTCTTCTACTTGATTTTCGGGAGTAGTTAATGGACCCATAAATCTAATTACGTTCCCTTCTTGCCCACAGGAGACCAGTAGTAGACCATTTTCTTTGCATTGATCTAAAATTTTAGTGACTTTACTTTTATCTGGGATTTTAGATATTTTACTTTCAACAATCTCAACACCGATCATGGGTCCGTAACCCCTAACGTCCCCAATAAAGTCATAATTGTCCATCATTGTATTAAGAGCATCTTTCATTATCTTTTCCTGAATCTTGGTATTTGAAATTATATTTTCATTATCAAAAGCCTCTAAAACACCTAAAGAAGCAGCACAGGAAATTGGAGATGCACCAAAAGTACTTCCAATTCCAGCGTCATGAATAGAATCCATTATATGACTTCTACCAAGTACGGCTGCTAGTGGAAAACCACCTGCAATTCCTTTGGCTAGAGTTACAATATCAGGCTCAACATCTACGTGATCTGCTCCAAACATTTTTCCAGTTCTTCCAAATCCAGTTTGCACTTCATCGAATATAAGAAGAATACCGTTTTCATCACAAACTTTTCTTAGATGCTGAATGAAAGCTTTTGATGCTGGTATATATCCGCCCTCACCTAATTGAATCTCAATGACAATCGCAGCCACTTCATTTGGGTTTAGCGTTGTGCTTAAATGTTTATCAAGTTTTTCTATTGCTAGTTCATCAGAGATACCACGATATTCATATGGGTATTCAGTGTGGTGTACAAAATCTGGAAATGGACCAAACCCCTCTTTGTAAGGCTTGTCTTTACCAGTCAAGCCCATTGCTAAGTAAGTTCTACCATGAAAACCTCCGTTAAAAGAAATAATAGATTTTCTACCTGTAAAATATCTTGCAATTTTTACTGCATTTTCTACAGCTTCTGCACCACTATTGACAAGAAATGTTTTTGTACTGTCTTTTATTGGATACCTGTTGTTTAATTCATTACATACATTAACTGCATTTTCATGTGGTGCATATGCGAAACAAGAATGAGAAAAATTATCTAATTGTTCCCTGACTTTTTTCACTACGCGTGGATGTAAGTGACCCGTATTTAGAACAGCATACCCGCCAACATAGTCAAGATATCTTTTACCAGTTGAATCCCATATTTCAGCGTTTTTCCCCTTAGTGATATAATTTTCAAGGGTACTTAGCCAAGCATTTGGTACATTAGATATGATTTCATTATTTAATAAATTTACCATTACCAAATACTGTAACTGATTAGTTATTAATACTCAATTTTGTAGGTACTAAAATGAATTTTATGGAATTTTATTTTTTACAACTTCCTTCATATATAAGCTTATGTATTTGTGGCTCAGTTGGGGTACTGTTTCTATTTATACATATAAAAAAATTAATTATTGATAAAAAAATATCAAATATATTAATTCTCATATCATTAAGCTCAGTAATAATTCAAGTCCTCGTTGTCATTGTTTATCAGTCTATGGGTAATGAGATAGGTTCATTCAGCATGTTTTACAATGTGATTAATTTGTTTATACTCACTTTTTTATATATCTATAGAAATGAGATGAACTTAAATTACTATTTATATTGGTCTTTTGCTTTATTGTTTCTTATGGGAATGGAAATAAGAGCACTACAAACACTTAAACTGGGGTTATTAGATGCCATATAAATTATTAAATGATAAAAAAACTTTTGCTAATGTAAATTCTGAAAATCCTACAGTGTGCTTTCTTCATGGATGGGGAAGATCATCTCAAGATTTTAATTTGATAAGCCAGTCATTTAGTTATATTAATTTTGACTTACCTGGTTTTGGAAAATCCCAAGAACCAGAAACCAGCATCAGCCCAAAGGAATATGCTGCATACATTAATCAGTTTATTCCAAATTCAGTTGATACAGTTGTCGGACATTCTTTTGGTGGAAGAGTTGCTGTTTATTTGAGTGAGTTAAGAAATATTGAAAAATTAATACTTATTGGTGTTCCATTAATAAAAAAACAAACATCTTCATCAAAATTTACTATGTTGGATTTTTATAAAACTTTAAATAGGTTGGGTATTTTTTCTGACAATATGATTGAGAATATTAAAATAAAGAAAGGTTCATATGACTATAGAAACTCAAAAGGCATAATGAGAGAAAATTTAGTAAAAGCAGTAAATGATGACCTCTCCCACGAATTAGAAAATATTAATAGTGACGTTCATTTGATATGGGGTAGTGAAGATAAAGAAGTACCAATAAATATAGCAAAAGAAGCCAATAAAAAAATTAAAAAATCAAATTTACACATATTAGAAGGCCAAGGTCACAACCCGTTAAATTCCTCGTATCTTGAAATAGTTAATATTATTAATACACAATGAATTTAATTTATTTTTTTGTTCTATTTTTACTAACAACCTCGTCATTAATTAATGCTTGGAGATGGTCAAGAATTGCACAACGAGAGCATTACATTCCAGGATATGTCAGTAAGTTTTATTTTCGTTGGGTAAAGTTAATTCCGTTTAATAATTTTTATTTCTTTTTAACACTTATTTTTATGATTTTAAGTTTATGGAATCCTTACACTGCTATATTGGTTGCAATTCTGAGCCTCTTACTTCCAAGAGGACTTTCCTTTAACTGGAGAACATCAAAAGTTGACCAAACTGAAAGAATTAAACGACTCAATACGGTATATTTTATCTTGATTTCTTTAATTTCTATAGCTTCTGTATTGCTTGAGTATGGATACTTTTTAGCTTTGTTCGCTAATGTATTTTCTTTTTTTGTATATGATCAAGCCTTAAAGCTCACTAAGAATTTTGAGAAAAATCAATCACAGATCTTTGTTGAAAGGGCTGAAGCTAAGTTAGGAACTTTTTCTGGTCCGATTGTTTCAATTACTGGATCTTATTCTAAAACAACTACAAAAAACACTTTAAAACAAATATTATCAACTACTAATGATGTATTTGTAACTCCAGAAAGTTACAACAACCGCTTGGGTATTGCAAAATCAATTAATGAAAATTTAAAAAGTAATAATGAAATTGCAATATTTGAAATGGGAACTTATGGTTTTGGAGAAATTAGAGAAATGTGTTCATGGGTAAAGCCACACATATCAGTAATTACAGGGATAGCTCCAGTACATTTAGAAAGAATGAAGACACTTGAAAATATACTCGATGCGAAATCAGAAATTGTAGATTTAACTGGCACAGTTGTTATCAATGGAGATGATCCTCTACTTTTAGGTCAAGCTAGACTTTGGACAGCTCAGAAGATGGTTATTGATTGTTCAACAACTACTTCAAAAGCTGCTGTCTATGTAGAATATGAAAACAATAAGCATTCTGTTTATATTGCGGGAAAATATGTCGCCTCAGTTAAGGCCCCAAAGATTTTACAACTTTCAATTTCATTGTCTGTCGGAATTATGATTGCTTTAGAAATGGATGTTGTAGAATATCTAAATAAAATTACAGAACTTGAAAAAACATCACATAGGCAAACTGTCTTGAAGGGAAATCTAGGTCAAACAATTATTGATAATTCATTTAACTCTAACCCAGTTTCAAATAAATCATCTTTAGACTTACTAAGTTCATTTGTAACAGAAGGGAAAAAATATTTGATTACACCTGGAATGATTGAACTTGGCGCAGACCAGTTTACATATAATTATGAATTTGCTCATAATGCTAGTTCCATTATTGACGAAGCATTGGTAGTTGGATTTACGAATAAAGTTTCTTTAATGTTGTCTTTTGAAGATAATAATATCCCAGTTAAATTTTTTAAGAATAGAGATTTAGCAGTTTCTTATCTAAACTCTGTTGTGAAAGATGATGATGTTGTATTATTTGAAAATGATTTACCTGATCACCACCCGTAGAATATGAGTGACAATTTAGCAATTATATTTGGTGGCCCCTCACCTGAGCATGATATTTCAATACTTACTGGACTACAAACATCAAGAGTACTTTCCTCAAAAGATAAAGTATTAAACATATATTGGTCTCGAGACAATAAATGGTATTTAGTTGATACTAATCTTGAATCCAAAGATTTTATTGGTAATAACTCAATATTTAAGAAAGAATTAAATATAAAACTTGATTCAAATCCAGGATTTTATTACAAAAAGAAGAAATTAGAGATTTCGACTGTTATCAACTCATGCCATGGTGGACCTGGAGAAGACGGGACTCTTCAAAGCTTACTTGATTTATTGATGATTAAATACAGTGGACCTGGTCTATCTACTTCCCAATTGTGTATGGATAAATATACTTTCTTCACAGTAATGAGTGCAAACAGCATTCCTGTATTGAATACTCACTTAATTTCTGATACAAACAAGCCAGATTTTCAGGGTCCTTATATACTAAAGCCTAGATTTGGGGGGTCTTCTATTGGAGTTGAAATAGTTGAAGATTATCAAACTGCATTATCAATTACCAAAAATTCAACACTTTATAATCAAGGCTCGATATTACAACCATTTTTAGAAGAATCGGACGACTTGTTAATTGGTGTAAGAACTTATCCTAATATTGATTACTCGGATATTGAAAAACCTATAAGATCTTCAAATAATGATATGTTTTCTTACAAAGATAAATATCTAGAGAATGGAGGGCTTGAGGGTTCAAAAAGAGAACTTCCTGCTAAAGTTGACCCTTTAGTTAAAAATCAAATAATTGAAATATTAAATAAATTATTAACAATTTTAGATATAAAAGGTATATGTAGAGTTGACTTCCTGTCTAAAGGCGAGAAGGTATATCTAAATGAGGTAAATACAATCCCAGGAAGTTACGCTTTATATTTATGGGAACAAATTGGTTTGAGCAAATTTGACCTACTCAAGGATATGGTTGATGAAACTAAACTTAAAACTAACAATTGGACCAATGAAGGATCAGACGGAACAGCTCTGAAAAAAGCTAAAGACATTCAAAGCAAGCTCGGTTAATGGTAGGGATTTTTTGGGATTGTGATGGAACAATCATGGACACGGAAAGACTTTATGCTTATGCATGGCAAACTCATTTAAAACAATTTGGATTAAATATTTCAGAAGAAGAAATTAGACAATTTGTTGGTGTTGATGATCGTATAGTCCACTCTTTTTATGCTAAGACAGTCCCTCTTGATGATTTTGAAAACACTATGTTTTCTCTTGGAGAAATCATTCAACAATCATTAAATAATAAGATAATTTACAATGATGTAAAAATATTATTAAAACAGATTTATGATTTAGATATTAAACAAGCTTGTGTATCTGCAAGTCCTCAAGGGCTATTAAATAAAAAACTTCAAGAAGTTGAAATAGAAAACTTTTTTCACTACATCATTGGAGGTGATATGGTTAAAAGAAATAAACCGTATCCAGATATTTACAACAAAGCAATAGAAAAACTTCAAACATCAAAAAATATTATTATTGAAGATAGCCCCACTGGCATTCAATCTGGAAAAGAGACAAATAGTTACGTACTTGCAATTAATCGAGGAATGTTTTCAGAAGATCAACTTAATCAAGCAGACTTAGTAGTAGACAAACTAAGCCTTGAAATAATTAATAAAATTTTAGAAACCCTGTAAATACGTGATATAACGAAAATAAACTACAAAACTTTCTTAGGCGCAAAATGTGACTAAGAAAGAGTTAGAACTAAAACAGGAATTTTTCTCCTTGTTAGCTCTTGATAAGATGAGTAGCCACCCCGATTCATGAAGTCCATTTTTTCCCACCACTCTATTCTTTCTTCATCGTAAACTTCTCTAGCATTTGCTTCATAAGTATCGCGTCCAATTTGAACTTTACATTCTTGAAATTTTATAAGATTATGATACCAACCTGGATTATTTTTATTCCCACCCTTTGATGCAATTAAGCAAATTTCGTTTCCTTCTTTAAGAAAAACTAGTACATTTTTTCTTTCTATCTGTGTTTTTGCTCCTTTAGTATGCAATATCAGACATGGTCGATTGTTTAAAAACTTACCAAACCTTCCGTCTGAGTAAATATATAAATAATTGTGAAAAAATAAAAATAAAAAAATTGAATATCTTTTGATTTTTTTTATTAAATCTTTCATATGTTTAATTTAATTCTTTTTTTCCAACTACTAAAACTATTTGGATAAAAATCAATTGGCTGAGCTAGCCTTTGAGCAGGAAACTCATAAAGAGGCTTATTAAATTTTGTAATTTTCTTATATTTAGGAACTGGAGCAAAAGTAGAAGCAAATGATTTATTTTTTAAGTAAATTAATGGATCTTCCATTACTACTGTCAAATCTCTTTTTAGCGATATTTCCTTTAAACAATCTAGTAAAAAGTTAATTCTTTTTGTTGAGATTTTTAGATTATTTAATAATTTAATATCAAATATAAAAACAACAGGCAATGTAGAAAAATATTTCATTGAAGGATCATCATCTCCTAGAGACTCAGCTGTTATCCAAACAAATTCTGGATTTTTATCATTAGTTTGTATTTCCTGTGGTCCAAAATTTTTATAAACATCAGTTAATACATCTATATTTTTTTTAGTAACTTCAACACTTTCTGGCCATTCACTTATTGGGCAATTATAATTTAGTTCGCATTCATCACAGAGTTTCTTAGCTCTTTTTTGTACTTGAAATTTTGAAAATCCATAAATTTTTCCTGTTTGAGAACCCATTACCCAATGCCAACCTAGTCTATTCGCAAACCTAGAACCATCAACTAAATGCTTAAACATATAATTCTCATAACCATTCCAATCATTTTTATCTCTTAATGAAAAATGAGAGGCAAACCACATTCTTGTCTGGTTTACCATATATCCAGTTTCTTCTAATTCTTTTTTAATTGTTTTTATACAATTCATTTTTTGAGTATCTATTTTCTTGCTATGAGCACTATTTATTGAATAATTTAAGTAATTTTTGGATTTTTTACCTACTATTGCGTATACGTGCCTTGAAAATTCCTGCCAAAGAAGTTCATCTCTGTATTTTGTTTTATCTTCATACTTAAATCTTTCTACATATTTCCATACCTCTTTTAAATCAATTAAGCCATGTCTTATGTATGCAGATAAATATGAAGACCCTCTTTTTGATTTCGGATACACATTATTTCTCAATTTTGAATAATTTGAAATATCTAGATTATGTAAAGCTAAATCTGCGTTTGATTGACCACCTCTAATTAAAGGTTCAGTATATTCATCACAACATAAATCTAAAAAATGTGAATTGATTATTTCTTCATTAGATGATTTAAGATTGATTAAAGACATTAACTATGGTTAATATTTATCTTGTCCAATTTTAACATTTTTAACAACTTGGATATCTTCAACAGTCTCTAATTCAAAGTTTATTCTCTGACCTTGACGTAAAGTTCTAAATATTGAACCCTTCAGTGAACCAGCAGTAATAAAAACTTCAGTTTTATCTGTATCTAATAAGATTATTCCATTGCCAGTGTTTGGATCATATGATTTAACAACACCTTGAGCCATTAAACTTTTTCGCCTCGTTGACGTATTTCTTTAACAACAGACTCTATACCTCGTTTGTCAATAATTTTATTTCCACGAGTGCTGACTTTAAGTTTTACCCATCTATTTTCACTTTCTAGCCAGTATCTTTTAGTGATAATATTTGGTTTGAACCAACGGTTATTTCTTTTGTGAGAAAAAGAGACATGTTTGCCTGACCTTGGCTCTCTTCCTGTTACTTGACATCTATTTGCCATATTATTTCCTCTAAATTACAAGTATAACTATAACTAATTTAATAATTTGTAGGTACTTTCATTTTAAAACTTTTTAGGTAATGTTTGATTGTGGTTGAAAGAAGCTTTAAATATTTAAATACAATAAAACTTGATTCTCTGAAAGGTTTCGGCGAGAAAAGATTTGCAAGTTTAAAAAAAAGTAATTTAAAATCCGTAGCAGACTTACTTAGGTTCTATCCTCGTAAACATATTGACAGATCAAAAGTGAAATTAATAAATGAGATAAGTCATGATGACCAAAATCAAGAAGTTACAATAATTGGAAACATATCTAATATCTCAGTCTTTACTACGAAAACTCGATTAAGAATCACAACCTTAACTATTAATGACGAATCCGGCAGTGTTAAGGCGAAATGGTTTGGACCTCAATACATCGAAACAAGATATAAAACTGAAGAAAGAATTGCACTTTCTGGGAAGCCTGATGTTAAAAAAACTGGAAGTATTGAATTTAAAAATCCTACAATAGAGAAATTTTCAGATATTGAAGAATTAAATGAAACTGGATCATTCATACCTATTTATCAAAAGATAGAAGGAATGACCAGTTCATCTGTCAGAAAGGCATTGAAAGAAATTATATCAATACTAGATACAGATAAAGATAAATTTACAGCAGGTCTTTCCGACATGCTTTCAAATGAAATACTTAAAAAATATTCCTTCATTTCTAGATATGACAGTATGAAGCAAATTCATTTTCCTAAGGATGAAGAACAATATAAAGATGCTCGAAATAGATTAGCATTAGATGAGTTTCTTTACTTGAGGTCCATTTTTGAAAATTTAAAATCAAAATACAAAAGTGAAAACAAAGGTTTAGAGTTTTCATTTACAAAGTCTGATATAGAAAAATTTATAGAACACCTGCCTTTCAAGTTAACAGAATCTCAATACATAACATCATATGAAATTCTTGATGATCTAATTAAGGAATATCCAATGAAAAGGCTGTTACAAGGTGATGTGGGCTCAGGGAAAACTGTTGTGGCAGCCGTAGCAATCTATGCAGCATATATTTCTGGCTATCAAGTCGCATTAATGGCTCCTACCGAAGTCCTAGCTGAGCAACATTTTAATTCAATTAAGATATTTTTAAACAATTATGACATTCCTATTAATCTTTTAACTTCTTCAGTGTCTGATAGAGAATCGGTTCTACAAAATATAGATAATGGAAACCCGGGTCTTTTTATTGGTACACATGCATTAATACAAGAAAAAATTCAATTCACAAATTTAGGATTAGCAATAATCGATGAACAACAAAGATTTGGCGTAGAGCAAAGAAAAAAACTTATAAACCAAAGTGGACTTATTCCAGACCAATTAGTTATGACAGCTACTCCAATACCAAGAACAACAGCTTTATCAATCTATGGTGATCTAGAGATTTCATCTATTAATGAAATGCCTCCCGGAAGGAAGGAAGTAATTTCTTACTTATTTTCGGGACTGAAAAGCGATAATAATGCAGTATTTGACAAATGCATTGACCATCTTTCAAACAATTCTCAAATTTTTGTAGTCTGTCCCTTCATTGAGGAAAGTGAGTCTTCGGATATTCAATCAGCTGAAAATGTCTACAGCTTGTACAAAGAAAAATTTATAAACCATAATGTCAAAATATTGCACGGAAGAATGTCTTTTGATGAAAAAGATCAAATAATGAATGAAATGAAAAAAGGTGAAATCGATATCTTAGTATCGACAGTTGTCATAGAAGTTGGAATTGATATTCCAAATGCTTCTTTAATGATAATTGAAAGTGCAGAAAGATTTGGGTTGAATCAACTACATCAACTCAGAGGTCGGGTTGGTAGGGGAGAAAAACAGTCTGAATGTATTTTCCATATAACAAATAAAAAATCATTATTAACAATCAGTGATGATGGGAAGAAGAGGCTCGAAGCAATCGTAGAGATTAAAGATGGATTTAAACTTTCAGAAATTGATTTAGAAATAAGAGGTGAAGGAAAAGTAACAGGAACAAGCCAATCAGGACAGTCAGATTTAAAAATTGCTGATTTGAGGTTTGACTATGAACTTTTATTAAAATCTAAAAATATTTACGAAGAATTAAATTCACCTAAGGAAAAAGAACTAATTTTTAAAGAAGCTAAAATTTTATTTCCAAATTATTTTAAGGCAGATGGTACAACTTGAGAATTTTAGCTGGTGATTACAAATCAAGGAAGATAGATACAATCAATAGTCCAAATACTCGACCAATGATGAGCAAAGTGAGAGAATCTATTTTCAGTTCATTGCAGTTTTCAATTCCTAATTCAGACGTTTTAGATTTATATGCAGGTTCTGGCAGTTTGGGAATAGAAGCGCTAAGTAGAGGTGCTCAGTTTTCTACCTTTGTTGAAAGATCTAAAGAATGTATTAAAATATTAGAAAAAAATTTGAAAGGGCTAGATAATAATTACAAAATTACAAATTCATCAGTTGATGCCTTTCTTCAAACTTCAATAAATAAATATTCAATAGTGTTTTATGACCCACCATTCGATTTTGAAACAAAAATTGTTGAGAATGAAATATCTTTAGTTGGTGACTTAATTGAATTTAGTGGCCATCTTATAATCCATAGACATTCCTCATCACTATCAATTAAATTACCAAAATTTTATGAAATTCGTAAAGAAAAAAATTATGGTCAAAGTAAGATTCTTATATTGAATAAAATATGAAAATTTTAATACCAGGTTCGTTTGATCCGCCAACTAATGGCCATATAGATGTTATTAACAGATGTTCAAAAATATTTTCTGAAATTATTGTTGGTGTAGTTGTTAACCCTTCTAAAGATTCATTATTTACCCGTAGTGAAAGATCTGATATGTTGGAAAAAATATTTCAAGACAAACAAAATATAAATATAGAAAGTTTTGAAGGTTTGCTAGTCGATTTTGCATCTAAACATAAAGTTGATGCAATTGTTAAAGGATTAAGGGCTATGACAGATTTTGATTATGAATTTCAAATGGCACAAGCAAACTCCACTCTTGCTGGTTTTGAAACTATCTTTATTCCCTCCTCTCCTGAATATGGGTATTTATCAAGTTCTATGGTTAAGGAAATTCATTCTTATGGAGGAGATGTTTCCTCCCTGGTTCCTGCTGAAGTTTTAAAAAGTTTGACTAATGAGTAGTTCTGAAATAAATTTTGAGGAAGTTATTAAAGGAAATAAACGAGTAGATATTGTTGATAAGCTTGAGGAGTTACGAGCACAATTAAATTCCAATTCTTTAAAAGGAAGGCTTAATAAAAAAGATTTAATAAAAAGCATTGATGAGATTATAGATTCTGTACCTGTAGAAATGAGAACAGCTCGCTGGATAGTAAGGGAACAGGAAAGTTTTATTAGCCAAGCAAAACAGGAGTCTAAGAATTTAGTAAATGAAGCCAAAATTGAATCCGAAAATCTTATTGCAAATTCATATGTATTACAAGAAGCCGTTATTGAAGCTAATGCTCTTATAAAACAGGCTGAAGTTGAAACTCAAGCTTATAGAGCTAGTATTGAAGATACAATTGATCAAAAAATAGAAGATATTCAATCAAAAATTCAACAGATGTCCAATTTTCTTGAAGTTGAAAAAAATAAATTAAGAGAACCAAGAAATATAGATAAACCTCAAGAATAATGAGTCTGAATACAAGAATAAAAACTATTGAATTAATCAACTCAAAACAATCATTTGAATTTAATCAATCCGGGAATCTAAATATTAAATATGGCTGTAATTTTACTGATGCCAAAAATGGTATTGACTATGATTCGCTTTCAATGATTGAAAATAATATTTTGACATTTAATATGTCTATAAATTTTGACTATCAAGCTGAGTGTGGAAGATGTTTATCAGTTGACACTATTAATAGCAAGAATGCCAGAGATTTCTCATTAAATCTAGATGCTGAAAACGATTATGAACTAGATTTAAAGTCTGAATTCATTGATTTTGAGCCTTTTATTTCTGAAATGATAATAGAAAAATTGGAGTTAAACTACTTATGTAATACTAGCTGCAAGGGACTGTGTCCAGATTGTGGTATAAATATGAATAGAAATAACTGTAATCATGATGAAAAAAAGTTAAAAGAAAGTCCATTTTCTTCTCTAAGTCAGCTAGATTTGTAGTTTGAAAGGAATATAGTTATGGCAGTACCAAAGAAAAAAATGTCTAAGTCAAGGACTAGACGAAGAAAAGCTACTCATAAAATTTCTAAACCGCATTTTGTTGTTGATCCTGAAACAGGAGTAGCTAAAAAGTCACATAGAGTGAATCCTGCTGATGGTACCTACAACGGTCGTCAAGTTAAAGAACCTGAAGTAAGTTAATTTAATTATGAATACTATTGCTGTTGATGCAATGGGTGGAGACTCTGCTCCAGTTGACTTAGTCAAAGGCGCTATCGAAGCAAAGCAAGTTGGGGTAAATGTTGTTTTGTGTGGTGACCAAAACTTAATTAAACCTTATTTAGACAATGTAGAAATTCCCATTTATCACTACCCACAAGTAATTTCTATGGATGAAGATCCAATGAAAGCAATAAGGTCAAAAAAACAATCCTCAATAATTGGTTGCATGCAGCTACTTAAAGAAAATAAAGTTCAGGCAGTATTTTCTGCTGGTTCGACAGGAGCTACATTAGTTAGTGCTATTACTATTCTTGGTAAGCAAAAGGGTATTATCAGACCAGCAATTGCTTCGGTTCTTCCAACTCTTGATGGTGGAATAGTATTACTAGATTCTGGTGCAAGCTTAGACGTAAAACCAAAAATATTGTTCCAGTATGGCGTAATGGGTGCAAAACTAGCTGAGATTTTATTTAACAATTCAAATCCAAAAGTAGGACTATTAAATAATGGAGAAGAAGATACAAAAGGAAGAGATGTTGAGAAAACAGCTTTCAAACTTCTGAAAAGTAGTGATTTAAATTTTGTTGGCAATGTAGAGGGTAGAGATTTTGCAACAGGAAAAGCGGATGTATTTGTAACAGATGGCTTCACAGGGAATGTGGTTTTAAAAACAATGGAGGGAACTGCAAAATTACAATCTAAGTTGATTTCCAAATCTTTAAAAGAAAATTTATTTAAACCTGTATTACCTGCAGTTAAAAAGGCATTGCAACCGGCAAAGGATACATTAAATCCGGATAAAACAAATGCTTCTTATTTACTTGGAGTAAATGGAGTTGTAACTATTGGCCATGGTTCATCTAATGTTGAAGCCGTAAAAAATGCAATTATTTATACAAATAATTCAGTAAACAAAGAATTTATAAGTGATTTCACTTCTGAAATAGAAATAACATGATTGATATAAGCCTTTTGGAAGATCAAATAGGATATAAATTCAAAAATATAAAATTTTTAAAAATTTCACTTACGCACAAGTCTTATTTAGACGAGAATCCAGAGCTAATGTCCAATCAAAGGTATGAATTTTTCGGTGACGCCATTCTTGATTTTGACTTAACAGAATATTTATTTAAAAATTATCCAGAACTAGATGAGGGGAGCCTTACAAAAATACGTTCAAGTGCAGTAAACCAATTTAATTTAGTTCAAATTGGAAAGAAAATTGATATCGGAAAATATCTTTATCTAAGTAAAGCTGAAGATTCAACAGGTGGTAGAAATAAAGATTCCATTATTGAAGATGCTGTAGAGGCACTCATAGCTTCTCTTTATTTTGATGGAGGTTTAGAAGCAGTGAATAATTTCGTATCAAATTTTATTTACCCAAGTATTCAGGAGTTATCTGAAAATCCTGGTCAGAAAGATTACAAAACAAGACTACAAGAGCATTACGCAAAACAAGGCAAGAAAGTAAACTATGAAGATCAATCAAGTGGACCTGATCATGACAAAAATTTTCAAACGGAAGTATTCCTAGATGAGGAATTAATAGGTTCAGGAATTGGTAAGTCAAAAAAAGCGTCACAGCAGGCTGCTGCTAAAAATGCGCTAAGTAAAACAAATGCCTGAGCTACCTGAAGTTGAATCTATAAAAAAAATAGTGTCACCAGTATTTATTGGTCAAAAGTTAATTAAATATTCTATTAATGATGAAAGAACAAATAGGTTCAATTCTAAAAAACCTAATAATCTGGGAATATTATTAGGTGTATCTAGAAAAGGAAAAGTTTTAGATTTTACATTTAAAGATTATTCAATATTGTTTCACTTAGGTATGAGTGGAAGAATAGATATTAATTCTAAAATAAATAAACACACAAGAGCAAAATTCAAATTTAATAAAGATTGTTTAGTTTTTGATGATATAAGGAAATTCGGATATATAAAATTAACTTCAAATCAGTTAAAGGGTAATCACTTACTCATGATAGGACCTGATATATTGGAATTAACTAGCGAAAATAAGAGAAATATATTAGAAAAAGGAAAAAAATCAAAAGTAACTGTTAAAAATTTTCTACTAAATCAAAAAAACACGAGTGGACTTGGAAATATTTATGTAAATGAAGTTTTATATAAAGCAAAAATTCACCCTCTTTCTACTACAGAAAAGCTAAATAAAAACCATTGGAAAGAAATTTTCTTATATTCCAAAAAAGTCTTAAATTCAGCTATCAAAAACAATGGCACTACCCTTGATGATATGACATATTTCCTGCCGAATGGTAGTTATGGATCAAATCAAAAATTTTTAAATATTTACAATAAAAATAATTGCAATAAATGCAAAAATAAAATTGATAAACTATATATTGATAATAGATCAAGCTATGTGTGTAAAAAATGTCAATTCCTAGTCAATTAAATGTTGAACTTTTTAGAGATGGAAACCTAGAGTCAAATCACATTGTGAATTTCTATAATTCAAAATCTAATTCAAATGATTATTTTTTTCCGAGGTCATCTGTAAAACCTTTTCAGATAATTCCGCTTCTTTATACATTAAGTATTCAAAATGAAATTAATTTAACTGATGAAGAAATTGCACTTTTTGCTTCATCCCACTCTGGTGAAAAATTACATACTGACCTTCTTTTAATAACTTCTGAAAAATACAATCTCAATCTTGATTATTTAATTTGTGGAGCTCAGCGACCATTTCATGATAAAACTGCTGATAGTATTTTAAATGACAATAATGATTTTTTAAATATTCATAACAATTGTTCAGGCAAACATTTATCTATGTTACTTTTTTCAAAAGTATTAAATGTTGATTTTCAAAATTATTACAATCTCAATCACAAGTCACAAGCAAATATTAATGAATTTTTTTATGAAATATTTCAAACCAAAGACATTTCTTATGGTATTGATGGATGTGGACTTCCAGCAATTAGGTTAAAAACTTCAGATTTTATTGGCTCAATTAACTTTATTAAAAATTCAAAATACAGTGAGTTCTGGGATAGAGTATTTAACGCATATGTTCGCTTTCCTGAAGTAATTGGCGGTACAAATAGACCTGATAGTAATTTGATTAAAAATTCAAATTCGCCTTTGTTAGCTAAATCAGGTGCTGAAGGTGTTATGTTTGTTACTAATAATAATGACTCTTTTTTATTTAAATGCTTAGATGGTAGCAAGAGGGGAGTTGATTTAGCATCTTCACACTATTTACAGAGTATTGGACTTGTTAATAACTCACCATTTGAATCTCAAGTAGAGCTTTATTCTAGGAATCGACAAAATAACAAAGCAGTAGAAATTAAGATTACTAAAAATTTCTGATTTTAAACAATTTAATCACATTTTTACTACAATATAACTAACAACAGGGTAATAAATGTATTTAAAATCATTAGATATTAATGGGTTTAAGTCTTTTTCAGAAAAGACTGTTATTGATTTCTCGAACGAAGTCAATGTTATCGTAGGCCCAAACGGTTCAGGTAAATCAAATGTAGTTGATGCTATTTCATGGGTTCTTGGTACACAAAGCCCAGCAACACTAAGAACAAATAAAATGGAAGATGTTATATTTGCAGGTACCGAAAAATTATCAGCAAAAGGATTTTCTGAAGTTTATTTAAATTTTGAAGTTGACGAACAATTGTTTAATGGAAATAGTGAAATTTCTATTGGTAGAAAGCTTTTTCGAGACGGAACTTCAGAGTATTTTATGAATGGATTAAATTGTAGGTTACTTGATATCCAAGAATTTCTTAATGATGTTGGTATAGGAAAACAGCAGCACATCATAATTTCTCAAGGTCAAATAGCTGAAATATTGAATTCTAAACCAGAAGACCACAGACTTACCATAGAAGAAGCTGCTGGAATCCTTCCACTTAGATCTAAGAAAGAAAAATCCTTAAAAAGAATTGAATCTGGAGAAAAAGAGATTAAAAGAGCTAAAGACGTTTTAAGGGAAATCAAAAAGCAATTGAAACCATTAAGAGAGCAAGCTGAACAGGCTCGTATTCATGAAGAAAAATCAAATTTACTTAAGAAAAAGATGATTGAGATCAATGTTCTTTTATTTAATAAATATAAAAATTTAGATGGCCAACAAGACAGACATGAAAAAGAAATTAATGAATCATTAAATCTTATAGATAAAAAGATTTTAGACTTGAAAAATCAAAAAAGTAAAATAAATACTGAGCTTGGGGACGGAGTTTCCATAGGCTCCACTTTAAAAGACTACTCATCAAAATTTTTAAACATATCAGAACAGCTTAGGTCAATTGCTCAAGTTGCTGGTGAGAGAAAAGATAATTTAGAAAGAGAGGAAATTAAAGCTGCTGAAGAGTTGTCTAAGACTAACAAAAAAATTAAAGTCAATTCTGAACAAATTTCAAAACTTTCATCCCAATTAATATCTAAAAAATTAGTCTTAAGTTCACTCCAGGAATCATATAAACAAATTAAATTACAACTAGAAGACATAATTAAGAAGCTCTCGGCCTCAACTGAAGTAAATGAAGCTCTCCTCCAAAGCGAGATTCAGCAACTAAATAATAGTATTTCAGATACAACTATGAATTTAAATAGTTTGAATTCTGAATTAATAAAATGGGAAAATGATTTTTCAGAATCGGAAAAGTTAATTGATAATATCAACAATGAAATTTTAAAGAATAATATTAATCTCGAAACCTTACCTCCATTTTTTAATAAAACCAAAACAATTTTAAATAGGGAGGTTCTTCTTAATAGCGAAAAATTATTTGAACAAGAGGCTTCTCATAAAGATTTTACTCAGGAATTAATGAAAAAAGAAAGTTTATTAGAAAGTATTAATGAAAATGAACAATTTAAAAAAGATATCAATGTACAAAAAAATGAATTAGAAAATGAAGTAATTCAAATTGAAAAGGAGATTAGCTTAGTTTCTAATCAACTTGTATCTTCACAGGAAAGAATTAAATCTTTAACTGAACAAAATGATGAACTAAGTAAAATTAAGAAAGAATTATCTTACAATTCATCTGATATTGATAAGAATGATTTATCTAATTTAATAGACTCAACAAAGCTATTTATTGATTTTTCAAATAAAACATCTGATACATTAGAAACAAAAGCTCTGTATTTTGATGATAAATATGGAAATTCAAATAAAAAAATATTAACTATTGATGAAGAAATAGAACAATTGAATAAAAAATATTTCAGCCTTAAAGAGTCCTTAACTAATATTTCTATAAAGAAATCTGAGTACAATACTTCTAAATCTCAACATTATTCAAATTTAACAAATATTTATGGTTTAACAATTGAAGAGATCAATGATTATTATCTTGAAAATGATAATCAAGAAATGCTTGAGAATGAAATTAAGGGTATTGAACATAAGTTAGAAGAAATTGGTACGGTTAATTATTTAGCAAAAGAAGATTATGAATCATTAAACAACAGATTTGAAGATATCACTTCTACAATCGAAGATTTAAATTTAGCTAAGAAGGAATTATTAGATAATATAAATGAAATTGAAAAAGAAATAGAATTTCAAATTGAATCATCTTTTAATTCTATATCGGTTCATTTTTCAGAGATTTTTGAAACATTATTTCCAGGAGGAAATGGGTCTCTTTCTTTCACAGACAAATCTAATATCCTTGAAACAGGTATTGAAATCTCAGTACAACCAAGAGGTAAAAAAGTTAAAAAATTAAGTTTACTATCAGGTGGAGAACGTTCCTTAGCCGCTATAGCCTTTCTATTTTCAATATTTAAATCATTTCCAAGTCCTTTTTACATATTAGATGAAGTTGAGGCTGCATTAGATGATGCTAATTTACATCGTATGATTAATTTACTCAAACACGTTAAAAATGATGCACAATATATTATTGTTACACATCAGCAACAAACAATGCATGCTGGTGATATATTGTACGGTGTAACTATGGAACCAGGATCTGGATCTAGAGTATTCACAAAAACCAAAAAAGATTTTGAAAGTATGGTTAATAGCAAATGAATAACGACCAATTAGCTGAATTAGCAAAAGACATAGCCACTAAAGCATACGCACCTTATTCAAATTTCAGGGTTGGAGCAGCTTTAATTACGGATTCAGGAAATGTATACACTGGTTGCAATATCGAAAATGCATCATACCCAGCTTCTGTTTGTGCTGAAGATGTAGCAGTAGTTAAAGCAATATCTGAAGGTGAAAAGAAAATCAATACAATTGCTGTGGCGTGTATTGATGCAGAATCAGATACCGCTATATTTCCATGTGGGATTTCAAGACAAAGACTCGCAGAATTTGATACAGAAAGTGTTCTAGTTGTAGACAAATCAGGATACAAAACTTATAAATTTGAAGAAATACTACCTTATAATTTTAAATTTTAGATATTTTCATTAATTTTAGGAATAACGCTTAAAGTATCTCCTACTATTCCTAAGTCCGCAAGTTGAAATATGGGAGCTTCTTCATCTTTGTTTATAGCAATAATAAACTTTGAATCCTTCATGCCAACTTGATGTTGAGTTGCACCAGAGATTCCACAAGCTATATACACATCAGGTTTAACAGTTTTTCCTGTTTGACCCACTTGTTGGGAATATGGCATCCAACCAGCATCAACAATAGCTCTCGTTCCACCAATTGCTGCATTAAGTTTATTGGCTAAATCTTCTACTAACGATAAATTTTCTTTTTCAACCATACCTCTACCTGCAGATATAACAATCTTTGAATCTTCGAGTTGAGGCCCAGATTTTTCCTCTTTAAAAACATCGAAGATTTCTATAGAGGAATTTTCAACTTCGATAGTCTCATATTCACTATTAAGTTCTATATCTATTGGATCAAATGATTTCGGTCTAATTAATAATAGAGAACAAGATGATGTAATTTTTGTTTTGTAAATACTTTCCCCACCATTAATTGAGTTTGTTGTAACTACTGAATCATCTTGAATATCAAAATTAATCACATTGGATACAGGACTAGATAATAAATCTACTGACAAGAATGATACAAGGTCTCTGCATTGATATGTAGAAGGTGCTAAAACTAATGAAATATTTTCTTCTTGAATGATTTGAGAAAGCTTATCTGCAACGTTGTTAAATTGAAGAGATTCAGCACTTCTCTTGATATAGGTTTGATGAAAAGTACTAGATCCTAGAACTGGTGCATCTGAGCTTCCAACAGTCACAACTTTGTATTCTAAAGATAAACTATTTGCCTTATTGATGATTTCTAATGTGCCTGAACTTAATTTATTATCAATTACTTCACCAAGTATTAGTGTTTTCATATTACTTTAAGCTCCTTTAATTTTTCAATAACTACTTGGTAGGCTTCTCCTTCATCGATAATTTTTTCACCATTTTTGGAATTTTCTAATTTTTCAATATTTAAAAATTCCAAATTTTGAGATGCATTCATGTTCAAGGAAGATAATTCAACTTTCTCTATAGGTTTTTGCTTTGCTGCCATAATATCTTTGAAATTTGGGTATCGCGGTTCAACACCGCCTGCAGTAACAGAAAGTACACATTTTTCAGGCATTATAACTTTCTCAGAGCCTTCTAACGTTTGCCTTGTTAAGGTTACATTTTCAGAAATTTCAATAGCTTTTATGTAAGAAATGCAATCTAATTTTAAAAATCTTGCAACTTGCTGCGGAACAGTTCCAGTGTATCCATCAGTGGATTCAGTGCCAAAAATTACAATATCTGCATCAGTAGTTTTTGCAAGTTCGCTTAGTATGCTTGCAGTCATAAGAGAATTTGATCCTTTTAATGAATCATCGTCTACGTAAAGAGTTTTATCAGCACCCATCTGCAATGCTTGCTGTAGTCCCTTTTGAGTTCCAGCAGGTCCCATAGAAATAACAGTGACCTCACCTTCGTATTTTTCTTTTAGTTGAAGTGCTATTTCAATACCATATCTGTCAGTATCATCAAGAACTTGTTCTTCAGGTCTTGAAATGAGTCCGTTGTCATATGTGATTTCATTTGCTGGATCAGGAATTTGTTTAGCGCATACGGTGATGTTCATAGATTTATATTAATTTATTTCAATTATTACTGATATTAATTTGAGATAAATATTCTTTCATAAATGTTTGTAGTTTCATTTTAGAAAGTTCAGCAATTTCAATTACTTCATTATGATCTAGTGGACTGTCACTTATTCCTGCTGCTAAATTTGTAACAAGAGAAAAAGCACCTACTTTCATGCCGGCATGTTTTGCGACTATAGCTTCAGGAACAGTAGACATTCCAACTAAATCTGCTCCAATATTTTTTGCAAAATTTACTTCAGCAGGAGTTTCATATGTTGGTCCAGTAAACCAGGCATATATTCCAGTTTTAAATTCAAAATGATTTTGTGCAATTGATTCAGCTATTTGGAGAAATTGTTTGGAGTAAACTTCAGACATATCTGGAAATCTTGGCCCAAACTCATCTAAATTTTTTCCTATTAATGGGTTATCACCTGTTAAATTGATATGGTCAGTAATTGAAACTATATCACCTGGATTGTAATTTGAAGAAATGCCTCCTGCAGCATTTGTAAGTATTAAATTTGTAGCACCCAACGAGTAGAAGGTTCTTACAGGAATAACTAATTCTTGAATGGGATAACCTTCGTAATAGTGAGCTCTACCTGATAAAATGGCTGTATATTTTTCCTCTATTTCTACGATACTTAATGTACCTGAGTGGCCTTCAATTGATGGTTGTAGAAAATTTGGAATATCAGAATAGCTGATCTGATGTATGATGTCATAGTTCTTTTCAAAACCACTCATTCCAGATCCGAGAATGATTACAGTGTGAATCTTTTTATTAGAAGTTAAGTCGTTAATAAATTTTTTTGCTTCGTTTATTTTATCTAACATTTAATAATTAGGTTAATAACTTAAATATCATTTAAAAAGCTATTACCTGGAAATATATTTTCTAACCCAAAATAGTCTGAAATAGATGAAGCTACATTATGGAAACCTGTTAAGTCACCAATATATTTAGCCTTACAATTTTTTTTATAAGCAACCATTGGAACAAATTCTCTTGAATGATCTGTTTTTCCATCTGTTGGGTCAGTTCCATGATCGCCAGTAAATATAATCAAATCTTCATCACGAAGTTCTTTTAAAATTTTTCCAATTTCTTCATCTATTATTTTAAGTCCTTTGTAATACCCATCTGGATCTTCTCTGTGTCCATATAGCATGTCTAGGTCAACTAAATTCACAAATGTAAATTGATGTGATCCATTTTTAATTTCTTCAAGAAGATAATTCAATCCATCCTTGTCTCCTTCAGTATGAACATAATTTGTTAAATATTCTGTTCCAAATAAATCAGTAATTTTCCCTATTCCATAAGTTTTAATATTATTTTTATGTAGAAGGCTAAGGATGGTTTCTCCTGGGGGAGCCATTCCAAAATCTTTTCTGTCGTATGTTCTCTTAAAGCTACCTTCATCCCCAACAAACGGTCTTGCAATAACTCTTCCAATATTGTATTGATTACAATATTTTCTTGAAATTTTACAGATCTCATAAAGTTTTTCTATACTGCAAACTTTTTCATGAGCAGCTATCTGAAACACTGAATCTCCTGAGGTATATAAAATTAAATCTCCTGTTTCTATATGTTGACTTCCAAGCTCTTCAATAATTTCCGTACCAGAAGCGTGCCTGTTCCCGATAAAATGACAGTTTGCTTCTTTTTCAATATTTTGTATTAGTTCTTCAGGAAATCCATTTTCAAAGATTTTAAATTCAGTTTTCGTAGTTAATCCAGCTAATTCCCAGTGACCTGTTGTTGAATCGTTACCTACGGAGTCTTCGGATAGCCTACCGACTGTAGCAATGTTTAAATCACTCATGTTTAAAACAGTTGTAATTTTTCCAAAACCAAGTTTTTCCATATTAGGTAAATTCACACCACCTACAGCTTTAGATACATTAGCTAAAGTGTTGGTGCCTAAATCCCCATATAATTCTGCATCTGGAGCTTCTCCAACACCTAAAGAATCAATAACAACTAGAAAACAACGTTTCATTAAATTGTACCGAAAAGTCTATCTCCCATATCTCCTAAACCAGGGACTATGTACCAATTTTCATTTAATTTTTCATCAATATTTCCGGTAATAAGCGTTACATCAGGATGAGTTTCTTCTAGCTTCTTTATTCCCTCTGGGGCTGAGATTACTGTTAAGGCGATAATATTTTTAGGTGATGATTCTTTTACTTTGTCAATAGCAAACGATAATGAACCACCCGTCGCAAGCATAGGTTCTAGAATGAAAACATTTTTATTTTCTAAATTAGGAAGATTTTCATAATAATATTCTGGTTCAGCTGTTTCTTCATTTCTTTGAACACCTATATATCCAAAAGCAACATTGGGTATTAAATCTTTTACTCCATCTACTAGCCCTAGCCCAGCACGAAGGACAGAAACAGCTACATTCTCATTTTCAATTTCATAGCCATCAGTTTTTGTTAAAGGAGTTTCGATTTCTTTATTTGAAAGTGAAATGTTTTTAGACCCTTCCAGTATTAATAAATATGAAAGTTTTGAAGCGTAAGCCCTGAAATCTTCAACTGTTGTATTTTTGTCTCTTAATATAGTTAAATAATGATTTTTTAAAGGATGTGATAGTTCTATTACTTGCATCAGAATCAGATTAGCAAAACATTAAATCTTTTCTAGTTATTTTTCTTAAGAAGTTAATCTAATAAATATACGTTTTATGTTTCACATCATGTAATATAATGTATTGCTATTTAAATAAAGGAAATAAATGCCTGTAAAAATAAGACTTGCACAAAGAGGTAAGAAGAAAAATAGAACTTACAGAGTTGTAGTCGCAGATTCTCGCTCTCCAAGAGATGGTCGTTTTATTGAAGATTTGGGTTATTATGATCCACACCACAATCCTTCTAAAGTTGAAATAAATGTTGAAAAAGCTGTATCTTGGCTTGATAAAGGTGCTCAACCTTCTGAAAGAGCTCAAAAATTACTAGAAATATCAGGAGCATGGGCTCAGTGGAGATCTTCAAAAGGTGAAGTTGTATCTATACCAACTGCACCTGAAGAAAAGATTAAAAGTAGTTCAAAAGCAAATAAAAAGAAACAAGAAGCATCTGAAGCTTCTGAAGATGAATCTACAAATGACGATTCTCCAGAAAAGGAAGAGGAATAATTATGGCCTCAGGTTCTATTGTAAAAAATGTTGTTGAGTACATCGTTTCTCAGATTGTTGAAGATCCTAAATCTGTAAAAGTAGATATTGCCGATTCTGATGATGAAAATGTTTCTATTGAGGTTAGAACCTCACCAGACGACATGGGTAGAGTCATAGGTAAGCGTGGAAGGGTAGCTAGAGCGATTCGCACCGTAGCACAAGCCGCTGCAGATGAAGAAGGACTACAATCAAGCGTCGAATTTATTGACTAATAACAATCTCTTTTATATTGGAAAATTAGGAAAACCTCATTCATTAAAAGGTTTTCAATATATAAATATTGAGATATTTTTTAGAAGTCAAAATTTAAATAATATTGAATTAAGAGTAGGCAATGAAAACTTAATTGTCGATAAATTCAAAAGTCATCTTAAAGATAGAAATCTAATAAAATTTGTAAATTTTGATTCTATTGAGTCTATAAAAGGTTTACGAGATGAAGATGTATATCTTTCAAAAAAATTAATCAACAAATTTATAGATGAAAATAATCTCCCATGGCCAGGTTTCTTTAAAGGTTCGGAGATAACTCCTGATGGTAAAGTATTTTCTAGTTTTCAATATTTAAATAAAATGATCTTTTGTAACGTAAAAGGTATAGATGATTTTCCTATTCCTTATAATGGGAACTTTTTTAAATTTAAAAATGGAAATTTAGAACTTATAAACGAGGACTTAACTACACAACCATTCAAAAATTAATTTACTGTATTTGTCATCTACCATATTTTCTGGATGCCATTGAATTCCCATTGCATCCCAGTCATTTGTTGTTTCAATGCCTTCTATGACTCCATCGGGTGATTTAGCAGTTATTTTCAAGTCATTACCAAGTGAGTTAATTCCTTGATGATGAATAGAATTAACACTTATTTTTTCCTCTCCAACTAAAGAATACAGTTTTGAACTTTTATCTATATGAATATCATGAATGTGTGATCTCGCATCATCAAATGGTTTATCATGATTAATATCAGTAAATTCTGCATCATGTAAATCTTGATACAGGGTCCCTTTTTTGTATACATTTAATAATTGGTGTCCTCTGCATATAGCAAGAGTTTTAACCTTATTTTTTTCAGCTGATTTAAAAAGTTTTAATTCTGTAGAATCTCTGCTGTCTGAAATTCTAATTGTTTTATCACCTATGTCTTGTCCATATACATTGGGATTTATATCACCACCACCAGAAACGATAAGTCCATCAAAGTTAGAAATATTAATATCATTTAAGTTACTCTGGGGACCAATAATTACAGCTGTACTTCCATAACTATTACACAAATTAACAAAATCATTGTTAATAACTACACATGGAATATTACCTGGAGCCATATCAACATTTTTAATGCCAGTTGAAATTCCAATTAACTTATTCATAGCTAAATATACATTGAACTTCTACACATACATTGAGAGGTAAACTTTTAACACCTACCGCTGATCTTGTTGCTTTTTCTGTAAAATAATTTGTTAATGTATCTGTAAAACCATTTAAGACCTTTGCATGATCTTCAAAAGTTTCATCAGCATTAACAAAACCAACGACATTTAAGGGTTGAAGTTTTTTAATATCAGTATTTGCTTGTAACGTTGATATTGTCAGTTCAGCACATAAAGCTGCAGCTAGATAAGCATCATCTATGGAAATATCATTTGGTACTTTACCAATATATTGCTTGTTATCACTAATTGGAACATGTCCTGAAGTGAATATAAGATTCCCTGATTTTTTGTACGTAACATAGTTCCCAATGGCTTTAGGAGGTACAGGTAACACTTCATCCATTTTTTAGAGTAGCTCCTTTATTAAATCAACCACTCTATTTGAGTAGCCCCACTCATTGTCGTACCAGCAAACAACTTTTAAATGATTGTTATCTAAAAGCTGAGTTGACGATGCATCATATATGCTTGAGTGTGGATTATTAAGAATGTCGGTTGATACAAGTGGAATTTCTGAATACTCCAAGATGCCTTTTAGCTCACCCTCAGAAGCTTTTTTAATTGCAGAATTCACTTCTTCAATAGTTACATTTTTCTCAAGTTCAACAACTAAATCAACAACACTACCATCGGGAACAGGAACTCTCATTGCCATACCATCAAGTTTTCCATTTAATTCAGGTAGTACCATTCCCACTGCCTTAGCTGCTCCAGTAGAAGTTGGGATAATATTTTGTGTAGCACTCCTTCCTCTTCTGAAATCACTGTGTGTTGTTTCAGCTAGGGCTTGATCATTGGTGTAGGCATGAATAGTAGTCATCAATCCTGATTTAATTCCAAAATTATCATTAAGAACTTTAGCAATAGGCGCTAGGCAATTTGTAGTACATGAAGCATTTGAAACGATTTTATCATCATCATTTAAGTCGTTATTATTTACTCCCAAGACGATTGTTGCATCAATTTCATCTTTGGGTGGTACAGTAAGTAGAACTTTTTTTGCTCCAGCTTCAATATGCATATTGAGGGATTTATTGTCTCTAAATATTCCAGTAGATTCAATGACTACGTCGACATTATGTTCTTTCCATGGCAAATCTTTAGGACTTTTTATTGAAACAAGTTCAATAGTTCGATCATTTACTTTTAATTTATTACCTTCTACAGATACATCTGCATCTAAAACTCCCATTACTGAATCATGCTTTAGTAAATAAGCTAAATTGTCATAGTTTCCTAAATCATTAATGGCTACAACATTCAATGGTGAATTGTTTTCTATTATAATTCTTAGAATTGATCTCCCAATTCTACCGAAACCATTAATTGCAATATTTCCCATATTTACTCCATATCCAATTTTTTTAGTGTATCAATAATTCGTGCTGCATATCCCCATCCATTATCAAACCAAATAATTAATTTAATTTTTTTATTATTAATCCCCATTGTGGCAAGACCATCTACTAGACCAGAAAGTGTGCTTCTGACTACATCTGAGGAAACTATAGGATCATAGGTAATACCTATTATGTCTTTCAAAATATTTTTAGACATATCCTCTATGAGTCCATTTATTTCTTCAATAGATGTTTCTTTTTCTAAGTCAATGGTTAAATCAACAGTACTTCCATCAGGTACTGGAACTGTCATTGATGATGAAGCTACTTTATTTTTGAATTCTGGAAGTACCTCAACTATTACATCAGAAGATTTAGTAATACTGGGTATGATATTTTCTCCAGCAGCTCTATTTAATCTGAATCCCTCTCCAGCAACATCTGCCAGTCTATTAGAGTTTGAGTATCCATGTACGGTAGTTAAGAACGCACGCTTAATTCCAACTTTTTCGTCTAGATGTTTCAATATTGGCGAGACTGCATTTGCAGTATTTGACCCTAATGAAAAGGAACTCTCTGTGAAGTCAACTTTATCATCATTTGCACCAGGAATATATATTTGTACATCACCAAATTCCATTGGTGTAGAAGCTATTAATACTTTTTTACAACCTTTATCGATGTGTCCTTTAATTTCATCAATCATTTGGGGCTTACCAGTAGCAAGAATTACAACATCAGTATTTAAAGATTTCCAATCTACTTCTGTTGAATCTTTCCAATTATTGAAGAGAATTTCATTTCCGTTAACAATGATTCCATTTTCAGATTCTTCAATTGTTGCGTCTAGCTTTCCATATATTGAGTCATACTTAAGAAGGTAAATAAGATTTTTCTTGTCAGCTGTGTCTGAAATTGAAATTATTTTTATATCATCATTGGAAATAGATTGTCTAAATAAATCTCTACCTATTCTTCCAAATCCTAAAAGTGAAACTTTTGTCATTTATTTTCCTAATAATTATTTTTGCAACATCTTGTTACAATCAAGTAATAATATAGCTTAAAAAAGTAGTTTATGATAAATATAACCAAAAATATCAATGATTTTATATTTGGCGATATTCCTACAAGTGAATTAATTGAAGAGTCACATCAGAAAAAAATAGAACATTTCGGTAAAACTATAACTTATAGTCCTAAAGTTTTTATTCCACTAACAACTATGTGTAGAGACAAATGTGCTTATTGTACGTTTGTAAAATCTCCTAATGATGGTGGTGAATACCTATCAATAAATGATGTGTTGAGTATTGCTAAAGCCGGAGATGCTATAGGTTGCTATGAGGCTCTTTTCACTCTAGGTGACAAACCGGAGATAAAGTGGAAAGCCGCAAAAGACCAACTAAATGATTTAGGTTATGAATCAACTCACCAGTATTTAATTAATTGCATGAAGGAAGTTAATAAAACTTATAATATTCTTCCTCACGCTAACCCAGGCTTGATGTCGAAGCAGGAAATCAGCGATTTGAAACTCTACTCACCTTCGGGTGGCATAATGATTGAAAGTTTCTCAAAAGATATTTACTCAAAAGGAAAACCGCATTATAAAACAACAACTAAGTATGTTGACTTAAGATTAGAAACATTAAAAAATGCTCTAGAAGTTAAATACCCGATGACCACAGGTTTACTATTAGGACTAACCGAAACTAAAGATGAGCTAATAAATGATATTGAGGAAATAATCAATGTATCAAAAAATAATCCAGCTATTCAAGAAATAATTTTACAGAATTTTAGAGCAAAACTTAATACATTGATGAGAAACAATGCTGAAGTAACGAATGATTTGTATTTGAGAATTATTGCTACTACTAGAATTTTTGTTCCTAGTCATATTTCAATCCAGGTTCCACCAAATCTTTCTCCAGATATAACTTTATTTTTAAAAAGCGGAATAAATGATTTAGGAGGCATTTCACCTTTAACTATTGACTGGGTTAATCCAGATCATTTATGGCCTGATTTACAAAAATTAAATACGGAAGTTATAAATTCAAATCAAATATTGAAAAAAAGGCTCCCAGTTTATCCTCGATTTATTGAAAAAGAATGGTTAAATGAAGCAATGTTTGAAAAAATTAATAATATTATTGATACTGACGGTTACCCGAGGGAAAATAATGAGTAAAAATATTTCATACTTGCGCATACGACCTTGTGATAATGACAATGAAATATATTTAAACTCCAGAAAAAATGAAGGAACATCAGCATTTTTAATCAAAGAAGACACCTCTGTTGATATTGAATTAATTCACAGTAAAGAGTTTCAAACTATATCTAAAAATATTGAGATTGATAGTGATATGTGGATAGTTAATGAAAATAACTGGAAAACTTATAAAACCTCAGAGAGTAAAAGGCTTATATATAAACATTCAGGATCTCGTGAAAATGCTCTTGAGGTCATTGATAGATTGAATCCTGGTTTTGTTTTAATAAATAATGTTAGTGATATAGCTTTTTTTAAATCAATTAAAACTAAAAATAAATTTTTAATTAGTAGTTATGCTGATTCGATAGAAGAAGTTTTATTGTTATCTAATAAGGGAATAGATGACCTTCTACTAAGAGATTGGAGTTCAGAGCAAATATTAGAAATCCAAAATCACATTGGTTTTAATTATTACGAGAGAACTGTCTTATCACCTCTTTTTTCTATTGATGAAGCCAGAGAGTTGTTTGATTCAAAAAGATATTTTAGGTACCTTAATGCAAAAGATGTAAGAGGTTATAGGCGAGTAAAAACTGAATGGTCTCCTGGCAGTGGTCTTCCTTTACATAAATTAGCTAATTTTGAACATAATTATTTTTCTCAATTTAAAGATGAAGTATTTGATGAAATTATTCAAAAAATTAACAATTCAGAGCCTATAAGCGAAGATGATTTATTTAAGTTATTTAGAACATCTGGTACAAAATTAAATGATATTGTAGAAGTCGCCAATAAGTTAAACCTTGAAAAGAATGGAAATAAAGTAAGTTTTGTTAAGAATAGAAATATTAACTACACAAATCAATGCTATTACAAATGTGGGTTTTGTGGATTCTCAAAAGGGCCTAATAGTTTAAATTTGAAAGAGAAACCTTATTCTATTGATATTCCAGAGATTGTAGACAGGTCAGTAGAAGCATACGAAATGGGTGCTTCTGAGGTTTGTCTTCAAGGCGGTATTCATCCCGAATATACTGGCGAATTTTATATGTCTATGATTCAGCAAATAAAAAATGCAGTACCCGATTTACATATACATGGATTTACCCCTTTAGAAATATGGCAAGGTGCTGAAACTATTAACACTCCAGTAGAGGAATACTTGGAAATGCTTAGGGACGCAGGTTTAAATACGCTTCCTGGCACTGCAGCTGAAATACTCGACGACAGGGTTAGGAAATATTTATGTCCAGATAAAATAACCTCTTCTCAATGGGCTTACGTTATGGAAGTTGCTCACAGTTTAGGAATTAAATCTACTGCAACAATTATGTTTGGACATATTGATGATGTTAAATCTTGGGTGAATCATTTTAAATTAATAAGAGATATCCAGTCAACTACAGGAGGTTTTACAGAGGTTGTTCCTCTTCCTTTTGTACACATGGGTTCACCAATATACTTGCAGGGTAAAAGCATGCCTGGACCCACATGGGATGAAGTAGTCCTCATTCATGCCCTCGCAAGAATATTTTTTCATAACAGCGTAGATAATATACAAGCAAGTTGGGTTAAGTTAGGTCATGATGGTGCAGGGAAACTTTTACATGCTGGAGTTAATGACCTTGGGGGAACATTAATAAATGAAAATATTAGTCGTGCTTCAGGTGCGGATCACGGTCAAGAAACAACTCAAAATCAGTTTATTGAGATAATATCTAACGAAAATAAAATACCCATGTTAAGAAATACACTGTATACAGATTTTAAAAAAATGGAAAAAGCTCACACTAAAAATGAATAAATATAAAGTGATTACACTTTTTCCTGATTTGATTGAGGAATGGAAAAAGGTTGGAATAATTAATCAAGCTCTAAAAAATAATTTAATCGAAATTGCCACTGTTAACCTTCGTAATTTTGGAATAGGGGAATATAAGCAAGTAGATGACTCTCCTTATGGGGGAGGTCCTGGTATGGTTTTAATGCCAGAGCCTTTGGATAATGCAATTTTACAAAATGAAGCTAAAAAAAATGTTTTTCTTACACCTTCTGGACAACAATTAAATGAAGATTTAATACAAGAGCTTCTTAAATATGATTCTCTTAATTTAATTTGTGGTAGGTATGAAGGTTTTGATCAGCGAGTAATTGATATGCACTCCGATTATGAGATATCAATAGGTCATTCCGTTGTTTCTGGAGGTGAAATTCCTGCATTGTATCTTTTAGAAGCTATTTTAAGAAGAATTCCTAATGTATTAGGTAATCCTGAATCATTAACTAATGAAACTTTTGTTAATAATCAAAAAGATTTTCCTGTATATACACGTCCAGAAACCTATAAAGACCATAAAGTACCAGACGTACTTCTATCAGGAAATCACAAAGAAATAGACAATTGGAAAAAGAATAATTTAAGAGACATATAAACTATATTTACTTATATAATTCTTCCTTGGAGTGAATATGGATTTAATAAAAAACATTGAAAAATCGTACATTAAAGATGAGTTACCTTCATTTAAATCAGGAGACACCGTCAAAGTTAATGTTAAAGTTTCAGAAGGAAATAGGGAAAGAATTCAAACCTTTGAAGGTGTGATAATTGCTGTTAATGGTGTTGGCGTCAATAAATCAATTACCGTAAGAAAACTCTCTTTTGGAGTTGGTGTTGAAAGAATCT
>CABYIX010000008.1 GCA_902519215.1 uncultured Candidatus Actinomarina sp. | reverse complement strand
AGCACAAGCCAGGCAAGAAAAAAATTCGACAATACAAAAATCCAAGAATTAAAAAACTCCATTATGAAGAACGGTATTTTACAGCCGTTAATTATTCAAAAAACTGGAAATAACCAATATGAACTAATAGCGGGTGAAAGAAGACTTAGGGCTTCAAAACTAGCCGGTTTAAAGTTTGTACCCTGTGTTATCAAAGATGTTAGTAAAAGAGACGCAGCTGTCCTGGGTCTTGTTGAAAACATCCAAAGAAGCCAGCTTAATTCAATAGAAGAAGCCCTTGCATATAAAAATCTTAAAGAAAAACACAATCTTACAAATGAAGAGATAGGCATCTTAGTTGGAAAAAGTCGTCCTCATATTTCAAACATGTTAAGAATTTCAAATTTAAGTACTAAAGTTCAAGAGGAGCTCGTTAGCAACACGGTAACCTTTGGACAAGTAAAACCACTTATAGTTCTTGAACACAGTTTACAAGATAGGATACTTGAAGATATTGTAAAACTTGGTCTATCAAGTAGAGAGGTCGAGGAGAAAGTAAGATCCTTAAACGGATCAGATGTTGATGAGCAAAACGCACACTATAAAAAAATATTAGAGAACTCATTAGGCACAAAAGTAAACTTTATTCGTAGTAAAAACAGTACAAAAATAAGTTTTGTTTTAAAAAGTAAAGAATCTCTAGATTCGTTTATCAATAAATTGAGTTAGTTTTTGTAAATATCCTTTAGTTCATGAACTATTATCGTAATTAACTCTTCAATATTAAATTGGTAAAAATTGCCATTGAATATTAAAGTTACTGATTTTGTCTTCTTAAGAATAGGTAATGATTTACCCTGTGAAGTAATTTCTTTATCTAACTCAACTTTATTAGAAAGCTGTTCACCAATAATGCTTAATGAGTGCTTTCCCTTAAAATAGTTGATACTTACGCCAGATTCCTTAAAAGCAAACTTCAGAAACAAAGAAGGATTTAATTTATTTACATAACTAACCACATTCTCTTCGTTGTTGTTTTGATTGAGTTCAGAAGAAAAATACACAGAAACCCCCATTTCTGTGCAATGAGTTTTTATTTTCTGATAGAAATCGTTTTGTTCTTTGTAGTTTCCAATATTATCAACATCAAAACAAATAGAGATTGTGTTTGAATCTCCTTTGAATGATTTCACCGCTTCATTTAGGGATGTCCCTAGATTTGGCCTTAAGAGCTTTCTAATTTCGACGGAAGTGTACATCCCCACAACACCATCTACAGAAAGACCACGATTTTCCTGAAATTGCTTAACAGAAACTTCAAGATTACTGTTGAAGATTGAATTTATTGGATCAGAAAAGAAACCCAATCGGGACAGATATTCCTGCAGCTCTTCGACATCTGCACCATAAAGAGGGGGGCTCTGTAATTGCAGAATCCTATCTCCTAAGACGTACCCACTATTTAATAGCTCGTTCCAAAGATTTTCTTTAGTTATTTCTTTTGAAAGATTTTGGTCTTCAATAAAAAGCTCAACAGTATTCAAAAGGTCATTAAGGTTATCCGAGCTTTGATATCCACAAGAGTTTAGTTTTATATTTAAATCTTCAGCTTCTGTTTCAGTTAATGACTTAATGTATTCTGAAAAATTCAAACTAGTGTTCAAGCCATCTCTCAGCATCTATTGCTGCTTGACAGCCTGTTCCAGCTGCAGTTATAGCTTGTCTGTATATTGAATCTGCAACATCTCCAGCGGCAAAAACACCCGGCACAGAGGTGCTTGTTTCTGTAGTAAAGCCAGTTTTAATATACCCTTTATCATCAAGTTCAATAAAACCATCTAAAAATCCAACATTTGGATCATGTCCTATTGCAACAAAGACCCCATCAAGATTTAATTCTTTTTCAGAACTATCGACGGTATCTTTAATCAAAATAGAAGACACAGCCCCCTCACCATTAATCTTTTCAACTGCACTATTCCATACAACTTCTATTTTTTCATGATTTAAAACCCTGTCTTGCATAATTTGACTAGCTCTAAATTGATCTCTTCTGTGAATGACGTAAACTTTTTTTGCAAACTTAGTTAGAAACAGAGCCTCTTCCATTGCAGAGTCTCCACCACCGACAACAGCCACTTCTTTCTCTTTAAAAAAGAAGCCGTCACAAGTAGCACATGCAGAAACTCCATATCCTTGAAGTTCTTTTTCGCCATCAACCCCCAGCCACCTAGCAGAGGCACCAGAGGCAATAATTACTGTTTTAAACTCATACTCCCCTTTAGAACTTTTTAATTTAAAACCGCCATCTATATTCTCAATAGAGTCAATAATTTCTGTTTTTATTGTTGTTCCAAATCTTTCTGCTTGACCTTTAAATACTTGCATAAGTTCAGGACCCATGATTCCATCAACAAATCCTGGATAGTTTTCTACATCGGTAGTAAGCATAAGTTGTCCACCAGATTCTAAACCCTCGAAAAGAATGGGCTTTAAATTAGCTCTTCCAGCATATATTCCTGCCGTATATCCAGCAGGTCCTGAACCAATTATTGCTACATCATCCATTGCTTCTTCTCCAGTAGTTTCTTAAAGCCATAATTAAAAAGAGTAGTCCTATTGAGGCAAAAGCAAAGCCAGTAGGATTTATTCCCAACAACAGACCAATCCCTTGCATAATTTTAATGATTCCTATAAATAGAAAAATAAGTGCCAAAATCAAAAGAACTACTAATAAAAAACCAACAGAAGCAAAACCCGTTATACGCTTTACTGGTTTTACAATGAGTCTTTTAATTGTTTCAATTAAATTTTCAACCGATTCAACAAAACTGTCTTCTTGTTCCATATTGTTTATAATAAGCGTCCTAAAATTATTAATGAAGTTCTAAATCAAACTAGCTTGAACTAAAAATCACATAATTAGTATTCGTCAATTTAAAGCCTTTTTTAAGATAAAGATTTAGTGCTGCAGTATTGTTGGGCTGTGTATTAAGCCTAATGTTGACAAACTTCTTACTCTTTGCAAAGTTTACTACATCGTTTAAAAGTGAAGATCCATAACCACTGTTTTGATAATCTTTTGATATTCCAAATCTTTGTAAAAATGAAAAATTTCTAGTTGATCCTAAAATTGCATACCCAATCAACTCTTTATAAAAATATTTTTTAAAAAGATAATTACGATTACAGCTTTCAATTGTTTCAATAAATCCAGCTTTTGAATTACGCCAGTAAGCATCAAAAATACGTTGGTCTAGGGGCAGTAAATCATCTATGGAGTTTTGATTAAAATCTTCTACATGAAAACTCTCTGTTTCTTGATATTTGTATTTTCGCAAATCAAACGAAAGAACATTTAGCCTACTTGATTCTATCCAACCAGATGATACCCACTGTCCAGACATGTTTTCTTGAACCATAGCTGAGTGAAATTCTATATTATTTTCTAAACCAACAGATTTAATTCTTTTTAATAGTGGCTTACCACCGTATATTTTTTCAAAGTAAATTAAGGATGAATAGTCATTCCACTTTCGAGTGTTGTAGGAACCAATTAAAAGCCGATGTCGTTGTTTATCATTTGTTAAATACATAACGGAGTATCTTTTTATCTTCTTCATGGGTCAACATACTTAAAGCATCTTCATAATTAACTAAAGCAACTTCTAGAATTTCATCATCTGGTTCATTTTCAAATGATTTTACAACGCCCATCTCATAAAACCACACGGTCTTATTTACCCTTTCACCACGTAAATTAACTTCATATCTTGATTCGGCTATTGGTTTTTCCTTCTTTAGTTCGACCACAAAACCAGTCTCTTCAAATACTTCACGTAGAGCTGCAACTGAGGGTGATTCACCTTCTTCTAGGTGGCCTTTTGGGTAGCCCCACCAACTTTTTTGATCACCAGACGAATCTCCTTTTTTATTTTTAACAATTAAAATTTTTTCATCAATTAGAACAATTCCTCCAGCTGCAAAGTCTACTTTCAAATTCATATTTATATTGCTCTCCACTTCTTCTAAGCTATCAATATGGTACCAAGAACATTATTAGAGTTGATAAATAATAATCAATATTTAAAAACTATCTCTGATATTTATTCTTCAAATGATTTTGAATTTTATTTAGTAGGAGGAGCAGTAAGGGATGGGATTTTAGGGATTCCAACTTCAGATTTTGATTTTACGACTAACGCTTCCCCAGATGAATCTATAAAATTATTGAACAGCAGTGGTTATAAAACTACAGAAGTAGGAAAAGCATTTGGAACTATCGAACTCCAAATAGAAAATAACTCAGTACACATTACTACATATAGAGAAGATACTTATGAAAAAGCATCAAGAAATCCATCTGTTGAATCAGTTTCTGACCTAGCCTTAGACCTATCTAGAAGAGACTTCACCATTAATGCTATTGCTTTTTCACTTACAGACAACACAATAGTTGACCCCCATGGAGGTATAAAAGATCTATCAAACGGAACCATAACAACACCCGACAATCCAGTTATATCCTTTTCTGATGACCCGTTACGTATGTTGAGATTATGTCGGTTTGTTAGCTCGCATGGCTTTGCTCCTGATGATGAAACATACAATGCAATGAGAGAGAATGTTGAGAGGATAAAGATTGTTTCAAAAGAAAGAATTAGAGATGAATTTTCTAAACTTCTTACAGGAAAAAACCCATCAAATGGCATAAGGGTGTTTGTAGAAAGTGGATTAAGTACATTTACGATACCAGAAATAAATGAGCTTAAAATGGAGATTGACCCTAAACACCACCATAAAGATGTTTACGAACACACACTAACCGTTGTTGATGGAGTGTCTCCTAACCTAGTCTCTCGTCTAGGAGCTTTATTCCACGATATTGCCAAACCAAAAACCAGGGGCATTGAAAATGGAAAAGTACACTTTAGGCACCATGAAGTTGTTGGAGCAAAAATGACTAAGAGAATTTTAAAAGATTTAAAATATGATAAAAAAACAATTAAAGATGTAGCGTTATTAGTTGAACTTCACCTAAGGCCCCACACGTTCAAAATGGGATGGACAGACTCGGCAGTAAGAAGATATATAGTTGATTCGGGAAATGTTCTTAAAGAATTAAACAATCTTGTTAGAGCTGATGTAACTACAAAGAATAAAAACAAAGCAAAAGAGATTTATGATAATTTAGATGAAATGGAAAGAAGAATTAACGAGGTTTTAGAAAAAGAAGAAATGTCAAAGATGAGACCTCCAATTACAGGCAACGAAATTATGGAAATTTTTAATATTGAACCCGGTCCAAAAGTGGGAACAATAATGAAAGCTTTGTATGAACAAAGAATTAACGATGGTGAGGTTAGTAAAGAAGAAGCAGTTAACCTTGCAAAAGAGATTTATAAAAATTTATGATTGTATAAATATACAAAAAAATGTATATTTATAAATATGACTAAAGCAACAATTCAAAGACAAAAACTAATAGCTGACTTTATTGATACGGGAAAAGTCTCATCTCAAAATCAATTAAAAGGTGTGTTGAAAAAGAACGGAATAATAATAACTCAAGCAACATTATCAAGAGATTTAAGTGAGTTAGGAGCAGTTAAAAAAAGGCTTAACAATGGAAGACTCGTTTACTTATTACCAAAAAATCAAGATAACAACGCACAATTAAAAATTGCAAAAAAAGCCCTTAAAGATTTTGTAATAGATGTTGAGCCGGTTTCAAATCAGGTTGTAATTAAGACCACAACAGCAGCAGCACAAGTAATTGCTGATTCTGTCGATAACTTATATATTGAAGATATTATTGGATCAATTGCCGGAGATAATGTTGTATTAATAATTACTCCAAGCGAAGTTAAAGCAAAAGAAGTCGCTGAAATTATTGATAATAATCTTCAGTAAATAATGCTCATATTTTCCAACTATTCAAAATCTTTTGAGAATATACATATAAGCCAACCAGTTGTTGATATAAACCTAGAAGATACGAATAAAATTATTGTAAGGTACCCTAAATTCAAAAGAATAACCCACTTAATTCTTTCATTTGATGCTGAAAATTTATTTTTGAACTCTAAAAGTGCGTATGGGTACTCTTTTAATTTTGAAGAAGTCTTAAGCAATATTGAAAACCAGACTCAGAATGGATATTTTGTTGTTGGAGTAACTTCAAATAAAAGCAGAAAAAAGCAATATAACCCATATCCAAGAACACAAAACATAAACCATGCTGTAGAACACTTAAACTCATTGATAAATATCTACTTACCTTCGATACTTTCTGATTACGATGTTGACGTTAATTCAGTTAAAAAAATTGTGATGGGAGCCTCTATGGGAGGCTTGATGTCTTTAAAAACCTCAATTTTATTTCCCTATTTTGATAATGTCTTTTCTTTTTCTCCTGCATTTTGGTTTGGTTTTCCCGATTTTATAAGTGATTTAAATAATTTAAATAAAAATTTATTTTGCAACCTTTCTGTTGGTACCAATGAGGGCGGAATTTTTGGAGATAGTGTAAGCAATATATTTCCTTCTGAATGGAATCTTGATTTTTCTAATAACAATAATTTCTATCTTTCTGGAGTTCGTGAAGTTAATAAAGCAATTCAAGCACAAAACATTAAAACTAATTTTTTAGAGATATCTGGTGGAGAACATAACGAGCACACATGGGTTAAAGTTTTAGAAAAATTTCTTAATTCTGTATAAAACACTAGCATTTTCTATAAAATCTAGATTATTCTTAATCTGTACATGAATAATTCAATTAATTCCAGACAACGCTTAGCCAATAGAATAAAGAATGGTGCTGTCTTACTCCATAGTGGATCAATAGTTTATAGAAACAATGATACGTGGTATCCATTCCGTCAAGATTCAAATTTCTACTATTTAACAGAATGGCCAGAGCCAGATGCACATGCTGTAATCCTCATTAAAGACTCAGAGCCGGAGTTGCATTTGTTTGTTCAAGATAGAAACGAGGAAATGGAGACATGGGAGGGAAAACGTTTAGGTCAGTCTGGTGCAGTTGATGAATACGATGCTTCAAAAGCTTATTCATTTCAAGACTACGAAAAAATACTTCCTAACTTGCTTAGAGGCTTTAATGATATTTATTGTGACTACTCCTCAAATAATTTTGAAAAACATGATAAGAAAATTCTTACCCATGCAGTCCCGTATGATCAAAGGGGTGCTGACTTCAGCAACGCAACACTACACTCACTCCAGCCATTAGTTTCAGAACTTAGACTAATTAAAAGTGAGGGAGAGATTGAGCTACTAACAAAAGCCTGTGATATAACTGTTGAAGGTCACATTCATGCAATGAAAACTACAAATACTGGAATGTATGAGTATCAAGTTGGAGCAGAGATGGAAAAGATATTTTATGACAGAGGTGCAGAAAGACTAGGCTACCCCTCAATAGTTGCTGGAGGTCATAATGCCTGCATACTTCATTACTCAACAAACAGAGATCAACTTGATGATGGAAACCTGCTTCTAATTGATGCAGCAGCAGAGTATGGAATGTACTCTTCTGATGTAACCCGTACTTTTCCTGTATCAGGAAAATTTACATCACCTCAAAAAGACGTATATGAAGAAGTGTTAAGGGTGCAAAATGAGGGTGTAGAAGGAGTAGTTGTGGGGAACTCCATGAAAGAAGTACACCAACAAACTATAAAAACTTTATCTGAATCATTGGTTAATTTAAAACTAGTTCCACTTGGCGTAGAAGAAACAACTTCAATGATGCATTTTTTCGAATTCTTTATGCATGGTACCGGGCACTGGCTAGGCCTTGATGTTCATGATGCTGGAAGTAATGAAGTGAATGGACAACCAAGAGCATTTGAGCATGGAATGGTGACAACCATAGAACCAGGAATCTACGTAAGACCAACAAAGCCTGTTATAGAGTTTCCTTTACTTGAACGAGATCCAAATGAAATTAGAGAACGTAGAAAAATTATGGGGATGGAGAAAGCTACAAAACTAGAAAAAGAAGAAATGATGAATGCTAAAACGGTAAAACATGAAATCCCTGAAGACCTCCTAGGTATTGGTGTGAGAATTGAAGATGATATAGTTTGTACAAATAGTGGACCCATGAATCTCACAGAAAATGCTCCAAAAACAATTGAAGAAATAGAAGCAGTTACAGCTTAAAAAATGTCTTCTCCAAGATTAATTTACTCAATTTACGAAAATCGTTTACGCAATAAATTATTTAGCGAAAGCTTACCTAAACACATTGGATTAATTCATGATGGTCACAGAAGGTACGCAAGGAAAGAAGGACTACTTAGTTTTAAAGTTTCATATAAAATCGGGATGACGAGACTTAAAGAGTGTATTGGATGGTGTGATGAAGTTGGGATTAATTACATCACAAGTTGGCTTTTATCAAGAGAAAACTTATCTAGACCAGTAGAAGAACTAGAACCATATTTCCAAGTGTTGAATGAACTCTTTGAAGAGCTATTAATTGATGATGTAGTAGATAATTTTAAAATTGAATTTATTGGATCCACGGATCTTTTACCAGATTTTTTACGAGAAACCATTAAACAACTCAAAGAAGTTAGGGGTGGAGGACAAAAAACTTTAACAATTGCACTAGGTTATGGAGGTCGACAAGAAATCCTAGATGCCATTAAGGGATTGATTGATCAAAATAGAAAAGATCACAATGATTTTGATGAATTAATTGAGAACGTAACAGATGAGCAATTACGAAAACATTTATACTCTCCTGAAACACCAGATATTGATTTAATTATTAGAACTAGCGGAGAGTCAAGGTTGTCAGGTTTTTTATTGTGGCAAAGTGCTTACTCTGAGGTGATTTTTCAAGATGTGTATTGGCCTGAATTTAGAAAAATTGACTTTCTTCGTTGTCTTAGAGAATACTCACAAAGAGAGAGAAGATTTGGAAAATAAGTTTAAATGTTACTAATAGTTGCATAAAAATACATATATTATATAATGTTACTAATAGTCACATAAAAGGAAAAAATGAATTTAGTAGGTTTAAAAGAATTAGCAGAACTGTTAGATGTGCCTTATGACACATTAAAAGTTTGGAAAAACAGAGATAGGTTACCAGAACCGTTTCAAGTTATAAGTGGGACGCCAGTCTGGGATTGGGACACATCAGAAGAAGATTTTAGATCTATTAAAAAAAATGAAAACTCAGGAAGACCTAAGAAGCCGAAAATTTCAATTGCTGGTGGATTAATTGAAATTGACATACAGGGCAGTAGTAAAGATAAAGATGAAAATGTTTCAATTAGGGTAAACGGAAAGTCCTTTGTTGATGTCCAAGCAGAGCCTGCTAATTCCGATAATAAATCTGATAGAAATCTGTCTATAAAAGTTTTAGGTAAAAAAGTTATTGATATAAACACAGATGATGTCATTGAAACTGGTGACAAGATTTCTAAACCAGTAACTGAAGTTGATGGAGAGGATACAAGCAGTGAAAACAGTTGAAGTAAAAATTGGAAGAATTCCAGGAATAATTATTTCATTACTATTTCTATATTTGACTGCTCTAGTGAGCATATTTGTTCTAAAGGTAGCTTTCTTCTTAGCTGCTGTTGTCGTAGTGCTTAAGTCATTTTCCAATCGGAAATAACTTATAAAAAGCCTTAAGGTACAATAGTTCCGAACATGCAAGAATTTTTAGCTTCCACCAACTTCACTGTTGCCTTCCTGTCTCTAATAGCAGTTAAGTTTTTGTTAGAAACATATTTAAAATTAAGAAACCTTAAATCTATTGAGCATAATAAAGACACTATTCCAGAAAGATTTGTAAGTGTTGTCACGGCGGAGGAGTACAAGACATCAATTGAATACAATGTTGATCGAATCAGATTCCAAATTTTTACAGCTCTCTTTGGTGCTGTTGTATTGATAATTTTTACTTTGGGGGGATTGTTTAATTTTCTTAGTGAGATGGTGGTCTCTATAACTTCGTCAGATGTTCTCGGAGCAGTTTTATTAGGACTTTTATTGTTGGTAGTTGAGCAAGTAATTTCACTTCCAATATCTATATACTCAACATTTGTTATAGAGGAAAGACACGGCTTCAATAAAACAACTACAAAAACATTTGTCACAGACATTTTTAAGGGTTTGTTAATATCTGCAACTATCTCATCAGTTATTTATGCAACTGTAATCTACATAGTCGTAAATTTAGGAGATAACTGGTGGATATACGCTTTTGGAGCTGTCTTTACCCTTCAAGCAGTTATTTTCTTCCTATATCCAGTTTTAATAATGCCACTATTCAACAAGTTTGAACCGCTTGATAATGAAGAATATAAAAAACCTATAGAAAAGTTATTAAAAAAAGTTGATTTTAAATCAAAAGGTTTATTTGTCATGAATGCAAGTTTACGAAGTACCCACGGAAACGCTTTTTTTACTGGATTTGGAAAAAACAAAAGAATCGTGTTTTTTGACACACTATTAAAAACAATCACTCCAGACGAAATGGAGGCAATACTTGGTCACGAATTAGGACACTATAAGTTAGGACACATAAAGAAGACACTAATTAGTTCGCTAGTATTTGGTTTCATTGGTTTCTTTATATTAAGTGAAGTACTTAAAAGTGATAATTTTTTTCTTGACCACGGTTTAGAATCTTTAACTATATATTCAAAGTTTTTACTCCTCTACCTAGTTGCTGGTTCTTATACCTTCTTTACTAGACCTTTCACCTCAGCACTGTCTAGAAAACGAGAATTTGAAGCTGATGATTTTTCATTTCAATACACTAATGGGGAATATATGATTTCTGGCTTATTGAAGTTGAGCAAAGACAATGCTTCTAATTTAACACCAGACTCTTTATATAGCTCTTATTATTACTCACACCCTCCAATTGCTGAAAGAGTAGCCAGTATAGAAAATAAGTTAAAGTAAGTATCTAAGCGACGCTTAGTACAAACAATGCTTGAAGTGTTAAAGCTACTGTTATAAATAGAAATACATACTGAGTCTTATCACTTTTTTGATGTCCAAATAATTTTACTGACAAATCATGTGCTAAAACAACACTTAACATATGGCCTGCAAGCGTAACAATGACCATTATTGTCCAAAGAGCAATGGGTTCTAAGAAATAATTTACTTCGGGTTCCTGCACATTAAATAAATTCCATCCAAAACCAAGTGGATCATTCAATCTATAAACAACAGTTTGAAATTCAAACAAAAGTAAGCTTAAATAATGTGTCACATGATATGCAAAAGCAATTGGAAGCATTGTGTGTCCAAATTTAAGAGAAATCTCGTTTAGGTTTAAATCTTCACCACTCACTCGTATAGCAAAATAGCATGCAAATCTATAGAACACTATTATCAAAAGATTCATTAATAAAAAAGCAACTGTAGAAAATGATGTTTCATATGTTTGAGATCCAAATAATTCAAACCAAAAAGTTGTCTCTCGTAGGCCGTCGTAGGTAACGGTGCCAATCATAAGCAATATAAAGTATTCCATACCTTTTAGTTGGGCAAGATTTGAGATGTTATTTAGTAGTGTTCTAAATACAGGTTTACTATTTGTTATTCGCATTTTGCTATACAGGTGATGTAGTAACAACAGGGGGTCTACTTCAATTACGGTTTTGTTATAAAACCTCTGGACCACAGACACCACCACAAGCAAAATTAAGAAAACAATACCTATATGTCTTGGATTTCCGGGTTTATTCCATACAAGTTCAAACCACGTTAAGCAAAGAAACAAAAATGAGGCAAAGTATACATTGCGTGAAACCCCCTCACGATTCACAATGAGTGCAAGAGGATTAAATTTTGCATAAAGGTCTCCAAAAATAAGACCAAGCACAGGCACAGCAATCCACAAAAATATCCATAAAATTAGAGGTGTAATAGATGTTTTAGCCGATTCATTGTTTACTAAACCGGGGACAGTTAGTAAAAGAAGAATTATAAACCCGAAAACCTTACCTAGTAAAGACTGCTTTGTTGAAAACAGAGTTTCTTGTGAAGTTAATATTGACTCTTTCCATGAGATTTTTAGAAAAACAAATGTTACAACGACTACCAAGACAGCTGAGTTTAAGACCATATCAAATGGAATTGGTAAATCACCAACATTAATTATTCCATGACTAAGCCTTGGAGAAATTTTCATTAACAACAATGCTCCTTAGTAACTTCTTATTGTTAAAAACCAATATATAATTAAACTTACATTATGTGTGTTGTTTGCAATATTATTGATAAAGATTACATAGACACTGCTCTTGCGGTTAAAGATACTATTACAGATGAGGTAATGACGATACCACTAAGAGCACCCTTAGAAGCTTTTCACACCTTTGAGGGCATTCAGTCTATGTTGCTTAACGCTAACTTAATAGCAATAATCTTTTAACCTACTTGCAATTAGCACATTGATCTGTGCAGACACCAAACATTTCAACTCTGTGATCTTGGATTACAAAATTAAACTGTTTCTCAATTTTTTTAATTTCTTTATCTAGAAGATTTTCAAACTCACCGCTCATTTCCACATCTATAATCTCACCACAATCGCTACAAAATAAATGGTGATGATGGGAGTGGTCTTCAAGTAAAAGCTCAACAACAGTTGAATTATCAGGAGTAGTAAACTCATGTAAAATTTTTATTTTCTTTAAGTCATTCAAAACTCTGTATAAGGTAGATTTAGCCACACTACCTGAAAGCTTTGATTGAAGCTCATCAACTGTGAGAGGATTCTTACTATCAAGGAGGGCTTCTAAAACTAAAATCCTGGGGTTTGTTATCGAAACTTTATGATCTGATAATATCTGCTTTGAAATTTCTGACATGAAATAATTATAATAAAACACTTTAAAAAAATGAGATAAATTCTCATTTAATACTTGACAATAAAATAAATGAGACTTAATCTCATTTATTGATAAACATTAAGGAGAATATTGAATAATAAACCAAGATTTAAATTCGCTATTTTAACCCTCTCATTAGTTTTAGTAGCATGTTCTGGTGGCAGTTCAGAAGCTGGTTGTCCAGCAATAGATGGTAGAGAAATTAATGTTGTTGCTACAACACCAATGATTGGTGAGTTTGTAAGCCAAGTTGGTGGAGACAATATTAATCTTACAGTTATAATGCCTGCAGAAGTAGACCCTCATAATTATGACCCCTCTCCACAGGATGCAGGAAAAATAGCAGACGCAGATCTTGTTTTCTATACAGGATTAAGATATGAGCCTAGTGCATTAGTAAAACTTCTAGAAAATTCTGCATGTAGTTCAGAGGTTTTGGCAGAAGTTGGTGAAAATGTATTTCCTATTGAATTCAAAGAAGAAGGACATGATGACCACGACGAAGAAGGACATGATGACCACGACGAAGAAGGACATGATGACCACGAAGGTCATGACCACGGAGCTTATGACCCTCACTTTTGGTTTGACCCAAATCGAGTTTCCTATGCAGCTGAATATATTGAAAGCAAATTAGTAGAGTTTGATCCAAGTAATGCTTCTGACTATGAGACAGCAGGCAAAGCTTATGTGACCGAACTAAAAGGTTTAGTTAGTCAAGTGTCTGAATTAATTTCTACAATACCTTCTCAAAACAGAAAACTGATAACAACACATGAGTCTCTAGGCTATCTTGAGGCCAAATTCGGACTTGAAGTATTATCAACAATAATTCCAAGTGTAGATTCAGCCAATGAAATATCACCATCACAACTTGTTGGTGTCATTGATGTAATTGAGGACAACAATGTAAAAGTTATCTTTATTGAAGCAGAAGCTCCTTCTGTGTATGCGGATACAATTGTTGCAGAAACTGGAATAAAAGCAGTTGAAGGATTGTGGGTTGAAACTTTAAAAGAAGGACAATCCTATCCCGATTTTTTATTTGAAGCTGTTGAATTAATAGTAGAGAACCTAACAAATACTGATTAGGTTAATTATAGATAACCTTCGTCAACTTAAAGAGAGGTATCTTAATGAATACTAAAGAAAAAAATAGCTTGAACATTCCTCTGATAATTTCAGATGGGTGTTGCGTACATTTTGGAAGTTCACCAGCTCTAGAAAGTGTAAACTTTTCCATAAACAGAGGGAAGAAAGTAGCAGTTGTTGGACCAAACGGAGGGGGCAAATCCACACTATTTAACGCACTGGCTGGACTAATTCCTCTCACTGAAGGCTCTTTGACTATAGAGGGAAGTACTCCCGAGGAAGCAAAAGGTAAGGTTAGCTATGTTCCACAAAAAGATTTAATTAATTGGAATTTTCCATTATCAGTTAAGCAGGTCGTTGAAATGGGCATAACCACTAAAAAACTTTCTAGCTTACGTAACAGAAAACAAGTTAACGACAAAATTAAAAAAGCATTACAAGATGTGGGTTTAGAAGAAAAAATTAATAACAATATAAAAAGCTTATCTGGAGGACAACTTCAGAGAGTTTTAATCGCCAGAGCGTTGGCACAAGATTCTGAAATTTTATTATTAGATGAAGCTTTTAGTGCTGTTGACATTGGTGCTCAGGAAGACATAATGCAATTGATAAACAGTATCAACCTAGACGGTAAAACTATATTGATTGCTACTCATGATGTGAATAATCTTGAAGAAAAATTCGATGAGGTTTTGTGTTTAAATACGCACTGTTGCGCATATGGAGATCCATCTGAAGTCTTAACGCCTGAAGTTATTAAAGAGATGTATGGTTCACATTCTGAACTCTTTAATAATAAATCTCATTTTAAAACAGAGGGAAACAACAGTAATGATTGAGCTAATTTTAGATCCTTTAAAATATGATTTTATGATTAGGTCATTAGTTACTGCATTTGCTTCAGGAGCTATGCTTTCAATTCTAGGGCCATTTGCAATCAACAGAAATATGGGTTTTATGGCTGATGCTATAGCACACGCAACGCTTCCCATAATCGCTGTTGGAGTTTTTTTAGGATTTAGTATATCTGAGTTAGGAGTACCCGCAGCAATCTTAATTGCAATCTTTCTTGGCCTAATTATAAAAAATACAAATATAGGGGAAGATACAGCAATTGGAATAATCTTCTCCTCTTTTTTTGCCTTAGGCTTTGTACTCATCTCTTTATTAGAGGTCACAATAAATTTAGAAGACTTGCTGTTCGGCCAAATACTTGCCGTGAGTACATCTGACGTTTATATTGTCATCAGCCTGTTATTAATAGTGCTTTTGGTGGTAATTGTTTATTTTAAGCAACTGTTATTTTATTCTTTTGACCCAATTGGTGCTGAAGTAAAAGGACTTAATACTACATTTTTAAATTATTTGTTTTTAATTTTATTATCAATTGCTATCGTTGGTTCGCTGCAGACAGTTGGAGTTATTTTGGTACTTAGTATGCTCATTATTCCAGCAGCTGCTGCAAAGTTGGTGACTGATACATTCGTTACTTCTATAAAAGTAAGTATATTTTTTGGTGTCATTTCTTCTATTACGGGACTTTACCTTTCATATTTTTTAAATCTCCCCTCCGGGCCATCAATGTCATTAGTTGCTACAGGAATATTTGTACTAAGTTTTATATTTAATAAAGTATCTAAAAAAGGCTCTCTAGCTACGGTTACCATCTCTTAAAATATTATTATAAAAGTATGTTTTACGACGAAGGTTCAAATTGGGAAATTGTAATTGGTATTGTTCTTGTAATAGGAGCAGCTGTTTTTCAGTTATGGTCAAAATACGATATGAGAAAACACCCAGAAAATTATAAATATGATTGGAAAAAGACCCTAGAAGAAGAATAGTTTTTAAAATAAATTCAAAATTAATCTGGGTTTGGCCCGGAGTTTTAATTTCAGTGACAATTTCAAATAAAAAAACCGGGCGGTGCCCGGTTCAACTAAATAACAAAAACTGAGCACCTACATACGTAGAGACCACCAGTTCCAGTTATTTACTTTGTACATAAGACAATATAAACAAATTGAAATCAGAAAGTAAAGTGAGATATGTAAAAATTTTGTTAACTGATATTTATCAAGTAACAGTATTTTTTAGTACATCCTAATATTGAATTCATGAACGTAATAATTAGTGCTAACAACTTAACAAAAATATATGGAGAAAAAGAAACAAGTGTTACTGCTCTTGACAACATCAATATAAATTTTAACGAAATGCAATTTACTGCAATAATGGGTCCTTCTGGATCTGGAAAATCAACATTACTGCATTGCTTGGCTGGCTTAGACAGACCTTCATCTGGTCAAATTTACCTGAAAGACAGTGACATATCAACGTTGAACGATAAGCAGTTAACAAAAATTAGAAGAGATAGTTTTGGGTTTGTCTTTCAAGCTTTCAACCTTATCCCAACTCTCACAGCGGAGGAAAACATTACACTGCCAGCATCTATTGCTGGAAAAAAACCTGACATGGATTGGGTAAAAAAGGTTGTTGAGACTGTTGATATTAGTGATAGATTGACACACAGACCAAATGAACTATCGGGTGGACAACAGCAAAGAGTTGCCGCTGCAAGAGCTATGGCTACAAAGCCAGAAGTTATATTTGCCGATGAACCTTCTGGAAATCTTGATTCGAAGTCTAGTAAAGAACTTCTAGTATTTATGAAGTCAGTTGTTGAGGAGCTCAACCAGACAATAATTATGGTAACTCACGATCCATATGCTGCTTCATTTGCGAACAGGGTCGTAATGTTAAAGGATGGGAAGATAGCTAGCGATTTAGAAGAGCCAACTCAAGAAGAGATTATTTCAGAGGTCACTGCTCTAAGTGACATCTAATGTTTGGATTTACTAAACGCCCCTTATTTCTTATAGCCTGGAAGAACCTCAGGACTTATCCAGTTAGAATTTTTCTAACAACATCATCAATTATTCTTGGTGTAGCTGTAATTATTGCTTCAAATATATTTTCCGAGAGTAACAAATCAGCATTTGATAATTTATTTACTGGAATATACGAAGGTGTTGATTTAGTAGTTCAACCTATACAAGAAGATTTTGCTCAAGGCTTTAGTGGAGACGGAGGTCAAGGTCCTGTTTCTTTCGAAGTAAAAAAAATTCCAGATGAAAAAATTCAAGAAATTCAGAACCTACCTAGTGTCAAGGCTGCCTGGGGCGACGTTTTAGGGTATGCACAATATATTAAATTTGGTGACAGAAAAGATTGTCACTCTCTATCTGAAGAGTGTCCAAGAGAAACAATATTAGTTCAAAATGGATTTGCACCTACATTCGGAGCTGCTTGGGATAACAACCCCTATGCTGCCCAATGGTCGCTAGTTGAAGGTAAACCTCCAACAAATATTAGAGAAGTTGTTATGGATGTTCTTACTGCTGAAAATCATGACTTTGCAGTTGGAGATAAAGTGACCGTATTGGCCGGAGCAACTCCTGCAACTTTTACAATTTCGGGAATTGCTGAATTTGCTAATGTCGGATCACCTGGAGGTGCAACATTTGCATTGTTCGATTTTACAACTGCTCAAAAATTACTAGATTCCACAGGCAAAGTCGACTTAATTAATGTTGTTGTTGAAAATAATTACGATGTAAACGAAGTTAAAGAACAAATAGCAAGTCTTGATAGTGAAAATTTAAATGTAATTAATGCCCAAGAAGCGGCAGCAGAACAGGCAGACTCCATTAAGCAAGGTCTCGATTTCTTTAATACAATTCTCAATGTTTTTGCTGGAATAGCTATATTTGTGGGTGCTTTTATAATTCAGAACACATTCAGAATCCTTCTTTTACAGAGAACTAAAGAACTATCCCTACTTAGAGCACTTGGTACATCTAAGAGACAAATATATAGACTTGTTATTTCAGAATCTCTTTTTATGTCAATTGTTGGTTCTGGTTTGGGAATTGGACTTGGTATTGGACTTGCAGTCGCAGTTAAAGAGGGCTTGCAATATTTTGAATTCGGATTACCTGAAGGACCTTTGGTTTTAACAACTGAAGCTGCACTCGTTGGATTAGCAATTGGTGTTACAGTAACAATTCTTTCATCCCTACTTCCTGCTAGAAAAGCTTCCCAAGTAAGTCCTATGGAAGCAATAAGAGACAGTATCTCAACTCCTAAAGGAAAGTCACTGTTTATAAGGTTAATTTTTGGAACACTCATATCAACAATTGGTTTTGGAATGTTGTTTGGCGTTTTGTTTGAATTTTTAGATCTCCCTACCCTTTCCTCACTTCAGCAAGTAGGATTTGGCGCGGGTATTATTTTTATTGGTATATCAGTTATAACCCCATCAATTACAAAACCTTTTGTTTTTATATTTGAAAAATTTTATAACTTAATATTTGGAATTTTAGGAAAATTAGCAACAGAAAATTCTAAAAGAACACCAAGAAGAACAGCGTCTACAGCCTCAGCTTTAATGATAGGTCTAACATTGATTTCTTTAGCTAATGTAATTACAACCTCTTTTAAAGCACAGGCAGAAACTCTAATTAGCGAGGTTATATTAGCTGATTATCAAGTTAGTGCCGCAAATGTTTTTGCATCACCTGGAATCCCCACTGGTTTATCAGAAGAGCTGTTAGAGCTTGATGAAGTGACAAAACTATCTCGAACAAGAGCAACTGTAGTCGGATATAACCAAAGGCCTCTAATTTTAGGTGCTGTAGACGAGACGGTATTTGATCTTGTTAAAACAGATGATATTGAAGGAAGTAGAGAAGGCTTTTTAAAGAAAGATACTATTGGAATCTTAAAACAAACAGCCGAAAGAGAGGGATTATCAGTTGGTGATGAGGTATTGCTAACTATTCCTGAAGAGGGAGAAAAGGGCTTTACCGTCTCTTATATTTTTGATTGGACAACCCAACCACCAGCTGAATTTTTTGTTTTATTAGAAAACAGTTCATTCTTTAGTGATGAGTCACTTGATACAGAATTATATTTCAATGTGTATGAGAAAACACCTGAACTTGAGGAGAAAATAAATTCTATTGTTGATGGATATCCAGGGGTTGAAATAAGAGATGAAGATGGCTTAGTGGAAGAAGCCAATAATCAAATCCAGTTATTACTAAATGTTATCTATGGGTTTCTATCTATTTCAATATTTGTAGCACTATTTGGTATAACCAACACACTATCTTTGTCGGTATATGAGAGAACTCGGGAAATTGGACTTATGAGAGCGATTGGTACATACAGAAAACAAATTAGAAGAATGATATTTATTGAATCTTCTATAATTGCTATCTTTGGAGCAGCTCTTGGTACGGGTCTTGGAATCTTCTTTGCATGGAGTTTGATACAAACCTTAGCTGATGATGGATTCACAGTTTTTTCAGTGTCAATCTCTCAAACATTTCTTTGGATCGGTATATCTATTATTGCTGGTGTAGTTGCTGCAATACTCCCAGCAATTAGAGCATCAAGGCAGAACATTCTAGAGGCCATCTCTTACGAATAAATATTTTTAAGACGTACAATATCTTTATGGCTCAAGAAGAAATAATTAATCTGTTATCAGAAATGGTAAAAATCCAATCTATCAGTTCTGATAAAGCACACAGAGATGATGTCGATGCATCTTCTCAATTTGTAGAAAATTTGTTTGCAGGATTAGGACTTGATACCCAGATAATTAAAGTTGCTGGAGGAATGCCTGCAGTTGTAGCACATACCGAAATAGACCCTTCAAAAAAGACAGTACTTTTATACGCTCATCACGATGTTCAACCTGTAGGTGATATAAACCTTTGGAATACAGAACCTTTTGAACCTGTCATAAAAGAGGGAAGGCTTTATGGAAGGGGTTCTGGTGACAATAAATCTGGAGTTGTTGTTCATTACAACGTTGTTAAGAAACTTTTAGAAGACCTACCAGTTAATATTAAAATTTTTATAGAAGGTGAAGAAGAAATTGGATCACCAACTATGGCTTCTTTTATAGAACAAAACAGAGAATCTTTAGAGGCTGATGTAATAGTTATTGCTGATTCTGGAAATGTAAAAATAGGAGTTCCCACAATTACAACAACACTTAGAGGTTTAGCTGATGCATTTATTGAAGTTGATCAACCAATGAGGCCAATACACTCTGGTGTTGGTGGTGGAGTTGTTCCGGATGCATTTATGGTATTAAGTAGAATTATCGCTTCTTTTCACAACGAAAAAGGAGAGTTACTTATAGAAGGATTAACCCCAACAGACATGCAAGTAACAGAGCTTGAAGAATCTTTCCTAAAAAAAATGCTTGGCTCAGATGATATCAACCTATTTGACACGGAAAGCATTTCTAAAAGACTTTGGTTAGAACCAGCTTTAGATGTTTTGGCTATCGATGCTCCACCTGTCAAAGATGCAGTTAATTTAGTAATTCCTAAAGCTAAAGCAAAAATTAGTTTAAGATTACCTCCAACAGAAGACCCAGAGCATGCAATGAAAATGCTTGAAGAACATGTGATGAAGAATATTCCGTGGAATGCATCAGTTAAATTTATTCCAAATTCAAAAGGTTCTGGGGTAGTTGCAGATCCTAATAAACCATTTACAACAGAGTTAGTTAATAGTTTTAATTCAATATGGGACAATGAGACTGCTTATATTGGCGTTGGTGGATCAATACCGTTTGCTAATGATTTTGTCAGAGAGTTTCCTAATGCGGAATTAGTATTAGTCGGTGCCGCTGATGAAGAACTAGGAAATGCTCACGCACCAAATGAAAGTGTTCAAATTGACCATATTGAAATGCTTATAGAAAGTCTTGTAAAAACTTTAAAAAATATTTCCTAAGTCGAAAGAGCTTCTGCAAAAACAAGAATCCTCATAATTATTTGTTTACATAAAATTAACATTAATTTAAGCGGGCAGTGCATAATTTTTGTAAAATTAATATGTAATTTAAGGTAGTTAGGTTACATCAACAATTTAATAAGAGGGAACTTATGGAAGGTAGGTTAACTAATGAAAAAATTTTTCACCCAGCCAATCGGTGATTTAGCAAGACAAAATGCACTGACTTTTCTAGTCATTAATGTGGTATTTATAGGAGTAGAGTTCTCAGGATCAACAGCTTTAGACGCAGTTGATGATTTGTTGAACTTTTTCTGGGGGTTCACATTAGTTTCTATTATTATTGCAGGCTATTATCTTGCAGAGGGGCATGTTCCAGAATATTGGAAAGCAGCTACAACAGTATTAGCTTCAGTTATTATTTTGGGTACGTTTCTTGAAATTACTCTCCTTGAAGAAGATGGTTTTTTCCCAATGTACTTTTTTTGGGCTTTTAACTCATTAATTTATACTTTAACTTTAAGAGGAACTGGCATTTTTCGTCCACTATATGAAAACATAACTGTCTTAGGTGCTTTTATCATAACTATTGGTAGTTCAGCAGATATATTTTTTGGTTATGAATTACCAGAAGATTTCCAAATAATTGGACTTGTTGGATGGTTGTTTTTGGTAGTTGGAACAAGTTTAGGAAATTATTTTGCTTGGGGAGATAAAGCAACTTCAGGCACAGAGTAGAAAGGAAAAATATGATTACAGAAAGTGAATCAAGACTTGGCTCAACAATGTCAAAAGTCTTTGTTGTAACGATAATATTATCGTTCGGCATACAGGCATTTTTAATTCCTACAGACCAAGTTGGATATAGTGAAACATGGGGACCAGCCTTGTCAGTTTTAAACTTTGGTTTAAGCTTCGCATTTTTATTTGTTCTCTACATTGGAACAAAATTATTTGGTGGAGATGATAACCCATATGTTAACGTAACGGGCACAATGGCTTTTGTCGCACACGTTGTTAACACTATGCCAGCATTCGGTGCTGTTGGACAAGAGAATTCAATAGGTGAAACATTCTTAACAACTAACCAGGTAATTGATGCAACTAGTGCAGCAACATCTGCATGGGGAGTCTTTATAGGAATATTTGGGATAGCTGTTCTACGAAGTACAAAAGCTAACCTAATTCCAACCTATGCAAATTATGCAGGGTGGGGAGGAGCTACTCTAGTTATGGTAAGTACACTTGGTTTTGCGTATGGAGTGCTTCCAGAAGTTGTGGGCTTCATCACACTTGTCTTAGGAGGATTAGTACTTTATCCACTATTTATTTTTGGTTTAGGAAAAGCAATGGAAACAGCTCCGAAAAAATAGGGGCTTAAAACTTTAAGGAAGGAGTTTTATGTTTGTAAGACTAACTCTTGCAGATGTAAAAGAGGGTGAAATGAATAACGCCCTTGAATACGTCAAGAATACAGTAATACCATCTTATGAGGGAATCTCAGGGCTATTAGGAATAGCTGCATGTGCCACTAACGATGGAAGATTTATGGCATGGTCTACATGGGCTAATGAAGAGGCTAAAGATGCTTCTATTGAAAAGTTCAACCAAGCATTAGCAGGAGCTGGTGAAATGCTAGCAGGACAGCCAGTAGTTACGGAAGGAACCATGGTTGCTGGACAGCAATACGTTGCAGTGTCCAAAGACGGTGAAGATGGATTTTTTGCAAGATTTGTTTTAGGTGGAGGAACCCAAGAGGGTAAAACCTATGATGATGTTGCAGATTTTATGACGAACACTGTTTATCCAGCTTACGAAAATGTTGAAGGAATTTATGGAACCGGAGCTTGTAAAGTAGCTGAAGATAAAGGATTTAGTTTTAACTTTTGGACTAATCACGACGCCGCACATGCTGCATCAGATGTTATTTCATCAGTTGTTTCAGATGCGGTTGCAAATCTTATTTCAGAAGCACCACAAGAAATAACTGGTCAATGTGATATATGGAAAAATTATGTCGATTTTCCTGTAGGAAAATTGTAGAAAGGATTATCAATGGAAACATTTAAAGATGAAATTAAAAACTTAAAAGCAATAACAAGAGTCATTGCTGTTTGTGTTTTAGCAAATTTTGTGATCTTGGCACTTTTATTAGGACCAGATTCTGTTGGCTTTGACCCAACTTACGGACCAATTACGTCGATATTAAACTTTGTAATTGCATTCTTAACTACAGGAGTACTTTTGGGTATTTATGTAGTTTTTGATGTAAAACAAACTTTTGATTTGTCACATATGCATAACATCTTGTTCGTTAGTGTAACTGTTCAGATGTTGTTTTCTCTAGGAGCAGTATTTAATTACTACAGCGTTTTTGATACAGTCTTAGATACTGATACTGTTGGTGCAATATCAGGCTCATTTACAAATACAATATTTTTCTTATATGGAATGTATGCGTATTTGCTAGTCAGGACTGACAAGCGAAGAGGAAATTTATTGAGTAAGAGGACCCAAACTGTTGGAACCATCTTTGCTGCAATAATAATTCCTGCTCAAGCACTAACTCTTTTTGGAATCATACCAGCCGCAGCTTTTGCGGGGCTATTTGTTCTTGGTGGAGTTATCTTATATCCACTTTTCATAATTGGAGTTGGTGATGCTATCGGAAAACATGAGGTTTAATTAATAGAAAGGAAATGATGTACTTTAGAATAACTATCCCTGCTCTGCAGGATGGGAAAAGAGATGAGGCAGTTTCTTATGTTAAAGAAAAGGTTATACCTGAGTTTGCAGGAACACCGGGTCTTTTAACAATGATGGCAGCAATAACTGGAGAAAATTCAGGTATAAACTTGTCATGCTATGAAAGTAAAGAGCATTTAGATGCAGCACAAGAGCAAATTGAAGGAGTTTTATCAGGTGCAGGAAGTTTAATGTCTGCACCTCCGGTTGTTTATGAAGGAGATGCTGTCTACGGAAAGATATACCAAACCATGGCCAAAGACAGTCAGAGACCAAGCTACTTGAGATTGGTAGTTGGTGTAGCAAAAGAAACAGACGCAGTGTTAAATTTTCTAAAAGAAAAAGTAGAGCCAATTTACGAAGAGTCAGAAGGACTCCAAGTTACAGGTGCAATTTTCGATGGAAATAGCGCAATTAGTTGGAACTTTTGGGATTCCAAAGAAGACATGGATGCCGCAGTCACAAAACTACAAGCAGTTCTTGATAGCGAATCAGAAACTGACTTGTTTGACGGAAGCACTGTAGCATATATGGGACCTGTTTATGCAGGTATGTTGAACATAGATTTTAATGAAGGAGATACCCCAACATAACCTTCTGTTTAATGGTAAACATGTACACAAAAAAATATTTACTATAACTTTATGTACATCAGAAAAAATCTATTTAAATTCTTGTTCATTCTAACTTTGATTTATTTATTAATTTCTAACGATTATGTTGCACGCAGGCTGAGACAGCTTCCAGAGCTTTTATTAAATTATTTTTAACGTATTATTTCTATATGGACTTTAACGATTTCAAAGATGTCGAATACATAAATCTAATTACTTATAAAAAAGATGGCTCACCAGTAACAACGCCAGTTTGGGTTGCTCCACATGATAATTCACTAGTTGTAACTACAAGTCTGAATGCTGGAAAAGTTAAAAGAGTTAGAAATAACGGTAAAGCAACAATTTATATAACAAACCAAAGTGGAACTAAAAGACTTTCAGAGAGCTTAGATGTTATAGGGTCACTAGTTACTGAACCTGTAGCAAAAGCTGAAGCAGTAGGCGTCATTAAAAACAAATATGGCGTGATTTCACAAATGTTTCTTAGGGGACCTGATGAACATCGCGCAATTATTAAGCTTGATGAAGTAGGAGGTGAGTAATGTTTTGTCCAGAATGTGGCTGTGAAGATGAAAAATAATTTATGAAAACCAGGAGTGTTCTCCAAACTGGTTTCTTGGTACAGTAGTCTTTTTATCAAGATTCCATTTGAACCCTTTAAGAACAGATTTTAAATACGACCTTAGTTTTGGATTGATATATACCCAAAAAGGTATAAAAGCTAGTGTTTTTGGCCATTTACTTAATAAATGTGGATACACCGTTATTGATAACTCAGAACCATTAGCATGCTCTTTTATTCGCCACTCTACATATGACTTTGGTCCGCCATCTTCACCAATCCATAAATTATACCCCTTACCTTCAAACCACTCTGAAAAATCTCTTACATAAGTCGTTCCATTTAGATAGACCAGAATATCTTTATGTACATCACCTGACCACTCAATAGATCTATTTTCTTTACAAAAAGGATGAGTATCGTTCAAATTATTTTCTATTGATATTGCACTCCATAATTCAGAAACGTTTTGTGTAAAAACTTGGCTATATTGTGAACTAAAAGTATTCATGAATTTAGAATAAAATATTTTTAAAAAAAACTAAAAACAATAAATTAATTAATTTAGATTTCACAATCTTTAAACTTTGTGACAAAATTTTCACAAAAATATATTGATTGTGAAAATATTGGCAAAATGTAGAAAAAGGTATATGTAATTTATATAATTACAAGTGGGGAGAATTATTCTTCTATAAAAACTTGGTAAAGGCTTTGGGGGAAGCTTTTACAGGTCACTGAAAATAAACCGAGATTTATCTCGGTTTATTAATTACAGTAACAAAAGCGAACATGCAAAAACAATGCACACAATCAGGCCATAGTAAGCAATTACAACTGTGTAAATTCTTTGCTCTTTTTCCAGCCTAATTACTGACAAGTTTGTTATTGAGTAGTAAATCAAAATAAAAAACGAACTTAATTTTATAGAATCTATGACATTGAGTTGATATATCCCAATAATCACTGTGACCAAAACTAATACTTCTGAAATATATGCAGAGTTATACTTTTTATGGATAGTAGATAAAGCTCTTGGGAGAATACCGTCTCTTGCCATCGCAACATATATCCTGCTAATACCGGGCATTAATGCAAGGAAGACTGAAGTCATTGCAATAGAAGATCCAAATATAATTAAAAAAGAAAATTCAGACATAGCACTGAGATCCATAGCGATTAGTAAAGGAGTCTTTGAGTTCATTATTATCTCAGGGTCAACTATTGAGAGGGTAACCCAACTAATTACTAAATAGCAAAGTACAGTTATTCCAAGACCAGTAAAAATAGCGGTGGGGATAATCTTTTCTGGATTTTTTATTTCCTCACCAAACGTAGCTAATCTTGAATAACCTGTAAACGCAAAAAACCAAATACTTCCTGATAATAAAAGACTATTTATAGAAAACTGATCAGTGATAGGTATATTGAAACGTACTCCAGGTGTTATAAGTATTGATATAGTATAAAAAGCTAATAATCCAAAAAGTATCCAAACAAACCACTTTGCAATTCTTGCTGTTTTATGAATTCCTGTAAAACCTATCAAAAAGACAACGAAAGACAACAAAACAGCGAATTCTTTACTATTTACAGGTGAAAGATAGTTTCCAAGAGTTAAAGCAATCGCTATACAACTAACTGTTTTTCCAATGATAAAAACAAATCCCGCAATGTTTGCAGCACTATTTCCAAGGACATTTTTTGCATATAAGTACGTACCTCCAGTTTGAGGATAGAGCGATGCAAGTTGAGCAGATGATGATGCATTAGCAAATGCAAGAGTAGATGCTAACAGCAGACCGAGAATTGCAGAGTATGAGCTTACCTTTGCAGTCGGTGCAATGTTGTTAAACAATCCTGCACCAATCATCGAACTCAAACCTAAGTAAATTGAGTTTTTTAAAGTTAAAGTTCTTGAAAAACTATTTTCATTCATGCATAAATTCTAAAACAGTTTTAATAATTTCTAGAATAAGAACTTAAACAATTGTTTAAAATAAAGAAAAGATACAATATGTTTAATAAATTATCACCAACGCCAATCACTGATAAAAATCATAGAAGATTATTAATATTTTCAATGATTTGGTTTTTTTCAGGCGCCTGGATTGATTCAAGTGCTCACTCTTACCTTATCGACGATATAGAAACTTTTTTCACTCCCTGGCATGCGCTACTGTACTCAGGCTATGCTTTTTCAGTTTTAGTAGCTATGTACATAAAAAATAATATGAAAGATTATAAAGTTGATGTCGGTGTTTTAGGTGCTGTAGTTTTTGGAATTGGTGGAGCTTCAGACGCAATTTGGCATACTCTTTTTGGAATCGAAACAGGGGTTGAACCTTTAATCACACCATCACATCTCATGTTATTCTTAGGTTCATTTTTAATGTTGGACTATGTTTTCACAGCAAGACCATCAAAAGAGAAACTAGACAATGCAGCAATTTTTTCAGCAGCAACAAGTTATGGATTGGTCATGTTTATCACACTTTTTATAAATCCATTTTTAGATATCTGGTCTTTTATTGATAGAGAGGATGAACTTGCTGCGGGAAGTGTTATTTTGCAAGCAATGTTAGCTAGTTTTATCTTTGTCTATATAATTCGATTCAAAGTTACAGCAAAACAAATGTCTACTATTTACCTGGTTTCTTTTTTATATATCTCTATAAATCCAAGCCTTGGTGAGTTTGATCGTACTATTTTGATTTGTATTTCTGGATTAATAATGGCGGTACTCATTTATCAAATTACTAATTGGTACCAAACAACTAACCACGATAGAAAAATTCAGATAAGTGCAGCGTTAGTTGCCGGCTCTTACGGATTGGTTTTTGTCCTGCATTTATTAGTTTTTTCATCAATAAACGAAATAGATCTAACATGGCGTTTCTATGGCCTTGGGGGCTTAGTTACTACTCCATTATTATTTGGTTATATGTTAGGAAATCTAGGAGTAAGCCCAACCTCTGGTGAAGTAGTAAACTAGTTTATTTAAAATTTCCTTAAACGTTCAACTTTATCCCTAAGCTCTTTAATTGCAGTATCATTATTTTCGCTTAAGGTGGAGACTCTAATCGGCTTGCCAATTTTGATTTTAATTTTTGTCTCTCTTTTGTTAAATAATTCGTTCAGTTGTGACACATCTCGTAACTGTTTACTGACAAATGATGCAAAGTAGTAAAACCAAGAGTTTCTTCCCTTTACATAAACCGGAACAAGAGGGAAGTTGTACTTTTTAGCAAGAGTTATTGGGGTTTTCTCCCAAGGCCTATCCCTTAAGCCAAATAATGTTAGCTTAGATAATCTTCCAGAGGGGAATATAATTCCAGGTCTCCCAGCATCAAAAAATACTTTAATTCTTCCGAGGGTAGTTTTATTGGCACTGTGTGTCTCTTTCTCTTTATTCCAAACTACTGGAGCTATAACTTCATCAAAAGCACCTAAGAGGTACACAAATAACTCATTTGCAAAAAAGAAACTATCTTGTCGTACTTTACAAATTTGATAGTAGAGAGCAATTGCATCTGCTGCACCCATTGGATGGTTCGAGACAATCAAGCATTTTCCATCTTCAGGAATATTCTCTAAACCTTTAACCTCACAATTACTTGTATACTCACTTCCTAACCAGGTAAACGCTTCTGGCCCGGTCATTGTCTGAATATGATTACCCACAAATATCGTTTCTTCAAATTTAAGATAGTTTTTTAAAAAGCTGAATATCGATTTTGATACCAAGTTCTTTTTAAGAAGCCAAGGTCCTCGCTCTTGGATTAGGTTATATAACTTCTCTTCCATCATGCTTTAAATCTACTGTTCTTTCCTCGCACACCATCAAACTGTAGTCGAAGTCTCTGAATCACATCGTCAGTATCTCCATCTATATTAAAAGATGATAAAATATTTAGCTTTTTGTTCTCATAGTCTATTTGTACTGGCATCACTTCAGCATCCAACTCTTTTGCAAGGTAAAGAAAACTTGTTCTAAATCTTGTTGCATCGAATCTACCTTCTGGAGTAATTATTAACAAAAAAGAATCTCTAGCTCTTAGCTCTTCTATTACTGCAGAGTACTGACCACTATTACCTTTCCTATCTACTGGAATTGCACCGAAGCTTCTAAATGCTTTTTCTTGCAACCATCCAAGTGGCCAATTAATACCTTGATCGTCAATATCTTTTGACTTTGAAAAGGGATTTGGTAATTTTCTCATAGTCCACTTTGCTGATAAATAACAGACATCCACATCTAAAGCTAAAATAATCAAAGCCATCAAATATTCGTCTTTTCCAGACTGATGAGGTGCAGCTACTAGTACAACTCGTTTATTATCTAAAAAACTTCCAACTGGCTTTACGCTTTCAAAAAGTAGTAGAAATCTTGCTAAGTATTTAAGAAAAAACCTTTTTTTAACTGGAGTTAAGTGACTAATTTTTATATCTGGAAGAATTCTTGTTTGCACAGTAGACCTTATATCTCTACTTTAGTATGTTTGCTCTCCGTCATCGTCTGTAAATGAGACATTGTTAAACTCTTTAAGTCTGAAGAAGTGTCCTCCAGATATTTTGCTAGATTTTAATGTCGTGTGACCAGTGTGTCTTGGTAAAAACTTTCTCCATGTCCAAGGATATAGAGGCATATTTAGGAAATATGAAAGCAGAACAGACATTGTTCCAGCATGTGAAATAATCATTATCTTCTCAAGATTTGAGGTACTTATATCAAACATTCTGTCATAGGTGTCATCAATGGAGATAATCCCTTTACTTTTTAACTCACTATCAAGGTTGGGGATAATTTTATTTTTAAAATTTTCCATATACTGCCCATGACTTCCTTTTGACCACTCCTCAAAAGACTGACCATTCCTTTTCTCAAAAAAAGCCATAATCTCATCATTTGATTTTCCATATAGTGCTACCTCTTCCGGATCTTCCATCTCCTGAAGCCAGTCATAAGTGATGATATTTTTTGCTATATTCCTCTCCTTAAAAGGAGTGTGTGTTTCTTGAGCTCTATTTAATGGAGATACCCAAAGTTCATCCATACTGTTTTCTAAAAAAACCGAGGCAGATTTTTGTGACTGCACTTTACCAAGCTCAGTTAATCCAGGGTTTCTTCTGTATTCATCCTCAACTATCCATGCAGGTTGCCCATGTCGAATCAGTACAATTTCCATACCAAAACAATAGCGAATTTAGGTTATTCTGATACTGAAAGAAAAAAATTATGCAATTGTATAGAGATAGAAAAAAACAGCTGAGACCATTTTTATCCGGTATCGCTCTCTCTTATGTTGCTTTAGATAATATGACATCCGGTCCCTTTAGGGAGTATCTATCACAGTATTTTGATTTACAGGAATTTGGTTCCAATGCTCGAGAAGAGTATCTCTACTACACAATACTTTTTTTAGGTATTCTGCAATTAGTTGTGACAGTACAAAGTATTTTTCTTCCAGTAATTGAAATAATTGACTCCAAAATAGTTTTAAGAACAAAAGAAAAAGTACTCTCAGTCGTAAAAGATATATCAGAGCTTTCAACCATAGAGATGAAAGAAGACAACTTCCTTCAATTTACATTTAGTGATAAAACATACAATGTCCAAATTGCCGAAGTGTCAGTAGCTGAAATAGATGCGCTTATGAGCACAGTAAATATGCCAGAAGAAGAGTAAAACTTCGCGAAAAATACATTAGTAAATACCTTGCGTAAGAATAAAAACTAACGTATATTTATAGAACACTATCGGAAAAGAAATCGAAAGATTGAAAAGAAGATAGAATAAAAAATCCCGGAGGGTCGCAAGATCAACTGGGATTTTTGCTTTCTGGCAGTAAATATCTCCAAATTCTATAAATTTCATGTATAAAAGTTCGCGAAAAAAACTGATTAAAATTTCTTGCCAAATAAGCCAAACTAGAGTATTTTTATATAACTATCAGAAATGAAGTCGCAAGACCTAATAGAAGATAGTTCGAAAATCCCGGAGGGTCGCAAGATCAACTGGGATTTTCACTTTTCCAGACTATTTTTCATTAAAAAACATAAAAAGACTCCCTGTGGCTGTAATTTTTGTTTTATCGGCTTTCGAAGTGGCTCAAAGCACGAAAGGAAGTCTACTTTAAGTTTAATACTGAAATCTTTATCTTTACCATTTATAGATTAATTTCAATGATATATACTTAATTCATGAATATTGGCTCACATATACCCTCAAAAAACGCTGTAGAAGAGATAAAACTCAGAAAAGGAGACACTTTTCAGATATTCATTTCTAGTCCTCAGATGTGGAAAAGCCCAAAACCTCGAGAAGATGTCGATGTTTTACAAGAGTATGACGGACCAATTTATGTTCATGCCCCATATTTAATTAATGTGGCAACACCAAACAATAAAGTACGTCATCCAAGTCGTAAATTACTAAAAGACACTTGTAAAGTAGCAGCTTCATTTGGTGCAAAAGCAGTCATAGTTCACGGTGGATCCGTTGGCGAGGGTGGAGATATTGGCGAAGGTTATGAAAACTGGAGAAAAGCTATAGAACATGTTGAAGATACAGGAATGAGAGTATTAGTAGAAAATACAGCTGGTGGAAAAAACTCTGTTGCTAGATACATGGATTCTATCGAGAGACTTTGGGAAGTTATTGGGCACTTAAATGTTGGTCTTTGTTTAGATACTTGTCATACATGGGCTGGAGGTATTCCAACACAAGAAGCGGTTAAGGGGTTTAAAAAGCTTACAAAGAAAATAGACCTTGTCCACTTTAATGACTCAAAAGATGGCTTTGAGAGTTCAAGAGATCGTCATGAAAACTTAGGAAAAGGAAACATTCCAAAGGCTGAGCTTGAATATGTTATTAAGAACTGCAAAACAGATATTATTGTTGAAACACCTGGAGGACTTGAAGCGCAGAAGAAAGATATTGCGTGGATTAGAAGAAGACTTAAAAAATGATTCCAATGATTATGATGCTGTTTGGCATCTCTACTTTAGGGCAGTTTCAACTTGAGGTTCCAGATTTCTTACCAGACCCAAGCCCAGTCATATGTGAAGAAATGGATGATTCAAACTTTGATCCTAATTGCCAACATGAAGATTATTCAATATTTAGAAGCTGGTGTTTAGGAAACAGGTGTGATGACCATGCTGTTAAAGGCTATGTAAAATCTATCTCGGAAGATGGAACAGTTGTATGGTTTACAACTGAGGAACAAATCAACCTTAATGTTTCATCATTAGAGAGTTGGCAGATTATCAGATATACCTCTGAAGAACTTCAAGAATTAGACATAATGCCTGAAGACTGTAGTTATGAAAGCGAACAGGACGGAACATGTGGATATGGCCTGTTCCCTCCTCAGCCATAATGAACTATTTACCATCCAACCTCGAATTTAAGGATGGAGTTGCTTTTATAGGAGAGACTTCACTTCTTGATGTTGCAAAAGAATATGGAACTCCCCTATATGTCTATGACTGGGAACATTTAAAAGACAATATTGATCATTTTACAAATGCATTCGGCGAAGACACCTATTTTAGATATGCAGCAAAAGCATTTATCTGTAAAGCCTTAGTTAAAGAGTTAGAGAATAAAGGATGGGGAGTAGATGTAGTTTCAGGTGGAGAAATGGCAACAGTCCAAGCTGTTACTGGAACGTTAGAAAATTCTTTATTTAACGGAACCTTTAAGCATAAAGATGAAATTGAGTTTTTCATGCAACATAATGGAGGACATATCTCAGTAGATAATCGTTTTGAGATTCCAATGTTAGAAGAAGTTGCAGAAAAGTTAGACAGAAAACAACCAGTCATAATGAGAATTAATTTAGATGTTGGAGCTGAGACACATCCAATGGTATTAACTTCTGGATACGACCAACAGTTTGGTATCTCTATTGGCTTTGCAGAAGAGGCATTGCAACAAATTTACAACTCCCCCCATTTACTGTTTTCTGGAGTACATGTGCATATTGGAAGCCAAATCAAAGACCCAGATCGTTATAAAAAAGCAATGAGTGAGTGTGCAGATTTTCTTAATGCTCATCCTGCAAGTGTGGAAAGAGAAATAGTCTTTGATGCTGGTGGCGGATTCTTTTCACCTTATGCAGGTGATGAAGTAGACCATGAATTAAAAGTCTATGCAGATGCCATTCATCAAGGGATTAAAGAACACTGGAGTGGTTCCTATAAAGTCATGATTGAACCAGGAAGAGCATTAGTAAATAATCCAGGAGTTATTTTGTATACTGCTGGTGCCATTAAAGATGATCGAGGAGAGAAACCATATATTTTGGTTGATGGTGGTATGTCTGATAATCCAAGGCCAGCACTGTATGGCAGTGAACATAAGTTATTCAACATCTCTGGTGGAAAAGATGGAGAAGATGTAGTGCATGCAGTATCTGGTAGACACTGTGAAAGTGGAGATTTATTAGTAAAAGATGCAATGTTGCCAAGTGATACTACTTCAGGAGATATTTTAATGTCTACTTCTACTGGAGCATATACGTTTGCAATGGCAAGTAACTATAACCGAGTACCTAAATCAGGAGTAGTTGCAGTAACTAGTAGTGGTATAGTTGAGTTAGTCAACAGACAGAGTTTTCAAGATACGTTTATAAATGATTTGTAAATCAAAAATAAAAGTTAGATTTTTATTATTCTACTTACATGGATAGAGAAATTAATAAATTTTTAGAGAGCATAGGTAAAAATATATCTGAAAAATTTAGAAATATTAATGGCAAAACAGCCCAAGGGAATGTTCCAACAAATCTTTGGCAAAAAAGGACAACTAGGAAAAATAGAGTTTTAATTTCTTGGAAAACAGTATTTAAAAATAATTTAACCATAGAAATGCTTAACACATTCGATGGAGGAGTTTGTGTCGAATTTGTCAATGATGATTTTCAGAATGAGAAATTTATTAACAACAAAACACATATGGAACTTATTAAAAGGCTTGGATCAGATGAAAAAGTATCATCTATTATTACATTTAGAGTTGAAGATGGAGACTCTGGTGCAAATGTAGCAAGAAACAGTTATGAAAGCTTTATAAACACAAAGCTACCTTTTGACTTGATACCGATAACAAGAAAAAAAGAAAAAATTCCGGGCATTGGCAATGAATTCTGGGAAGGAAATATTTACTTTTCAATAAAAGGTGGGTCCCAAGAAGATGTTGATAGCCACAAAGATTTCAAATTAAAAAAGGACAAAAATCCTCAACTATTTAACCCTGCAATTGAGTATGCAAACGAAATAACATGCAGAGATTTATTTTTAACACTCTTCTACTTTTTTATTCATTGTTTTGATATAGAAAAACATATAAATAAAAAAGAGCTTTATATTTTAAAAATACAGTGCGAGGAATATTTAAAAAACAGAAACTATGACGAAGGTAATTTATATGAATATTGCATTACCCACCCCTCGCTAAAATGGGGTAATGGGAATTTGATTGATCCCATTGAGGTTTCAGAATTAAGCGTTGAATACTTTAATTCAAAATGGGATTTTAATAACCCATCAACAATTGCTATTTGCCATAATGAAGCAGCAAATTTAGACAAATTCAAATTTGATTCCTCTAATAAATTTATAGTCTCTGCCGCAAGGCCAACAAATTTGTTTTGGTCGAAACAATCTTCTAACATGATTCAACAAAGCTACAGTTTAAAAGATTTTTTTGAACTTGAAGCTGATAGAGTACTTAGAAGAAAGAAATTTGTATCTTGATTAAAAATATTTTTGTCTTTCTAAGTATATAGAATTGTATTTATGGAAGATAATCTAGTTTCAAAAAATTTAAAATATTTAGAAAAGATTTTTACTGCTAGTGAAATATCAAATATGTCTAAACATTTTAAAACAAAAGATTATAAATCTAGTAGTGATGAGATTCATGACTTTACTGCTTATTACACAAAACTTATTAAACAAAAACATCAAAAAGAATATAAAGAGTCAGATAAAGAATTAAACAAATTTCTTAATAAAAAATCATCTAATACAAAAATTATTTGGGGAGATTGCCTGACAGCTTTAAAAAAAATGGATAGTGAATCAATACAATTAATGGTTACTTCTCCACCTTATTACAACGCTAGAGATTATTCGCAATGGAAAAATATCGATGAATATTTAGATGATATGAGAGACATTATTAAGGAAACATGGAGAGTTTTAGATAACCATAGAGTTTGGGTATTTAATGTTGGAGATATATTCGATAACCCAAATACCAAAACAACTTCTGTTTGGGGAAAGCAACGCATCCCTCTTGGAGCATACTTTATCCAAATATTCGAAGATGTCGGATTTACGTTTGTAGATGACTTTATTTGGGATAAAGGGGAAGTTCAAAGCCAGAGGCAAAAAAATGCTGACAACCCTTATCCAATGTATCAATATCCTATTAATGCTTACGAACATATTCTTATATTTCATAAACATAGATTAGATACAACTAAATTTCCATGCCCAAGGTGTGGAAGCCTACAGGTAAATGGCAATACACAAAGTGAACCAGGTTTGCAAAGTTGGGAGTGTAAGAATAATGATTGTCCTGAAAGAAGCGCTTCTAATCGCGGAAAGAGATTTTCGCTAAAAACCAACATGACACAGTCAGCCCAATTAAGAACAAATGAAAATCATATAGAAGAAGAGTTTATAAAAAAATGGAGAAAAGATATAATCTCTTTTCCACCTGTAATAAAAATAAATTCAAAAGGCGAAAATATTCTTGGACATACCGCTCCTTTTCCGGATTTAATCCCAGAGTATGCAGTAAAAATGTTTACATATAAGGGCGAAAAGGTTCTAGACCCTTTTGCAGGAAGTTTTACTTCTCCTAAAGTTGCAGCTGAACTTGGAAGGGTTGGTATTGGAATGGAGTTGAATAAAAAAATGTTCGGAAAGTCAATTAAGAATAAATTAACTATAGGCGAAGAGAAGCTTTTTGGATCAAAACTATCAGTAGAGGAATTTAGCTTGCTAAAAGAAAAGAAAGAAAATAGACAAATTTAGCTTTGCCTTCTTCTATATATAAAAGAAATGATCAATTTATACATGAGCTAACCCTCTACATATCGAACAGTATTTAATATTCTTTTTTTCTTTAATAAACAAATTTTCACAGTACCAAGTTTTACAACTTGTAGCTTCATATTCATAACAAATAAAATCTGAACACCACTGTTCACATTTATGAACCTTGTCATCCATTGCATCAATCAACATTTCTAGTTCGTGATCTGTAATTAAACTAAAAGGTTTCTTTCTTCTGAGGTTAGAACTATCTCTCCAGTCGAGTGAAAAGGTGTAGCCATCATAACATCCAGAACACATACCTTTACAGTCTTCATAGCAGGGATCTGGCCCTGGGTCATAAGGTTCAATCAATGAGGCAACTGATAACACTTTATCAAAGTTATTATTTGTTTTTAAGTGTTTCCAGGTTTCCTCTTCAAGAATCTCTTTAATTGCTAATTGAATTCTTGTCTCTACCTTAACCATTACACTTTAATTTTAAGAATTTAGTAAGACAGTATTGTTCTAATTTTTTATACTTATCAAATAGAAAGTTAGCAAAGTTATTAGCAAAAATTATAAAAAATTATTTTGATAGAATTATTACATGACAATCGAGAGATTTAATATTAAACACACTATGTGGCGTAAAAAGGTAGATAATTCTATCTTTTCCTCTGGACATATTGTAATTCCAAAAGCTTATGTAAAGCAGTGGAACATTGCTTTACATTTTAGAGACAATGGTCAAAATGCAGAAATGTGGCCAGTGAATATAAGATTTGGTCCAAAATTATACGAAGGGAAAGTTTTTTTTAGACCATCAACTAAAGCTCGTTCTAGCGTGCAACACAAAATTCTCATTAAAGAAGACTTAATTGAAGATTTAAAGAAAGCATTTTTAATGAGCCATATTAGATGGTTAGAGGTTGAACTGAGGAAACAAGGCGGAAAAAGATCAGGACAAGCTACTCAGGAAACAGAAAGGGAAACACCATTTTGGGAGTTTCTAGACATAGAGTATGACAATAAAAATAAACTCTTCATATTTACGGATTACTTCAAACAAGACCCTTATTTTCCTGAAGTATTTAAACACTTAATCGGGTCTCCAAAAGTAAAGCAGATTGAGAGTTCACTCTTTAATAACTTTGAAAATATAATCAATCAAGACTGGAAAGAAAAACACCATTTGACCACTGAATTAGGCGCAAAGAATGTTATTTATTTTTTATTAGATGAAAAAAATAAACTGATATATGTTGGTGAGACTGGGCAAGATTTAAAAATAAGATTATCAGATAAAGAACATTATAAGAATGCAGGTATTCCTAACTGGACACATTATAGATTTGAAGTATTGCCTGTGGGTATCGCCACAAAAGCAAGAAAAGAAATTGAAAATATGATAATCAGAGCATACGCAACATTGTTTTCAAACACTAAAGACGTTAAGAGTATAAAGATTTCAAATTATAAATTAGTTAATCGCAAAATTAAAAACTAAATTTTTTCTAACCTCTCATGCTGAATTGGGAATGTAGAAATTAACAGCTCTTCAGTGTTACCTCTACCGCTATTTTTTGCACTAATCGTTTTTGTTATATTAAATTTGTAAGCATTTAAACGTTTATTTTTCTTATTTTTATCGACAAATAAATCTAAAGATATCTTGTTGAAATTATTTGTAAATATGACATTGTTATTGTTATTTTCTATCAATTTTGAAAAATCGTTACTTAGTTTTATGTGGGAGTCTTTATTAAACCCCTCAACACTGTAATCAGTAAAATAAGCTGTTTGTGAATTAGGTATATAAGGAGGATCTAAAAAAATTAAATTATTTTTGTTCACATTTCCTTTAAATGGCTTTACATTGCTGTAGTCATCACATGTAAAACTTACTTTCGATAAAGCATCCCCTACTTCATCAAGGTTGTCTTCATCAAACAGCCTCTTTTTTACTGGACTACCCATTGGTATGTTGAATCTACCTTTAGAGTTAACTCTAAACATTCCATTAAAACCAATTTTGTTCAATGCCAAGAATTGTGCACCAAGTTTTGCTCGTGATTCGAAGTTTAATTTTGAATTAAAGCTTTCCCAGTTGTCATTAAAGTCTTCTCTAAACTTTATATACTCGTTTTTTCTTTTGGTAACATCTTTATTTAAGTTATTAAATTTTCTTTCAAATTTTTTGGCTTCTTTTTTAAGAATATTCCTAGCATTTTGTTCACTAAGAACGTTGTAAAAATTTACAACCTGAGGAACTACGTCATTTAAATATGCATTTTTCAACAAACCTCTGCTGTACAGTGAAAAAAATATTGCTCCTCCACCAAAAAAAGGTTCATAATAAGTAAAAGGAGTTTCTATTTCATTGGCGGCAGATATAATAATTTCAATTATTTTTCTTTTCCCCCCAACCCATTTAAGAGGGGGGACCAAATTAATGCTTTTTTCCATTTCTTTTATTGTAATTTCTTCTTGTTTGATGGTGCCTTAAAACAATATAGAAAATTATTAAGACATAAAATAATTATTTAGTTTTATTTCATAACTTACTAAATTGTCTGTTTGGTAAGTTAAATGGTATTTGTTTTTAAGTGTTTCCAGATGAAAAAGTATTTAATTTTTTATCGACTTCAGTAAGACTAAAGACTAAGAAGTTTTGTAAGTATCTAAAAGTTTAAATTGAGTTCTTTTCTTATCAGATGCTTGCCAGAGTTCAAGACCAATTTCAAAATTGCCAACTACACTTCCCTTTTCAATTTCTTCAGCTCGAGTCGGTGCAGAACTAAAGTAAACCAATACTCCAGTGTCAGCTTTGTTGTATTCGCTGCTTTTATGATATTGAATAGAGTAAATGTAACGAAAAAGTTGTTTTCTATATGCTGCAGCTCCTAAGGTGTTCTGTGGAATGCCTCTCTCCCAGCTACTCACATCACTCTGACTTGTTTGAGCTACTTTTGTTTCAACTAGTAGTCCTTGTGGTATATCAAGCTTCTCTTTGTGTAAAAAGAAATCAACTTTAAGTTCTGTAAAAGGAATTTCTTTGTAGTACTGGGTTATATTTAACTCTTTTGTCGCTTTTAATTTATTGTTTTCAAATTCATAAGCTAAAGCAGTTTGATACCAGTCTTCTTCACCGGAATATATAAATGGAGAGATTTCATTAGCTACTTCTTGGCTAATGGTACAAACCTTATTAAATACTTTTCTATACTTTATTGCACTCATATTCAGATAGGTATATTTTAAGGAATTAAATCTTAATTGTCATTTTAATTTCTTGATCTTGTAAAAAGGCGTATTAATTTAATATTGTGGCGAAAAATAAGACATCGAATGTACTATATCGTCTTGGAACGCTCCTTGATGTTGAATGCATTCATTTAAATTTAAATTTTAAAACTAGCCTTTACTCTGAAGGTGGAAGAATATTGTTAATTCATGAAATTGATTCAAACTCAAAAATTTCTTCATCTGAGTTTATAACTTCACTTAAGTCAATTAACGATCTACTACTTTTTTATTTAGATATGGAAGCTAGGTTAAATCATATTATTTTAGGACTAGAAGATGAAAATTCCCAAAACGAAATAAGTGAAAATAGTGTAAATTTTGATATTTGTTTCTTATCTTCAGAAAAAGATATTACAGAGGAACTGTTTATAGAAACTAATTCAGAAAAAGTGAATACTCTAACATCAGAGCTCCCGCTAAATTCTAGATTTAAATTATTTGATGAGTTAATAGCAAATTTTGATAAAGAGCAAAAATCACTCTACCTGAATGACATTGAAGGAAAAAAAATTGTTATTAGTGGTTCAGCGGGAACCGGCAAAACAATTATTGCAACATCTTTAGCAAGAAAACACAGTGCTGAAGGTAAAAGAGTATTGCTTCTAACCTACAACATTCGTCTTGCACAGCACATAAGCGATACGCTTAAGAATACAGATGTAGATGTTAGTACAGCACACCAGTTTTTTGCATACTGCCTAATCGATGCGAGTAAAAACTTAAGTCCATCTGAGGGATTGAAAAACATAGAGCTTTATCGAGCAGCAAATTTTTTGGAAGCTCATTTAAAACAAGGTAACAGTATAAATGCAGGGTTAACACCTGAATGGTATGAAGAAAAATTAGCTAATTATTTTTCTCAATCAATCCATCTTGTAGGGGACAGAAATTTATACGATACCGTTATAGTTGACGAAGCACAGTTATTTCCAAATTGGTGGTTATCAAATCTCAACTGGTCATTAAAGGATAAGAAAAATAGTACATTTGCGATTTTTGGAGATCCCTTACAGGATGTTTATTCTCAATCTGAATGGCCTAGCTGGATTGATGACTATAAAGAATTGAAAAAAAATTATAGAAACTCAAAAGAAATTTTTAAACTTTTAGAAAACTTAGTAGATTTGTCAGACTTAACTTCGATGGGAATCTCTTTAAAAGAAGTAAAATATACAAAACTTAATGACAATGATGATATTAATTTAGTTTGTTTTCAGCAATTAGAAGAGGCTTATAATGAGGTCACTTCTGAACAATCAATTAGTATTTTGACTTCTGACAACAGAACAAAAAAAGCGTTGATTGATAGTCAGAAGTTTGATAAATATATAGATAATGGCTTAATCATTGAATCTTTTAGGCGCTATACAGGATTAGAAAATGATATTATTTTTCTTCTCATACCCAAACTTTCTTCATTGCCTAGTTCAATAAATAAAAGTAGATATAAAAATTATTTATACGCTGCAGCGTCTAGAGCAATTAAATCACTAGTCATTATTGCACCAGAAAACCTTATTGAGGAATTTAATAAAAATGATTGATTTAACTGAAAAATTCTTTACTGAAATAGCAACTTCACCAAAATACACAATCAAAGGTATTAAAAATAATTCATCAGAAACTAAAAAGTTTTATGGTAGATGTGCAGTAGTTTCAAAGAGAGGAAAAGATAAAGCTAGAGAGCTAAAGAAGTTTATTTCTAATACCGGATTTTCTCCTGTTGTTTTAGAGTTTGAAGAAGCCAAAAGACTTAAAGGCAAGGCTGATAAGAAATTACAAAACTTAGATATATTAATAATGCACAAGAAAGACACACCAGTTCACTTATTTGCTGGAGATGAGAATGAAAAATATCAAGAGTTTCTTGGTGACAATGGAATATTGTTGTACACAAAATTTTCTAACAATTCTATGTTGCCAAGAGTTGTTTTGAGTATTTTATTTAATTATATTTTATCCACCGGGGAGTATGAGTATTTGTTTGATAATAATAAAAAAGATATCTTTTCAAATGAGTTCATTCACACTCCAATAGATATAACGAATAAATTAGAATATATTGATTTACTGCAAGCAAACAGTATTGATCCTGATAATGTACATATAGTTTCGTTAAGTTCTAAAAATAAAAATTATCACAATGAAAGCATTGATGGTTTAAGAGTAGTTTCTTTAAAACAGTTTCAACAATCAGTTTTTAGTAACTCTCAGATTGATTTAGATACTGAAAACACGATTCAATTTACTGTTAAAAGCAATCAAAATTTTGACAAAAAAAACATTTTTCTACTAGAGCAAAGCATTAATAATATTTATAAAGATTACGATGCAGGACAGTATAAATCTAAAGTCCAAGTATATTCTGATTTGTAAATGGGTATAGAAATAATCCCAATTGGTGGATACAACAAGGTAGAAGGTAATAGTACTGCAATTAAAGTAGATGATGAAGTTGTAATCCTTGACATGGGATTAACAATGGATAATTTTGTAAATTACCAGAACACCAGAGAGCTTATTCAAGAAGAGAGACCGTCTAGATTAAATTATTCAGAGTTGCTTAAAGTGGATGCCGTTCCAGATTTTTATCATATTAAAGATCTGCACAAAAATGTAAAAGCTGTAATACCCTCTCACGCTCATTTAGATCATGTTGGAGCAGTTCCTTTTGGGATGAAGTTTTTTAAAAAAGTACCTGTTATTGGCACTCCATATACAATGGAGTTTTTAAAAAGAGACTTATTAGATAAAAAGTACAACAAGACATTCGATAGGTATGACAATCATTTAATAACAGTTAATTTAAATAGCACAATTAAGATATCTGATAAAATAACTATTGAGTTTATACACGTCACTCATTCAATCCCAGATTCAGCAATTGTTACAATTCACACGCCCTATGGAAGCGTCATGTATGCAGTAGATTATAAACTCGATGAATACCCACAGATTGGTAATCCACCAAACTATCAACGGCTTGAAGAAATAGGCAAGGAGGGAGTAAAATGTCTCATTCTAGAATCACTGTATGCTGATTACGATATAGAAACCCCATCAGAAGAAGACGTTAAAAAAGACTTACACAAAACTCTTTCAAAAGTAGACACAGATTCAAAAACCATATTTCTTTCTACCTTCAGTTCACACATTGCACGAATTAAAACATTAATTGAGACTGGCCTCATGATGAATAGGGAGGTATATCTAGTCGGAAGAAGTCTTTCAACGTATACGTCTGTTGCATCGAAACTAAATTTAATGAATTTTAAGAATTGTAAAATTATTTACAGATCAAATGAAATTAATGATTTGCTTGAAGAGGTATCTAATAATAGAGGCAATCACTTCATAATTTGTACTGGCCATCAAGGAGAACCACACTCAGTGCTTTCTCGAATAGCGGATAATAAATTTTCTAACTCATTTATGCCAGACGATATAATGATTTTTTCTTCTTCGGTTATTCCCACTGAACAAAATCAGAAATCATTTAGTGAATTAGAGAAAAAACTAACGCACTACAAACTAAATATCATTAAAGACATCCATGCTTCTGGACATGCTGGTCTAAAAGATCATAAAAGAATGTTAAAGATGTTAAATCCTGAATTTTTAATTCCAGCACATGCTGGTATCGACAAGACGCAACATCTCAAAAACCTAAGTGAGCGTTTAAATATAGGCAAAACCATACTTGTTTCTAATGGCAATAGGATAAATCTAGAAGATGAATAGAAGTAAAGAAGAAGAATTTGACCTATTTCAAGACGAAGTTAAAAAATTGAAATTAATCAATCCACAAAAAACAAAAGGTGAAAAAACTGTGAATCTAAAAACTTATGGGATTTCTGAAACTAATAAACAAAGAGCAGAAATTGAATATTATACAAATCAAAATAGAAAAAAGATATCAAAGTGCTTTTGTCAAAAATCAAATGAAAAGAAACCTTACTTTAGATTTGTAGAGGCATTATATGACGCGCAGATCTTCAAGCAATCAATTTATGTCTGTGATATAAAAAGTAAATTTAGAATATATCATTTAACATCTAAGAACTAAAGTCAATATTTAACACCTGAACTTTATTTAAATGATTTACAATCTCAGGTTCGTGATATTTCTTCCATGGATTTTTTCCTGTAGTTGAAGCCTGAGATAAAAAAATATCAAAAGCTTTCTTCAGCGTTTTAGTATGGTATTTTATCTCATCATATGGAATAAAAAGCGGTACAGCCTCTGGAAGTTTTTTATAGCAATTTTTTCTATTTTTTTGCTCAACAAATTTATCAATTAAGCTTATAAGATCTGCAGTAGTGTTGTGGTCATTTATAACAACAGTCATTAGGCCTTCCCCGTTAATCCAAGCACTTTCAATACCACTGTTAATTAGTCTTATCTTCTTTTTATTTGCTGGAAAAGTAAGACTAGTTTCATCTGCGCCATAATTTTTTAATGCTTTTTTGGTATATTCTCCAAAAAGCTTGGTAGTTTGCTTACTTTTACTGGTTAATAGATTAGTTTCAAAGAAGTCATTAAGTTTAGAGTCCTTTGTTTTCACAGCAGGTTTTTTTTCACAGCAGGTTTTTTTCACAGCAGGTTTTTTCACAGCAGGTTTTTTCACAGCAGGTTTTTTCACAGCAGGTTTTTTAGTCTTTGTAAAGTGTTGTTTAGCAGCTTTGATTTCTTTCTCAGACAAGTACCACCTTGCATTTTTGGCTTCAAGGGGTCTTGTAAAATTGATTCTTAACCAAGCTCTAAGACTTTTAGGATTAATACCCAGTTCCTCGGCTAAGTTTGTAGGCGTAATTCGTGAGACTTTCTTTGTTGTTGGTTTTCTAGTAGAAGGTTTTTTTTGTTTATTTCTACTAATTGGTTTGAGCGTTATATGTAGTCTTTTTAAATCCAGATTCATTACTTCAACAGGAATAACTTCTCCTTTTTTAAACTCTCCTAAATGAGAACTGACAACTACCTTAGGCATCATAGCTTTAATTCCATCAACTTCTACCCAGTAAACCTTGTCTGTTATATGCATTATTTCTGCTTCTAGTACATCTTCAATATTTAGATTTTTTACAAACTGCCTTTTTTTGTCTCCATATTTTCTTTTCTTGTTAAGCAGATCTACATCAACTTCGATAGATTCTGATAAATTTTCTCTTTGAATTCGCTCATTATCTGATTCATATATTCCCGTTTCAGCATAATTTGCTTCCCTTTCTTTAATAAGCTGCTTTTCTTGTCGCTCTATTGCAATTCTTCTTTCTTCTAATATTTTTTTCTTTTTTTTCTCTTTGTGTACGCTCTAAATTAGTTTCCAGGTAACCAGTTTCAACTTGATTTTTTTCTTTTTCGTCCTCTATAGCTTTTGCTTTTGCTTCTCGCTCCTTTCTTTGTTTCTCCAACCTTGAGTCTCTTTCAGCATTAGTTTCAGCAATTCCAAAACTTAATAGATTTTCATCTCTCTCAACATCGTCAGAGGATCGACTATCAAGACTGTCAACAAGATTATTATTCAAGTCGAAACTCTTAATGTCTTTGATATATTCTTTCTGATTAATTTCAAGACGAATATTTATTATTTCTACTATTTCATCCCAGCTAGACTTGAGAAACTTAAGCCTAATGTTGTCAATATCCATAGATTTTTGGAATTCAATTCTTTGCAAATTTGGTAATTTTGTAGAAAGTATATAAAGTTCCTCAATTGAAAAATTTCTAACTTTATCCTCTAGGACCTGTTCTTTACCTGAAAGTAAATTAACTATTATTTCACCTTGGCCAACAATTCTGTAATTCAAAACTTTTTCTTCTTGCAACTCTTCGAACAATGTTCTTGTTCCATCCCTGACAAGCCCTATTTGCTCTACTAATTCCTGAATATTTATTGAGTTGCTTTGCTTTCTTGCTACAAAATTTATTAAGATTTTCTTTTTTAAATCTTTCTGATCTAAATTATTAATTAAATGAGTTTGAAAAAAATATTTATTTTCAGCCTCAGTGTATGTAAATTGAAATTCAAGCTCACCTACGAGTTCAAAAAAGATTGGATTAATTAAATTATATTTTTTTGAAATATGGACGATTTCATCAGAGTCTACTATTGAAATCTCTCCTGATTGAGAAATATTGTCAAATGATGACAAAACTCCAACAAAAATATTATTTGATTTATTCATTTTAAAAGTATTTTAAAAGATAAAAATAAAAGCTTAAAATAGAATGTGGAAAATAATTTTAAAACTATCAAAACTCCTTTCCCATTAAGAGATTATCAGCAAGACGGTATTAAATTTCTGTATAATCAAAAAAATGTGTTGTTAGCTGATGAGATGGGATTGGGTAAAACAATTCAGGCAATAATTGCGATAAGACACCTAATAATGACTAAAAAAATAAGCAACTGCTTAATAGTTGTTCCAGTTTCACTTTTGAGTAACTGGATGCATGAATTTAAAATTTGGGGTGGAGTTCTCAAACCAAGAGTGGTAGCTGGAAAACAAAACAAAAGAAAAGTAATTTATAATATGCAAACACCTGTTCAAATTGTTTCTTACGAATCTGTAAGGAATGACATTGAAATATTATCAAGTAATAATTTTTACGACTTAGTAATTTTGGATGAAGCTCAAAGAATTAAAAATGATTCGGCGATTATATCAAAAGCTATAAAAAAAATTCCAAGAGAATATTCTTGGGCACTAACAGGCACACCTCTTGAAAATAGTATCGAAGATATAGCTTCGATATTTGGATTTGTAAATCCTAAAACTATTAGCAAATACGACTTTCCAAAAGATGTAAAAAGAAAAATAGACCCCCACACAATTAGAAGAAGAAAAAGAGATGTCTTAAAAGATTTACCAGATGTAATTGAACAAGATATAAGAATTAGATTAAATGATGAGCAATGGATCACATATGAAAATACTCGAATTGAGCGTTTTAAATATATTAAAGAATTAGAAAAAAAAGAGAGAATATCAGGAATCCTAGCTTTAATTACAGAATTAAAAAAAATAGTTAACTTTGATCCCGTAACTGAAAAGTCTTCAAAATTAGATTATGTAAAAGATATTTTAGAAGAAAAATTACTTTTGGATGAGAAGGTAATCATATTCTCTCAATATGTAGAGACCTTAGAGTATCTAAAATCAAATCTTTCCAGCTATGAAGTAAACATCTACCATGGTGGTTTATCCCAGACAGAAAGAGATATGATAATAAAAAATTTTAAAGTTTCAAAAAATAGCGAAGTTCTTCTCATCTCTCTAAAAGCAGGAGGAGTTGGTCTAAATCTTCAAGAAGCATCAACCTTGATACTGTTTGATAGGTGGTGGAACCCTGCTGTAGAGCATCAAGCAATTGGTAGAGCAGATAGATTCGGAAGAAAAGGCTCACTACATGCTATTAAATTTATAACCGTTGATACCATTGAGGAAAGAATTGAGGATTTACTTTTGAACAAACAAGAAATTTTTAATAAGATAGTGGAAGACGTAACACCAAAAACAAATAAATTTAGTGAAAAAGACTTACTGTTTATGATTGGAGAAAAAGATGGTAGATAAATTAGATCTAGATATTGCTAAATGGTTAGCGAAAACTGGACCAAAAGAGGATGTAAAAATTTCGGATATTGGAATAAATTCTTATCAAGTTAGATTTAGCAACGTTGATGAAAAAATAGATGAAATGGAAGAGATGTTAACTGTTGCTGGTAAAAACTTTCAACCTATTCTCATCTGCAAGGCTAATCCAGGACTTCCATTTGAATACGATATTATTTATGGCCAAAGAAGGCTAACAGCTGCAAAAAATTTAGGTTGGGAAACAATTAATGCTGAGATTATTAATGAAGAGGTTCCTGTTGTAATTGGTCAATCAATATCTTTACAAGAAAACGAAGGAAGGGTACCAACTTCGTCTGCTGATATTGCTGACACAATAAAAGACCTGCACTTTGATTATGGATTAAGCAGGAATGTAATAAAAGAAAAATTGGGTATCCCACTCAGGATAGTTAGCGAAGTTTTATGGAAAGAAGAGCTGATTAAAGAAATAGAGGACACTGCTGATAAATATAAAATTAAACCAAAAGTTGCTCTTGATATACAAAGAAAGTGTACTGTAGACGGTGAAATTAATGTTAAAAAAACAATTGGATTGCTTAAAGCCATAGAAACATTTGATGATGAACTGAGAAGAAAAGTTGTAAAAGTTTTAGACGATTCTCCGTCTATATCTGAAACTGAAGCTATAAAGCAGGCTAGAAGCGCAATGTCCGCAACAAACTTACCTGTTACATTTTTGAAACATGAGTACTCAGGCTTAACTCAAGCAGCAGAAGATAATGAGTTAGGTGAGAATGAGTATGTACATAAAGTTACAATTGAAAAATTAGAAGCTGATAAGTACTTGTAATAAAAATGGTAGAACATAATCTATCAAAAAAAGATATAACAGATCTAAGACTGTCTGTTAATCCAACCAAAGGTATAAAGAATTACGAAAGACCTTTAAGCCCAATCCAAGTTATGGAACAGATTCATAAACTGAAAGAGTCTGGCTTAAAAAATAATGAAATTTGTGAACTAATAGATATTGACAAATCTAACATTACAAATTATTACACAAGGATGAAAGCACTCATACCAGAAGTAAAAGAGTTAGTCTCGTGGGATAAAACCTATTCAGATAGAATGACTCTTGGCTATTCAGCTGTGTGGCATTACTCACGTTTTGGAGAAGATGGTCAAAAAGAACTGTATCTAAAAGCTTTAAACAAGAATGCGCGTAGAGACGAAATTAGATTAATGGCTCAATTATTTCAAAGAGGGTTTGGTTCCGTAGAAGATTGTTTCGACGAAATTATTAGTCGAAGAGGAGATGAAATAAAAGAAGAGCTTATAATTGGAAAAATTTTAGACACTCCTTTAATAGAAAAACTCAAAGTTTTGGATTCAAATGAGAGAGATGATTTGTTAGAAGATGCCCTTAAGGCAATTAAAATTTATAAAAAAAATAAATTAAAATTTACCCTTGGCACTGAAAAGTTCTACCTCTCACTAGTTCCGGAAGGTAACTCTGATATATACATAAAAATTGTTGCTGATGGTTTTGAAGAGTCAATTACACAAGAATTGGGCAAATTGTTATGAGCAATATAGTATTCCCTGAAAACATAGGTGTTACAAATTATGGAACTGTGAGGCTTGGAAAAAATTTTATAGCTGATGGCAATGATAAAACTGGTAAAGCTAGAATTCGTATTCAAACACATGCACATAAAGATCATACGGACAAGTGGATAAGAAATATTAGGCCAGGCAGAGCTTTAGTCACTTCCAAGCCAACATTGGCTATATTGAGCTTAGAGTATCCTCATGTAAATATAAATACAAATATTCACACTCTATCTAATTCAGAGACAATATTATCAACAGATCTCATTCAAGATAGATTTTTACAAGAAAGAATTATTGAAAATGCTGAAATTACATTGTTTGATGCCAATCATATGGTTGGTTCGTCACAAGTATTTATAAAAAATCATGATACAGGGATATCTGTTTTGTATTCTGGGGATATTGGTTGGCCACTAGAAATTATACCTAAAGCAGACATACTTGTTCTTGATGCAACCTATTCACGAATAAAGACCAGTGAAAATAAAGAATGGGAAAGAAAAGATGCTATTTCAAAAATACTGACCCTTATTTCTTCAAATCTTGCGGTACAACCTATCTATATTTACGCAAGATACGGTGTTATGCAGGAAATAGTTGAAAAAATAATTGAAAATATTGATACCGAAATAAATTTTGTAGCTTCTGATGAGATTATTACAAAGACTGAAATTATTGCAAATTTTAAATCTTCAACTCCAATAAATTTTAAAAAAGAAGACGACAAATATGAATTAAAAAATGTAATTCATTTGAAAGAATTTCACAAAAAACAGAATGAATCATTAACAGGATTAAATCTTACAATTACAAACTTTCGCTCACAAAACTCCAGTCCAGAAAGGGTTGTTGATAACAATTATCAAAATATAGTAATTGCGTTAACGAATCATGCAAGTGGTGATGAAATTTCTAACTATGTTGAGTCTGTTAACCCAAAGTATGTTATAACTGATTCATTTAGGAACTCAACAAATGCAGAAATACTAGCTGATGAAATTACCAAAAAGTTTAAGATCCCAGCTATTCCGTCGACACTTTCATCAGTGTGGAAAGACTAAAATTCAGGTGGATGCATTTAGAGAACATGATGAAAAAAATTTAATAAACTTTGTAAAATTTCTTGATAATAATTTCAACAAATCTGGAAAAGTTTTACTTCTGAGAAATTTTTTAGAAGTATTTAATCAATTATCCAGAAACTTTCCTGAATCAATAGTTGTTAATTTTTCAACTTTAGATGATGAGTTAAGACTTTTTAGTTCAAACACATCTATTGTTCACTTGAATACAAGAGGTCTAGTGGTAAATAATTTTCAAGATAAAGAGAGGCACATCAGTGAACTTGAAACAAAACAAATTGATGAAATTGTTGAAATGGTTTCCAATAATTTAGCTCCTAAAGCTCAAGATATTGAACAAAAACATTCTCAATTTCTAATACAATATGCCTCACAAGTTACAGGAATTCCAGCTTATGATCTTACACCATTCAGTAATTCTGAAAATAATACGTTTCAAAAATTTAAAGAAGAGTCTTCCAAGGTAGAGTTTAAAAGCTCACTTAGAGTTCCAATTGATTCAGAAACAAACAAACCCATGACCAACGATAAGATAAAAGAGCTTTTTGATATAGATGACAATGAATTAAATGAATATATAAATAAAAGTAAAAATGGAATAAAACTCTCTTTTTTTAAAAGTTTTAGCAGCAATGCTTAATGGGTATGGAGGAACAATAAGGGTTGGGGTAGCCGACTCAGGAGAAGTCATTGGACTGCTTGGTGACTGGGAGGATATGTCTAGCAGGGGAAAAAAAACATTAGTGGAATCTAGAGGACGATATGAAAACTGGGTTTCAGGTTCATTAATTACAGATAACCTAGGAAAGGAAGTATTTGGATATATTTTTATTGATTATATAGATCATGAAAATGGACAAACATTTTTACAAGTAGATGTAGAACCAAGCAAGGTACCGGTTTTTGTTAAGAACAAAGAGGTAGATGATGGTGATTTTTATATACGTCAGGGAACAAGTACACAGAAACTTACTGATGATTATAGAAAAAATTATATTGAAAACAATTTTCCAAGAAGAGCAAGAAAAAATAGTACAAAATGGACTTCGAAGTCTCTAAGAAAATATTTAATGCAGTCTTCCGAAAAAAATCTACAAGAATTTTTTAAACAATTAGATGAATTTGTTAAAGAAAATCAGTTAATTGAAAATATATTAAATATTTCAGAAGGAACATTAGAGATAAAAATACCTACCTCAAAAGGCAACATTAGCTTATTTTCTATCAATTCTAATTTC
>CABYIX010000007.1 GCA_902519215.1 uncultured Candidatus Actinomarina sp. | reverse complement strand
CCAGAGGCGCTAGTTGAATCAGCTTTATTAGAAACCAGGTATCTTCAGGATGTTAACTTTAATAATATTAAGATTTCCGTAAAACACTCAAATGTTCCATCAATGATTGATTCGTATAGATTACTTGCTGAAAAAGTTGAGTATCCGTTGCATTTAGGTGTAACTGAAGCAGGACCCTTACCTGGCGGTTTAATTAAATCTATAGCAGGGATATCAACATTATTATCAGAAGGAATTGGTGACACTATAAGATTATCACTTACTACTGATCCTGTTGAAGAAGCAAAATATGGTAGACAGTTACTCGAGTATCTTAATTTAAGAGAAAGAAAATCCTTGGACTTAATAGCCTGTCCCAGTTGTGGTAGAGCGGAAGTAGATGTAATTCAAGTTGCAAGTGAAGCCCAGGCAGCTTTGGAAAAAGAAGGGTTCCCTTTACAAGTTGCTGTAATGGGCTGTGTAGTTAACGGACCTGGTGAGGCTAGATCTGCAGATTTAGGAATTGCTGCTGGAAAAGGAAGAGGTCATCTTTTTATAAAAGGTCAAGTAGTTAAGGTAGTAAAAGAAAAAGATATGGTTGAAGCTTTAGTAAAAGAAGGACGACTTCTTGCTGAAGAGGGAGTTGAGGCTAGATTAGCTGCTGCAGATAAAAATGCTGCAACTATTGCTGCACAGGACGCTAAAGAACTAATAGATTCTCAAGGTGATGTTAATGACTTTGTTAAAAAAACAAAATCAGTGATTGAGATATCCGCAAATACTGATATTGAAAATTAAAACCTTTAAGATATAGACATGGTTGAAAAAATAACTCCGATGTCAGATGACTTTAATCAGTGGTATACAGATATTATTCATCAGGCAAAACTTGCAGACTATTCACCGGTTAAAGGAACTATGGTAATTAGGCCATACGGATATTCCTTATGGGAAGGTGTTCAAAGTTATTTAGATAAACGATTTAAAGAGACAGGTCATGAAAATGCTTATTTTCCTTTATTTATACCAAATTCTTTTATTCAAAAAGAAGCTGAACATGTAGAAGGTTTTGCTCCAGAATTAGCAACAGTTACACATGCGGGTGGAAAAGAATTGGAAGAACCATTAGTTGTTCGACCAACATCCGAGACAATTATTAATCATATGTTTTCTAAGTGGATTAAAAGTCACAGAGACCTTCCAATGTTAATAAATCAATGGGCAAATGTCGTACGGTGGGAAATGCGAACTAGATTATTTTTAAGAACATCTGAGTTTCTTTGGCAAGAGGGACATACTGCTCATAAAACAGCAGAAGAAGCAACAGTAGAAGCGCGACAAATGTTAGATATATATGCTGAATTCGCTGAAAATGTAGCTGGAGTATCTGTTTTAAAAGGAATTAAATCAGCAAATGAAAGATTTGCTGGAGCTACTACAACCTATTCAATTGAAGCAATGATGAAAGATATGAAAGCTTTACAAGCAGGAACATCTCATGAGCTTGGCCAAAACTTTTCTAAGGCTTTTGATATTCAATTTACAGATGAAAATAATAAATTACAGTACCCCTACCAGACAAGTTGGGGTGTTAGCACTAGGTTAATTGGAATGATAATTATGGCACATGGAGATGATAAAGGTCTTCAACTTCCTCCAAAACTTGCACCAAGCCAGATTGTTTTAATTCCAATAACACCTAAAGAAGAACATAAAGAACCGGTGATGAAAATTGTAAATGAAATAAATAATGAAATTGGCAACCAATTCAGGGTAAAGATTGATGATAGAGAAAACTTATCACCTGGTTTCAAATTTAATGAATGGGAACTAAAAGGAGTTCCTTTAAGGATTGAGATTGGACCTAAAGATATTGAAAATGGTTCTGTTGTTTTTTCAAGAAGAGATGGTGTAGATGGTAAGTTTTCTGTTCCGATATCAGATATTAGTAAAAAAATTCACTCTGTTTTAGACGATATACAAATTAGTATGCTTGATTCTTCTAAGAAGTATCAAGAAGAGAACACTATTCATGTAAGCACTAAAGATGAGTTAATAGAATCATTAAATTCAAAACCAGGTTTTGTAACTTGTTACTGGCATGAAAATAGTGATGACGAAAACGAAATCAAAGAACTTACAAAAGCAACACTTCGGTGTTATTTACTAGATTCAACAGAAACAGATACATCTGTAAATGACTCCACTAAAAAAGGAAATCTAGCTATATTTTCTAAAGCATATTAATAAAATCTCTTTAACTTATACTCAGGATTTGGTAAAATTTAAGAAGACAATATAACTATGTATAGTGGGTGTCAAACCCGCTTTTTTTATGAATGGAGGTTTTTATGATTTCTGAAAATGAAATCTACCAAGCTTTTGATTCGTATCTAAAAGAAGAAAATCTTGAACTTTATGATCTTAACTTAGTTGATTTTCCAACTATTTCCAGGATAGAAGTCTATGTGTACTCTTCAAATACTATTACTTTAGAAGTAACTTCTAGACTAAATAAACAATTTCAAAGACTTCTTGACGACATGGGAATAGAAAAAGGTTCTTATGATATGGTTGTATCAAGTCCTGGAATTGAAAGAAAGCTTAAGACTTTTCGCCATTTTGAGATGTCAGTAGGTGAATTGGTCAAGGTAAAAACTATAGAGCCAATAAATAGTATTTATTTACATGAAGGAATTATACATTCTGTAAACCACGAAGAAATCTTTTTAGAGATTAACGAAGAAATTCTTCAAATAAAATTTATTAATATTAAAAATGCAAAAATTGAATTTAAACAGTTTAAGGAAAAAGTTAAAGGATAGTTATGAAATTAGGAAATGAGAGTAAACAAGCCATTGAGTCGTTAGCGCTAGATAAAGGTGTTGCAGTAGAAAGCATGTATGAAGCACTAGTTTCAGCATTTAGATCTGCATATATGAGAATCCCTAATGCCGCAGAAGAAGCAAGAGTAACACTAAATCCAGATTCTGGTGAGGTATTAATTTATGCTCAGGAGTTAGATAATGAAGGAAACGTTATTGAAGAATGGAAGGTAGAACTTGATGAGGATGAATTTGGTCGAATAGCTGCTCAGTCATTTAAACAAATGATGACTACAAAGATTAGAGATGCTAAAAGGGCAACAGTTTTAGATGCTTACATTGGAAGAGAAGGGGAGTTAATTACTGGTATTGTTACACAATTTGATCCACGATTTAATCAAACAATTTTAGATTTACAAGATGCTGAAGCGGTTATTCCTTCTGGAGAAAGAGTTCCTTTTGAAAGATTAGAAAGAGGAAATAGAGTTAAGGCTTTAATTACTGAAGTTAGAGAAGATGCAAAAGGCATACCAATTATTGTCAGTAGAAGCAAAGCTGAATTTGTTCAAAGAATGCTTGAACTTGAAGTTCCTGAACTAACTGATGGAACTGTTGAATTGCGAGCAATAGCTCGAGAACCTGGAAGCAGAACAAAAATTGCAGTATTTTCAAATGATCCAAATGTTGATCCTAAAGGTGCATGTGTTGGATCTAGGGGTAATAGAGTTAGACAGATAGTTAACGAACTTAGAGGAGAAAAGCTAGATGTTGTTGAATGGAGAGAAGATAAAGTAAGGTTTATAAAAGAAGCTCTAGGACCTGCTGATATTGATGAAGTTGAAATTGACGAACACACAAAATCAGCTCGAGTAGTTGTTAAAGACAACCAACTTTCTTTAGCTATTGGTAAAGAAGGTCAGAATGCACGACTAGCAGCAAAACTTACTGGATATAAGATTGATATTGAAGGACTAGGGGACTCTCCACAAGAAGAACCAGTAATTGAAGAAGAGACATCTGATAAAGAGGAAGAATAAATGGCCAAAAAGCGAATACATCAAATCGCTAAAGAGCTTGATATAGCCTCTGCAGATATTCTTTTTCATGCAAAAGAACTAGGAATTGAAGTAAAAACCGCTTCTTCAGGACTAACTGAAGAAGAAGAGCAATTAGTTAAACTGTCCCTATTTCCAGAAGCAGAATCATATCCTGCAACAGTAGAAGAAGAATCTGAATCAGTAGACGAGATAGTCGAGACTGAGGAATTAGAAAATAATGAAATACCAGCAGATGACAATGTCTCTATTGTTGAAATAACAAAAAATTCAACTCCTGATCAAATAAGTAATATTGTTGATATTGATGCCACCCAAATAGTTGGAGATTTGATGTCTTTTGGAATTATGAAAGCAATAGATACTCCACTCGATGATACTGACATTGAGAAACTTCTTGAGAAATATAATTTAATTGCAGACTTAATAGACCCAGTCACAATATCTAGAGAAGACATTATCGATTTTGAAGACTTTGAAGACGATCCAGACAAATTACAATTAAGAGCTCCAATTATCACTGTTATGGGCCATGTTGACCATGGAAAAACAAGCCTTTTAGATTACATTAGGAATGAAAAAGTAGCTGATGGTGAAGCTGGTGGAATCACTCAACATGTCGGAGCATATAAAGTACAAACAGGTGAAACAGGTATTACATTTATAGACACTCCTGGTCATGAAGCTTTTACACAAATGAGAGCAAGAGGAGCAAATGTAACAGATATTGTTGTTCTAGTTGTTGCAGCAGATGATGGTGTTATGCCACAAACAGTTGAAGCTATTAATCATTCAAAAGCTGCAGACGTTCCGATTGTAGTTGCTATTAATAAATGCGATCTTCCAGAAGCAAATCCATCTATGATTAAGGCAGATTTAACCAAATATGACTTAATTACTGAAGATCTAGGTGGAGAAGTTCCTGTAGTAGAAGTATCTGCTTTAAAAGGAACTGGGGTAGATGATTTATTAGAAACACTTGCATTAGTTGCAGAAATAGAAGAATTAAAGGCAGATTTTGAGACTGAAGCTTCTGGATACATAATTGAATCCAGAATGGAAGTTGGTAGAGGAAATGTAGCTACAGTTATAGTTACAAGAGGCACATTAAAACAAGGAGATTTTCTTTATGCGGGTCAAGCATTCTGTAGGGTTAAATCCATGTTTGATCATAACAATAAAATACAAAAAACAGTTGTTCCTGGTTCACCGGTAGATTTAATTGGTTGGGACGAATCTCCTACTGCTGGTGATCAATTTGTAGCAGTAAAAAATCAAAAATTAGCAAAATCAAAAGCCGAAAATAATAAAAACAAACTCAAAATCCATGATGATACTTCTTTTTCTGTAGAGTCTCGTATGTCAGATATGATGAAACTTTTACAAGAAGGAGAATTAAACAATGTCAATATTATTTTAAAAGCTGATACAAATGGATCTGTAGAAGCTATTAGAGAGGGCGTAAATAAATTATCTACAGAGGAAGTAAATATACAAATTGTACACTCTGCAGTTGGAGGGATAGTACTTTCAGATGTAGATTTAGCAGGTGCTACTGATTCTTTAATTATTGGATTTAATGTAAGACCTGATAGTCAAGCTCGAAATATGGCACAGAGTAAGGGCATAGATGTTAGAACATATAGTATTATTTATGAACTTTTGGATGACGTATCGGAAGCTGTAATTGGTCAAATGACAATAAAAACAGAAGAAGTAGTTATTGGCATGGTTGATGTGAAGACTACATTTAGAGCTCCTAAGGTTGGTGTAGTTGCTGGTTCAATTGTTAGTGAGGGTAAAGTTGAATTAAATGCAAAAGCAAGATTACTTCGACAAGGTGTGGTTATTTATGAGGGAAACATTGTTTCTTTAAGGCGTTTTAAAGACAATGTTGAAGTTGTAAATGAAGGTCTTGAGTGTGGTATCGGACTTTCTGACTATAAAGATATTAAAGAAGGGGATACCATAGAAATTCTTGGTGAAGTAGAAGTATAATTTAAAATGAGCGAACAAAAACGTGGTGGAAGAATTAACAGAATTAATCCACTAATTCACCAAATTGTATCAAAAGCTTTATTAAGGAACTCAGATCCATTATTAAACAAAGCTACAGTTACTCATGTATCAACTTCTCCCGATTTAAAGAAAAGTATTATTTTTGTATCCACACTAGAAGAAAATAAAGGTAGTTTAAAAAATTCACTCGAAAAAAATAGAACAAAAATACAGAAAATACTCAGTAGAGAAATGACTACAAGAAATGTCCCCAAATTAATTTTTGAAATCGACAATACTTTAAATAACGTTTCTAGAATAAATGAACTAATACAGAAAGTGAATTCTGATGAGTGAACTATTTAAAAATCTTGAAAATAAGTCAATATTAATAACTGGACATATAAATCCAGATGGCGATGCATTAGGTGCTGCGCTTGCTTTTAAAATTATTTTGAATGAACTAGATTATGATGCTGACGTATGTTTTGATATTAAAGAAAACCTACCTTCTAATTTAAATCATCTACCTCTTGACCTAATTACCCGAGAGCCGAAAGAACATTATGATAAAGTGTATGTTTTTGATTGTGGGAATCCGCAACGACTAGGAAAATTAGAATCATTGTCTCATTCAGCAACAGAAGTTGTAGTAGTTGATCATCATATTGATCCTTCATTTGGCGATATTCAAATTATTGATCCTACGGCCGCAAGTACAACTCAAGTCCTATTTAGAGAGATAAAAAAGTTTAATTACCAAATATCTCAAGATGTAGCTAATTGTTTAATGACGGGATTAATTACTGACACTGGAAGATTCCAGTATTCAAATACAGACTCAGAAGTTTTTAATATTGCAGCAGAACTTATGAATTCAGGAGCTGAGCTAACAAAAATTAGTGAAAATATTTACGGATCAATCTCATTTAATGCAATGAAACTTCAGAGTGAAATAATAAAAAGAATTGAGTTATTTACAGATCATTCACTAGTATTTTCTTACGTTCTTCAAGAAGATTATAATACATATAATATTGAAGAATCTGAAGTAGATTTTCTTATTGATTCAATTAGATTAGTTAAAGAATCTAACATAGCACTTCTACTTAAAGAACAACCAGATAAATCATTTAAGGGAAGTTTAAGATCTAGAAATAATATTGATGTTCAATTAATAGCATCAATATTTGGTGGTGGTGGGCATAAAGCAGCCTCAGGATTTTCTACAACTTATGACATGAAAGATGTTATTGACCAAGTAAAAAAAGCAATTGAATCTCAACTCTAATTTTTATCTAATTCAAAAACCAAAATCTTGGACTTCTCAAGATCTTTGTACAAAATTTAAAAAAACTTATAAATTTAAAAAAGTTGGACATTCAGGTACGCTTGATCCAAATGCAGAAGGTTTAATGCTAATTGCTACAAATAGTTTTACAAAGTTATTTGATTATATTGATAATACAAATAAAACATATTATGTAAAAGCATTACTAGGTTATACATCAGACACATTAGATGTAGATTCAGATTATGAAAAAGTAGATAATATTAATGCAGATACATATGAAAATGAAATTGAAAAGTTTCTTAGTTCTTTAATTGGTGACTCAATCCAAACCCCACCAATCTATTCAGCTATTAAAGTAAAAGGAAAAAGACTTTATAAGTATGCAAGACAAAATGTCAAAGTAGAAATTCCTAAAAGAAAAATTACTGTGTATAACACAAATTTAATAGCACTAAATAATGAGACTGTAGAGTTTGACATAACAGTTTCTAAAGGCACTTACATTAGAAGCATAGTTAATGATATGGGTCAATATCTAGATACAAAAGCTATTGTTAAAGAATTAAACAGAACTGCTGTAGGAAATTTGAATTCTACAAACAAAAATTTAATCACAAATGTTGAAAATTTAAAATCCTCAGATCCAGTTCAAGCTCTAAATTGGTCAGAAGTATTAGATCTACCGTCAGTTGTTTTAGGCATTAATCAAGAAAATCATATCCGTAATGGTCAACTGCTTGAGAAGAAATACTTTAAAACAAGTAATAAACATCTTATTGTTATTGATAATCAGATTAAGGCTGTGTACCAACCTTTTAATGAAAAATATTTTAAACCAGATAAAGTTATTGTATGAACGTATACGATAATTTAAATATTAATGAAGTTCTAGAAGCTAAGCCAGATGTAACTTGTATCGGTGCTTTTGATGGAGTTCATTTAGGACATCAAGCTCTTGTTAATATGGCTAAATCTATAAGTTCTAAATTCCAAATATTGACATTTGATCCAGTACCAAAAAAATTTTTCAATAACATGCATAAGTTATTATCTACAAAAGATATGAAGGTAGATATTCTAAGCAGACTCAGCCCTGAAAGTATAATATTTTTAAATTTCGAGGATGTTAAAGATTTAAATCCTGAAGATTTTTGCAATATTCTAAATAATAAATTAAATACCAAATCAATAGTTGTTGGAAAAGATTTTAAATTTGGAAAAAACAGGGAAGGGGATGTTAATTTTTTAATTAAATATTTTGGTAATACAAATGTTCACGTTTTAAATGATTATATTGTCAATGATTTAAAAATCTCTTCAACATTAATAAAATCTACTATCAATGAAGGTAAACTAGAGTTAGCTAATCAATATTTAGGATATTCATTTAAATTAAAAGGTAAGGTAGAACATGGAAATCGTATGGGTCATAAAATTGGGTTTCCGACAGCAAATATCAATGTAGACGTAAACTTAGTAACACCGAAATTTGGAGTTTATGAAGTAGATGTAACAAAAGATGATAAAACATACAAAGGTGTAATGAATATTGGGAACAGACCAACCGTATCTAACGACTTAAAATTAAGTTATGAAGTACATATATTAGACTTTGATGAGGACATCTATGGATCATTTTTAGAAGTCAAATTCGTCTCTTTCATCAGAGATGAAATAAAATTTGATAATATAGAAGAGTTAAAGAACCAAATTTCAATTGATATAAAGTCAATTAAAAATAAATAATCTCACATTAGATATACGAAGTACTATTATTATCTCGAATGAAAAGTAATCAAGAAATTATAAAAGAATACGGTAAGTCAGAAAGCGATACTGGTTCTGCTGAAGTACAAGTCGCTTTACTTAGCAATAGAATTGAACACCTGACTGAACATTTGAAAACACATAAGAAAGACCACCACACCAGAAGAGGTCTTTTAATGTTGGTTGGTAAGAGAAGAAGACAACTTCAATATTTACAAAATCAAGATGTTCAACGATATCGTGATATTATAGAGAAGCTTGGTTTAAGAAGATAATTATTTGATCTCGAGTTATTAATTGAGAGCTTTTGTTGAAAGCTGACAATTAATAGCCTTGGTCACGAAAGAGGTTATATGTCAATAGACAATGTAAAAGTAAGTATTGGTAATTCTGAAATAGCATTTGAAACTGGAAAACTAGCTTTACAAGCTCCAGGTTCAGTTGTTGTTACTTCGGGAGAAACAAATGTATTAGTAACTACAGTTGCTAATAAAACAGTAAGAGATGGAATTGATTTCTTTCCCTTAACGGTTGATGTAGAAGAAAGAATGTACTCAGCAGGAAAAATACCTGGTGGATTCTTTAGAAGAGAAGGAAGACAAACCGAAAAAGCAATTTTAGCTTGTAGGTTAATAGATAGACCACTTCGTCCGTCATTTAAAGATGGATTTAGATGTGAAACACAAATAATCGCAACAGTTTTAAGCGTAGATAATGAAAATGAATATGATATTCTAGCACTTAATGCTGCTTCATTAGGATTACAACTTGCAGGTGTTCCACTCGAATCCGCAGTAGGCGCAGTGAGAATGTCTTTAATTAATGACAATTGGGTAGTTCAAGCAACTAACACTGAAATAGAAGAGTCAGTTTTTGACATGGTTGTAGCTGGAAGTTTAAATAGCAACGGTGAAGTTGATATTGTAATGGTCGAAGCTGGTGCCAGCGATGATGCATTTGAAAAAATTGATAACGGAAGTACAGCACCTTCTGAATCTATAGTTGCTGATGGTATAGATTTATCAAAAGAATATATTGCAAAATTAATTGAAGCTCAAAAAGAGCTTGTTAGTAAAAGAGATATTCCTGTAGTAGATTGGCCTATTGTTGAAGATTATTCAGAAGAGCTTAAAACTAAAATTACAGATGAATATTCTGACAAAGTAGATTCTATAACTGCTTTAACTGATAGATCTGAAAGAAGTGAAAAGCAGAGTGAATTACAAGAAGAAGTAATTGAAAAGTTTCTAGATGACGAAATAGATAATACAAAAGCAATAAAACTAGCTTTTAAATCTTTAGTAAAATCTACTGTTCGAAATAGAGTTTTAACAGGTGGTCCAAGGCTAGATGGTCGTACCCCAACAGACATTAGGAATATTTCATCTGAGATTGATTTACTGCCTACTGTGCATGGGTCTTCCTTGTTTTTAAGAGGAGAAACTCAGGTACTCAATGTAACTACCCTTGGTATGTCAAGGTTAGAACAAATGTTAGATACTATTGATACAGTAACTTCTAAAAGATACATGCATCATTACAACTTCCCACCTTATTCAACAGGTGAAGCTTATCCTATGAGGGGTCCAAAGAGAAGAGAAATTGGTCATGGTGCTTTAGCAGAAAAAGCTCTAGTTCCAGTTATACCACCAAAGATTGACTTTCCTTACACTATTAGAGTAGTTAGTGAAGCTATATCATCTAATGGTTCAACATCTCAAGCCTCGGTTTGTGCATCCAGTCTTTCACTAATGGCAGCTGGAGTGCCAATTAGAGAACATGTAGCGGGTATCGCAATGGGCTTAATTTCTAAAGATGATAAATATGTTACGCTTACAGACATTCTTGGAGCTGAAGATGCTCTTGGAGATATGGATTTTAAGGTTGCTGGTACAAGAAATGTAATAACTGCATTACAACTTGATATGAAGATTGAAGGACTACCTTCTGATGTTTTAAGAGGTGCACTAAATCAAGCAATGGATGCTAGACATCATATTCTTGACATAATGGAAGATACAATTTCTGAACCGGCTGAAAGTTTATCTGGTAATGCACCTAGATTAGAAACTATTGAGCTTCCAAAAGATAAAATAGGAGAAGTTATTGGTCCTAAGGGTAAAAATATCAGAAAAATTGAAGAAGAAACTGGCTGTTCAGTTGAAATAGATGATGATGGTATTTTAACACTCGGTTCTACTGAAGAAGATGCTATTACTGCAGGTAAAGAAATGGTTATGTTAATTATTGATCCACCTGAAGCAGAAGTTGGAGCAGAATATGACGGAGAAGTCGTAAGTGTTGCAACATATGGTGCTTTTGTAAATATCCTACCAGGTCGAGATGGATTATTACATGTCTCTAAATTTCATTCATCTAAAAGAATTAATAATACTGAAGCTGTTGTAAAAAATGGTGACAAAATAAAAGTAAAAGTTGATTCTATAGAGAATGGAAAAGTTAGTTTGTCCCCGGTAGAAGATCTTGATATTCCTGAAGAAGCCGTAGGGGAGAGTAAAGGTAAATCTGGAGACAGAAAACCTTCAAGACCACGAAATGGAAACAGAAATAATAGAAGTGGTAAAAAACCTGAAAATAATAACAAGTCTTCAAATAGGAAAAGGGTTTCTTTTGAAGATGAGTTTGAAAAAGGTCTCTAAACTACTTTCTATTTCCAGTTAATTTTGTAGGACTTGTAGGTTCAGTCGTTACGTAGGCTTCAGGGCTTATTTCTTCTACTATTTTTAGAACAGTTCTAAGTTTTTTCCTTGGTGTTACGCACCAAGCAATAGTAACTTCTCCTTCCATACCCTTACCATTAATAATTGTAACTCCAAAACCAGCTTCTCTAAGTGCATTAGGTAGTAGATCTTCTTGGTCATCTTTAGATGAAAAAATTCTTATAACTACATCACCTATTGCAATTGTTGATTCTATATAAGAACCAACAATTGTTCCCATAGCAAACCCTAAAGCGTATCCAATAATTAATAATGGATCATTTAAATCTTGTATTACTCTTGAAATAGCCACTACCCAAATTGCAGATTCGACGAATCCTAATATTCCAGCTAATCCAGGTTTACCTTTGTTTACATAAAGTAGTCTTAATGTACCAAGTGTTTGATCTATTAATCTTAAAGAAAAGATTAAAACTGCTCCTAATATGATGTCCATATTTGTATTGTAGATTTTAAATTATTTTATAGATGCAGTTAATTCTTTATAAACGCTTTTCATTTTTTCTTGGGTATCTAAAACCAGCTGATCTATGTTGTCTTTAGAATATTTTGAAATATCTATTGGTTCTAAAGTATTAATAATTGCTTTACCACTTTTCATAAACTTACTACCTCTTGGCCAAATATCTCCAGTACCAGCAATTACAACTGGGAGTATTGGAATATTATTATCTAAAGCTATGTGAAATGCACCACTTTTAAATGGTAAAAAGTTATCAACTTTAGCTCTTGTTCCTTGTGGGTATACCATAATAGACCAACCATTTTTAAAAAGTGTTTTTGCTTGTTCATTTATACTCTGTCGATCATTCTTATCAGATCTGTCGACTTTTATGAAATTAAATGATTTTGCAGCAGTGCGAAAGAAAGGCAATTTATAAACTTCTTTTTTAGCCATAAATACCCATTTTATTTTTAAGTATTTAAATTGCATCATAGGGTCTAAATTTGATAAATGATTTGATATTACAACATAAGGCTGGTTCTTTTTATAGTCATAATTTTTTACTAATGTTACCTTTGATCTTGCTGCCCACATCCATGGAACTGTCCAGGATTGAGCTATGTAGTATTTAATTTTCGTAAATCTATTAAATAGTCCCACAAACCAAATTGAATATGCAACAGGAATTGTGTAAATGCCCATGATTAGTAGATTGAACCAGGTTAATAATTTGTTCTTCAACATGGTGTAAGTGTAATGTAGAATCATTTACATAATAAATTATGTTAGAAAAAATAGAATTAAGATTGAAACTAAAAGCTATCTCAATGGTCAGTTCTGAGTACGACCCCACAGTTTTAACTAAGTTAAATGACATTATAAAAAATAAAATCGTATGCACATATATTCCAATTCAAAATGAAATTAATATAAATGACTACTTATCCACACACTCTCTACTAACTACAACCTGTGTTGTTAATGAAGAAACAAAAATATGCAAATATGAAGAGCCCTTAGAAATAAATAAATATAATGTTTATCAACCAAAAAATTTAAAAATTATAGACAGAGCAGATATTTTTTTAGTACCTGGAATAGGGTTTGACATTAACGGTAGAAGACTTGGCAGAGGTGGTGGTATATACGATCAGTTTCTTTCTAAATTTCCAGATTCGATATTTTTAGGAGTTACTGACAGAAATCATTTAATTGAATACATTCCTCACGAAATACATGATATCAATATGCATGGTTTGATAACTCATGATGAATTCATTGAAATAAATATATAGTATTCTTAGATTATGGAAATTAGTGTAAATGTAGGTTATTTTGGACCACATATTTCATCTGAAAAAGGCCTCATAAAAGAATTAGATGAATTGGGCATATCTTGTATTTGGACAGCAGAAGCTTATGGGTATGATGCTGTAACTCCACTTTCTTTTTTTGCAGCTCTTACAAATAATATAAAATTAGGTTCTGGAATAATGCAGATTCCTGGAAGAACTCCAGCTATGACAGCTATGACTGCAGCAACAATTGATAAACTTTCTGGGGGGAGATTTAGACTTGGAGTTGGAGTATCGGGTCCACAAGTAGTTGAAGGTTGGCATGGAGTAGCTTATGGAAAACCTTTAAAAAAGACTAGGGAGTACGTACAAATACTCAGAGATATTCTAAACCGGGATGGTAAAACTTCTTTTGAAGGTGAGTATTTTAATTTACCGTATAAAGGTGATGATGCTTCTGGTTTAGGTAAACCATTAAAGCTAATTGAGGAACCATTAAGAAATGATATTCCAATATATCTTGCAGCAATAGGACCAAAGAATATTGAACTTACTGCTGAAATTGCTGATGGTTGGCTACCATTTATGTATTCACCCACTCTTGGAGATAAGTTTTTTAATCAGTTTTTAGATAAGGGATTTAAAAAATCTGGTAATCCAAATAAAAAAGAAACATTTAATATCTCAGCTCCTGTATTTGCAAAAATTTGCGAAGAATCCGAAAGGGATGCTTATCTTGCACCAGCAAGAAACAACTACACACTTTATGTTGGAGGGATGGGAGCGAAAGATAAAAACTTTTATTTTAATTTAATGTGTGAATATGGTTACGAAGATCTTGCAGAGCAAATTCAAGAATTATATTTAAAAGGTGAAAAAGCTGAAGCAGAGTCAATATTCCCTAATGAATTATTGGATGATTTAACTCTTGTTGGCTCCAAGGAGAGAATAAAGGAAAAATTAGAAGATTGGAAGTCTTGTAATGTTACAGAGTTATCGATTTCCATTCCTTTAGATATTGATACAATTAAATTTATAAAAAGTTGTATTTAAATGGATGAATTAACTCCAGAAAATATAAACGTATCTACTTGGAAAATCCCAAGTCCACTCGGAATTATTGGAAGTCATGCAAATGGAGAGTTTAATGGTATGACAGCAAGTTGGATTACTCAAGTGAGCATGGAACCTGCTTTAATTGGGGTTGGGATAGATAATAAAAGCGTTACGTATGAATTAATGAATAAAAGTGATTACTTCACCATTAATATGTTTTCCCCGGATTACACAAAAGTATTTGTTAAATTTTCAAAACCTGCTGAATACTCTGAGGGCTTTTTAAATAAAGAAGCTATCACTTTAACTGATAATTCAGTACCAATATTTGATAACGCAACTGTTTGGTTTGAATTAAAAACAAATAATAAAATAGACTTCGGAACTCATACTTTTTTTGTAGGTGAAATAATAGACTGTAAAACCTTAACTCCCGATGAAAGAGTAGCTTATATGGGAGACACACGCATGAAGTATGGGGGAGTTCCCAGAGGAGGACATTGATTTAGAAATTGAAAAAGTATATTTATTTATTTATTTCAAACTTACTTTTATTTATAGTATTTCCCGTCATTCGGTTAGTAAGCAAATCATTTTATGAGAAGAACATATTACCTTATGTTCTCAATCTATCTTGTAATTCTAAACCGGTTGATTATCAAAGAAAAAAAGTTATACCTGATGCTATAGGTAAAGTTTTAGAGATAGGAATCGGACCAGGTTCTAATCTAAAACATTACAATAATACAAAAGTAACAAGTATTTTAGGTATTGATCCCTCAAAAGAATTGAATCAAATTGCAAAAAAAAGGGCAGAAAAATATAACTTAAACATTGAATTTTTAATTGAGTCTGCAAGTAATTTATCTGTTGATAATAGTTCAATAGACACTGTAGTCAGTACTTATGCACTTTGTTCTATACCTGAGCCTGAAAAAACTTTACAGGAAATAAAAAGAGTATTAAAAAATGATGGAATTTTTATTTTCAGTGAACATGGTTTATCACCAGATAAGAGCGTGTCGTTTGTTCAAAATACTACAGATTCGTTTTATCCTAAGATAGCTGGTGGTTGTCACACTAATAGAAATATTGAAAAATTAATAATTGATAATGGCTTTGAATTTATTGAGTTAAACAATATTTATTTACCTGGCACTCAGAAATTTTTAGGTTATAACTATTGGGGTAAGGCGAAAGTAGTTTCTAAGTAACTGTTAATATTGCCTTAACACATTCCTCTGGACTATCTTCTTGAATAAAGTGCCCACCTTGGAGTGTTTTATGATTCTGATTCTGGCATCCAGGTACAACTTTAGTAAATGATTTATCTACACCTCTAAATACCTGATCTTGCTCACTAAAAACACATAAAAAAGGCTTTTCCCAATTTTTTAATTCCTCCCAAGCTTTTCTATTATTTTCTGAGCTTGGATCATCTGGGGTAACAGGTACTAGCATAGGGAATTGTCTTGCCGCTTCTTTGTATGAGTCATCAGGAAATGGTGCATTGTATGCATCAATTACATATTGCTCTAGACCATTTATTGTTCCACCTTTTATAATTCCACCTGCATGAAAATTTTCTACTGTTTGAGAGTATTGTTTCCAACTTTCAAATGCTTCGCCTGGAGAGTAGTCACCAGTTGGTAGTCCGGTGTTACTTAAAACAACACTGCTAAATTTATCTTGGTTTTCAACAACAAGCCTAAGACCAATTAATCCGCCCCAGTCTTGACCAAATAAAGTTATATTTTCTAGATTTAAATCACGTAACCAATAATTCATCCAAGCAACATACTTTTCGTATGTATAGGCCGTTCTTTCAGATAATTTGTCTGACTTACCGAAACCAGGCAAGTCCGGAACAACAACTCTCAAGCCACTCTCAACTAGTGGATTAATAAATTTTCTATAGATGTATCCCCAGTCTGGTTCTCCGTGGAGTAAAAGAACAGTTTTATCATTACTTGATCCTTCATCTACATAATGAATTCTTAAATCTCCGTATTCAGTATCTAATGTATAGAAGTTTTCTTCATAATCCCATTCTTTTATATCTTCAAAGTCTGAGGGATTGTTCTTTAATATATTTACCATACTTTTATTTTACAGGTTATGAATTACGTTTGTCACCACACCCCAAACAAATGCTTCACTTTCATCTGCAATAACGATTGGGTCAAAAGCATCGTTCTCTGGCTCTAAGAGGATTTTTTTATTTTTTTTCCTGTATCTCTTTACTGTAAGTTCATTATCTACAACAGCTATTACAACTTTTCCATCTTCAGCTTTTAAACTCCTATCTACTACTAAGATATCGTCTGGAAATATTCCAGCATTAATCATGGATTCACCTGAAGCTCTTACTAAAAATGTAGAGGCAGGATGTTTTACTAAGTATTGGTTTAAATCTATCTTGTCTTCTAGGTAATCATCCGCAGGGGACGGGAACCCAGCAGCAACTTTATTACTGTACATAGGCACTTCATATAAACCTTCATTTATAAGTTCAGAAATATATTTAACTTTACTTACTGGAATGCGTACAGCTTTTGTTTCCTCTCCGTACCTGCCCTGACCTCTTGGTCTCCCAGCTCCTTTTCTTGCTCCACCTCGCGGCATAAAATGTCTTTCTTTTTTCTTAGAATAGTGTACAGTATTCAAAGGAGTAAGTAAGTGAATAATAAAATTTTTGCCCTAGTGGATTGTAATAATTTTTACGCATCTTGTGAGAGGGTATTCAACCCAAAGTTAGAAGGAAAGCCCATTGTTGTCCTGTCTAATAACGACGGGTGTGTAGTTGCTAGGTCAAATGAGGCGAAAGCTTTAGGAATACCAATGGGAGCTCCATACTTTAAGTACAAACAACTTATTAATAGAAATAAAGTTCACGTATTTTCATCAAACTATACTTTTTATGGTGACATGTCAGCTAGAGTCATGACCTCACTGAAGTCTCTTGTGAGCGATATAGAGATTTACTCTATTGACGAAGCATTTCTTGATATCAGTAGCTTTTATTACTGTGATTTAGAAGAGACTGCTCAAGAGATACGAAGATTAATTAAGCAATGGACAGGTATTCCAGTATCCATAGGCATAGGCCCAACAAAGACATTAGCAAAATTAGCAAATAGGCAAGCTAAAAAGCACACAGTGTCTAATGTCTTCGATATACGAGATCAGAGTAAAAGAGACGAGATTTTGAGAGATTTGCCACTTGAAGAGATATGGGGTATTTCAACAAGATGGGGTAGAAGACTTCGCAGAATCGGGATAGACACTGCTTATGACTTAACTAAGGCTAATGCTCGTCACGTTAGAAAAACTATCAGCATTGTAGGGGAGAGGATACATCATGAGTTGAACGGAACTTCCTGTATTGGCATAGAAGAGGTAAAGAATAAAAAAAATATAATATCTTCTAAGTCATTTGGTAGAAAAGTAATGATGGTAGGAGAGTTAGAGGAAGCTGTTTCTAATTATGTTGCTAGAGCATGTGAGAAGCTAAGAGCACAGGGCTCTAGAGCACAAGGATTATATGTGTTTTTAAGAACAAGTCCATTTGTTGACCCAGAGAAAAGGTATAGCAATGGTATGAGTACCTTTTTCACAATACCAACAAGTAACACTGCAAAGATTGTAAAAGAAGCAAAGTATTTAACACGAAAACTCTTTGTATATGGATATGAGTATCAGAAGATCGGCGTAATGTTGTTAGATATTACTGGTGCGGAGAACGAGCAATATAGTTTTTATGAATATGAGAACTATGATCAATCAGACCGCGTTATGGAGGTACTGGATAGTGTTAATAGCAAGTATGGATCAAGTACGTTGACCTTTGGAGCGCAGGGTATAAAAAAAGATTGGAAAATGAAGTCAGAAAGAAAGTCTGCTGCCTACACAACTAATATGCTTCAAATACCAGTTGTGAAATAAGAAAAATAGAAAGTAATCTGTTTAAATTAAAGATATGGCTTTAGATAATCCATACGCAAACTCACTAGATGGCCTAGAGATAAAAGACCCAGTAAAAAGCTTTTTTGATTACTGCAAAAAACGTGAAGAAGTACGTGTAAAAAGAAAGTCAGGAGAAGAATATCCTTGGAGTGATGATCCAATTTTACAAAAAGGTCGCTTTTTAAATGTTTTCCGAGAGGATGACAAAGTAAGTAAATCTATTATTAAATTTGCTGAACCAGCAAAAGATAACTTACCTTTGTTAATTCAAGCTTTATTTTTTAGTAGGTGGTGTAATAGAGACTCAACTATAGACCAGTTAACACTTGATGATTTAACTAACCCAGAGGCTTTAAAAGAAAAACTCCTTGGTTTAAAACAGTGGGAGAATTATACAGCATACCCAGTAGAAGACTCTTATTGGAATAAAAAGCTTTACAGCCGAATAGATACTGCCACCTACAAATTTTATGAAAAAAAAGAAGAATTAACTAAAATTGTTCTAAATTCCAATAGGAATGTCATTACTGCTACAAACAATGTAAACGAACAATTTGAGATGGTTAATGACTTTCCAATATTTATGGCGTTAATTGATATTGCTTGGTTTAGACAAGATGTCATTCCAATCACCACTGATGTTCCAACTGGTATTGGTGCAGAACCATACTTGGATAGACTTCAAAAGTTTCTTAACTTAAATAACCATCAGGATGTGGGTGTAAAAATGATTGAGCTTCAAAAGGAGTATTGGCCTGAAGCTAAAAGAGAGTTCTATCCCATTGATATAGAATATCAATCATGTGAATGCAGAAAATACTTTAGCTACGTGAATGGAACAAAAAAATTTGAAGGAAAAAATCTTTTTTCTATATGAATAAACCCAATTAGGATTTATCTAGATTCTTCCAGAGTTTTCTTGTTGATAGATACCATATAAAACCAAAGATAAAACCCAAAACGGGAAATAATTTAAATACAAATAATACACCGTATATTGATGTCAGGTACCCAATCATCAGTGTCGAAATCGTATTCATTAAGAAATAGAGAGAGTAGTCAATTCCCGCAATTCTACCTCTCAATTTATCTGGGGTTAGTACTTGTAGTCCATAGGTTGAAAAAGCCCACTGAGAGCCACCACCTGCATGCCCAAGAAATAAGAGTAAAACAGTAAGATACAAAGAGAGAGTAAATGGTATGAAAAAATAGAATAGGCCCCATGCCATAATTGTTAACCCAATAGTATTTAATAGTCTCCCATCAGAACTTCCAAAAAAATATCTTATCACAATAGGACCTACTAATGCACCAACACCTCTTGCTCCAAACATAAGACCAGTTCCATAATCACCAGCTTTAAAAATATCATAAGAGAGAATAGTAAACATAGATAGCAGGCCGCTTGCTGAAATGGCGAATGTACCTTTAGTAATAATTAATGCAAAGATTTCTTTTCTTGATGATGCATACTTTAAGCCATCTTTATAGCTAATTTCTGTTTTACGATTTTCTTTGACAGATATTTCGCTCAAGTTTTTTTTAATTGAAAAAACTATTAAAGCTGATATTAGAAAACTAAAGAAGTCAATAGTAAATAACAAATTTCTACTTATTACAGTTGTTAGGTAACCACCTAATCCAGCTCCTAATCCTGCCATTATTCCCCAGCTTGAAAAAAAGATTACATTTGCTTCAGCTAAGTTTTCTTTTTTTACAACATTTGGTAGTGCAGCATCTGAAGTTGGCATATAGGAAAATCCAACAATTGAGAGCATTCCAAATGAAAATAATATGAATGCAACACTTTCTGTTGTTACTGCATAAAGGATCAACAATACTACCAGTCCAGAAAGAAACTCCGAAATTGCTAATACTTTTTTTCTATCAAACCTATCAGCTAAGTATCCTCCAAAACTTCCTAATAAAAACAATGGTGCACTTTGAACGACTAAAACTAACGATGTTATAAAGGGATTATCTGTTAAATCATAAATTATTCCAAGTAGAGGAACTGTTAGAAGCCAATCACCACCTAAAGTTATAAGCCTTGCAGCAAAAAGTTTTTGGAAATCTTTATTTTTAGTAATTAGAGTTTTATATTTTTGTAAATTTTCCATTAGACATACAACTGTAACTGAAATGAGAAATAACTACTATACTTTAACAATAATGAAAACAGTACTTATAACAGGCGGCACAAGAGGCATCGGCCTATCAACAGCAATAAAATTTTTACAAAAAGACTGGAAAGTATATATAACTTCCAGAAAACAGGAAAATTTAGATTTGGTTTTAACAGATCATCCAGGATTAAAAGGTTTTGTCGCAAGAGCAGATGATCTTGCAGCTGCATCAGAAACATGCATCAAGATCAAAGATGAAACAGGTTCTTTAGATGTCTTAATAAACAATGCTGGAACAAATCCTTCAGGTGGAAGCTTAATGGATGTCGAACTTTCGGCTGTTCAAAAAACATGGGATGTAAATCTGATGGGCCCTTTAATGTGGACTAGAGAAGCGGTAAAAGCTGGTCTATCTGAATCAGTTTTAAATGTTTGCTCTGTTGGAGGAATAAGACCCTCTCAATATATGGGAGCTTATAATATTTCAAAAGCAGGTTTAATTTACATGACAAGACAGTTAGCAATGGAACTTGCTCCCGACATCCGTGTAAATGGCATTGCTCCTGCAATAGTCAAGACTAAATTATCAGAAATGCTTTGGGTAAATGATGAAAAAGGAAGTGCTGATTTACATGCATTGAAAAAACTAGGCGAACCTGAAGATATAGCTAGCCTAATTTATTTTCTATCTGGTAAAGACGCATCATGGATCACAGGGGAAGTTGTAACAATTGATGGCGGGTTTCTACTTTAGCCTATAAAGTATTTAGCCAATTCGTTGTATATTGGTATTCCAAAAATTATATTGAATGGGAATGTAATACCTAAGCTCAGACCTAAATATATTGCAGGATTAGCGTTTGGAATTGCATCTTTTACAACAGCGGGTACTGCTATGTAGCTTGCACTAGCTGCTAGCACCATTAATAAAGTTGCATTCCCTGGACTCAACGAGAAATAGACTGATGCAATTAACGCAAAAGCAGAGCTTATGATTGGAGTAACTAAAGCAAAGAGTATTAAGTTTTTACTTCTACCTTTTAATTCACCTATTCTTTTAGCAACTCTTGTGCCCATTACAAAAAGGAATAACAAAAGAATATAATCAAATAAACTTTCAGTTATTAAATTAATTTGAGAATATTTAGAGAAATTGAAAATATAACTAATCACCAATGAGCTAATTAAGACTATATTGGGTATCTCCAAAAAAGCAGATTTAATAGTTTGTAAATTACTAACCCCATGCTTACTTTTTCTTGTAAATAAAAACAATGCCATAAAAATCGCTGGAAATTCCATAACAACCAATACGGCAGACATATAGTCATCAAATTGTTGTGAACTGTTTGATAAAAAATTAATTGCAGTGACGAAGGTTACAGCACTGACCGAACCATAGGTTCCAGCAAGAGCAGAGGCATCTTCAGTATTTAGTATGTTCCTGAGGTAGGTATATGCAATCAATGGAATTAAAACTGCTAAAAATATTCCTACTGATAAAACATTTACTACCTCATCAATAAATCCTGTTATTTCTAGACTAATTCCACCTTTTAAACCCAAAGAGAGTAGTAGATAATACCCAAGGTATTTTGAGAGTATGTCAGGAAATAATTTTTTTGTTAATAGTCCAAATAAAATACCTCCTAAAAAGAGAAGAAGTGCTGGATTTAGTATGGCATTCATGTATAAGTAGAAATAATAGTGGTTAATTTCACTTTTTTAAGCGTTTAATCAAATATAAATTATTTAATTTTTCTTATTAATTCTTCTACTCGATTGATGTCAACTTTTTTAGAAACATCGTTGTCATGTTTGAAGCTTGTTCCCACAATTAAAATATCTGCTAAATTTTCGTATGCAGAAATATTAGTTGAATTGACACCAGAACCTATTGCTAATTTACCTTCAGGTACTATTGCTCTTACTTTTTGAAGATCATCTAAATTAATTTCATGTCCCGTACCATCTCCAGTTACAATAACTACATCAGCACCAGCTCTTTCTATAAGTTCTGCAGCATGATTCTCAATTTTTGAACCTTGAGGTGGTACAGCGTGCTTGACAAATACATCAGCATAAATTTCAATGTAGTTACTTAATGATGATTTAAATTGGTTAACTTCGTGAGAATTCCCTTCAATAATGCCTTGGTCTGTAAACATTGTATTATTTAAAACATTTATTCTTACAAAATGAGATTTTGTAGCTTCAGCAATGGAAAGCGCAGCAATGCCATCATTTCTTAAAACATTTATACCAACTTTTATCTCTCTGTCTATAGTTAAATTTTCAACAACTGTTGTGAAATTAGCTAAGGTTCTTTTTGATATATTATCTTTTACAAAGGGTGTATCTCCAAAATTTTCGATAATAATTCCATCAACACCACCAAAGATTAAACTATTCACATCCTCTTGAGCTGAGTCTATTATTTCATCTAAAGTTAACCTGTTTGATGGCGATCCCGGAAGGCTTTGAAGATGGACTACTCCGTAGACTAACATTATATTTTCACGTGTTTGTATTTCATGAACTTTGAAGCGAAATCACCTTCAATGGTAAGAGTGGGAGAGAAGTTTTTAGAAATTCTTCCTGTTACAACCCTACACCAATCACTCGCATTTCCTTTAATACTGTTTTCACTATTTTCGTCTCCAAATTGCCAAGCTTTATATTCAGGTCCAATTAGTTCAACTCTAATATTTTCAAATTTACCTTTATTTAATTTTGTAGCATTTTCTGCATTCAGCCATCCATATAATGCAACATGCTCAACTCTAGTTGTATCTTCATACTCTTTATTCATACATTCATATACATCTAAGCTGTGCGCCCAAGTTTCAGCCAATTTAGTAACTGCAAAAGTTTTACAATCAATTTGATTTTTCCACCACACTATTTTTTTCCCTGGTGACGCTTTTGCAAGAGTTTCAATAACAGCCGCTCTAGACATTCTCCACCATTCGATTACATCTTGTGGTCTCATATCCTTACCTTTAAGGATTGCCTGATTTTCAAATTTCTCTAAACCTTTAGGTCCACGATATTTATTAAAATCTGTACCTTTTTTCTTCAAGGCGTTATGTGCTAAATCCTCTAATGCAGCAAGGTAGCTTACATGTGCTGTAATGTCCCAGTTTTTAAATGATGTTTTTGAATTCCAATTTCTTACAGGTATGCTTTGCAAGTATTGATCCAGTAACTGTTGTTCAGCAACGAGGTTACTAAGTATTTCTTGCATATTAACAAGTTTACTTGTGAAAACTATTAACTCCAATGGCAAATCTTATTAAAAAAAACTTTTTTTATATATATATCAGCCTTAATATAATTTTATGAAAAAAATATTGAAATTTGTGACATTAATAGCAGGATTAAGATTTCTTGTAAAAATATTGTCTGAAAATGTGGATATAAAAGTACAAATTGACAAGTTAAGAGATGAACTTGCAACTCTTGAAACTGAAGATTTAGAAAGCAAGCTTAAAGCATTTTTTAAAAAATATGATCCAAATTCCAATAATCATGAAGAGCAAGAAGAATTATAATTCTTTAATATTTTGTTATGTGGAGAATTCTTGGTAAGGTAGCACACCTGTGGCCAAAAAATTTTTATCGCATAATTTCAAAAATTCATTCAAAAATAATAAAATTTAACCACACAAAAGCTGGTGAGTATATTCTAGGAGATCACATTCTTCTTCTTGAAACCATAGGAAATAAATCACAACAATTAAGAAAAACTCCCTTAACTTATGCGGAACATAATGATACATATATCGTTGCTGCATCTTTTAGTGGCAATAAGAATACTCCTGATTGGTATTTTAATTTATTCACTTCAGCTCCGTATGTAACTGTTAAAAATTCTAGGTTTCAAGTTATTGTTGAAGAAATTGAATTAGATAATAAAGAATTTTATTGGTCCTTGTTGGATCAGGTATATCCAACTTTTAAAACTTATAGAGAGAGAGCAGATAGAGATATACCACTCATAAAATTTATTAAAGCTTAGGGGAGATAGAGGGCCCTTTTCTTACAATGGTATTCCAGAGTGTATTGTAGTGGTCGAAGTCTTCTTTATTGACATGAGGTAATACAAAATTTTCCCAAGCAGACTTCAATGGGTCATCAGAATTTTTATATATATTCAAACCAACAGGAATCCTCTCAACAATGGTTCGAAGGCTCATAGGGGTCTCGACATTAACGCTTATATCATCAGAGACAAATGAGTTATTAATTTCTATTGCAAGTTTTATTATTAGTTCTACGTATTCTTTTTGAAGCTTTGGATACCGTAATGAAAAAATAGATTCAAGTTGTTCTTTCTTCGGAAATGGCTTGTCCCATATAACCCACCTATCAGCAAAAGCTTTGTTTAGTGATTGTGTACCAGCATAATCTCTTAAACTAGTTGGGTTCATGGTTCCAAATATGAATGTATCGTCTCTAAGTTCAATGACCTCACCGTTAGGTAGTTCCAATTTTTTATGTCTATCTAATAGTGAATGTAAAGCAAATAAGACCTCTGGTCCTGCAGCATTTAATTCTGATAAATTAACTATTGCAGGTCCACGCAGTGCTCTTGTCAGCTCTCCATCTTGCCATCTGCTTTCAGTTCCACCTTTACCATCTCCATATAACTGAACAGAGCCAAGTAAAGTCACATCTCTAACTTCTCCAGAGAGAGGAATTCTGTAATATGGAAATTTTAATTTTGCAGCAAATTGCTCAATATCGTGATCCTTACCCGTTCCCATATGCCCTTTTAGAGCGACATGAATAGGTATATCATTTTTAAATGCATTTATTTTAGAATCAATTAATTGAGCTAGTCGATACTGAATACCTAAATCAACATAATATTTATCAATTAATGGAATTCTATTTTTTCTTGACTCATAATCAGAAACTGACTTTGGCAACTTACATTCATTTAGTTCTACAACCCCTGTTTTATTGTCAGGATTTTTAAATTGTTGCAATGCCATTATGCTGCTCCGATAGTTGTTTTAATATTTTTAATAAGTATATCCTTTGTTATGTTTACTATGGAATAAATTAATTGCTCTGGATGTTGAACTTGCACATTGTTTTCATATTCTTTCCATGATCCACGATTTCCTATACCGACACCTAATACCTCAATTTTATTTTTCTTTGCAAAATTTATACTGTTCTTTAATTCAGGTAAAGAACCACGAGTCATGCCATCTGACAACACAACAAGTAATTTTGTATTTGATGGGTGGTTAAGCAATCTCTTTGAAGCGTGCATAATGTTAACTTCATCAACGTTAGTTCCTTTTTCAAACATACTAAGAGGAGGAATTAAATTTTCATCTAATTTTGAATCTATTGATGATCTTAGATTTCTTGAAAATTCTATTAGTCCAATAAATTTTTCATAATTGTCTCTCCATGAATCATTAAATTCTTTTACAAAGTAATGATTAGTAGTATTAAATATGTCTTGAGCTGATGAACCATATGTTGTATTCAACATTGATGAAATAGCAAATTTACGTTTTGTGTATTCAGAATCTGTTTCTTTAAAATCAGCGGCAAATCCACGATTAAATATAGAAACTTCAAAATCAATATTTAACTCAAAACATATTTGAGCTAGATAACTAGCACCGATTAAAGCTGCAGACAAAGACCAAGGCTTGGGTTCTGTTTTTGTTTTCTCAATCATAGATCCACTTCCATCAATCAGAAGAGATAACGCGTAAGATTTGTTTGATAAACGTTGCTTTTGTTCAAACATTCTTTCATATCTTCCTGATGCAAGCATGATTGGAACATGTGGAGATAGATCACCTTGATCATATCCACTAATTCTTTGGCGTTTTTGGTTATGTATAAAATAAGGCTTAATTTTATTAGTAACTTTAAATATGGGTAAATTCCATTGTTGAAGTAGATTCTCATAAGTTATAAAACCATTGCTATACAAATGTTTAAATTTTTCTGGAAGTTTTGAAGAAACTATTTTTGAGGTATAGCCAGAAGGAAAGTATATATTATTTGAAGCACCAACTTTAGATATGTGATCGTCCATTAAATTTAATTTCTCGTCTTTTTTTGTGTCTACTTCTTTACCTATAAATTTCTGTAGAGTATTACCAGTTGTTAAGTTATTTGATGACGGAATTAATACCTTGCTTAAATCATTAATAACACTTTCATCTAAAGACTGAGATATCTCCTTTTGTTCTCCAAGGTTATATTTATCTAAATCAGGAAGTATATTGTATCTTCTACATATATCAACCATTTGCACTGTAGCTTCTAAAACTTCTGAAATATTTACATCTTTATAATTGAGAGGTTTAAGTATGTGGAGCGATTCATTTAAAGATTCCGTTACATTTTTCTTAAAATCGTTATATTCAGGATTTATGTAAAGGGTTATAGAATGAAATAAAAGTGATAAAAATTGGCTAAATGGAGTTAAAGTTTTGGTTTTATAAAATGATTCTTTGTAAATATCTTTGAGTATAGAATTAAGACCTCCGTATTCGTTTACAAAGACCTTCTCTTCTATTGAATGAATTAAGATATCAAAAATATACTTACCAAAAGGACCAGTCAAAATTTCCAATACATCCAAAATGTTTTCAACATCATTAAAATCCTCATCAAAATATTCACTAATTAGTGACATATCTACTTTGTAGTTAGACATTGAGTGGATAGCTTCATGAACAACGGTTCCGATTAGGACTTCATCTTTATTAAGTGTAGATTGCGAAATCGTACCAATAAGTACAGATGGATTGATTACAATATCATCTACATTATTAGACTTAGATCTACCGTATCTAATTGTAATATTTTCATTTCCCATTTGAGACTGAAGCAATCTAGTAATAGCAGGACGTATTTTTTCAAAGTCTTCAACTATTTGTGATTCAATATTTTTTTTCTTAGAATTCATTTATTAATCATTATCATTAAAAGTAATACTATAAGTATAAGGATATAAAATTTATGAATGAAAAAAGTAAGAAGTCTGTTTTAATCTCAGGCGGTGCTGGGAAAATGGGAAAACTTATTATTGATTACTTAAGTTCACAAGATAATTATAAAATTATCGGCATTTACGATCCAGGATATAAATCAGATGATTACCCATCTATAACAACTTTTGATGATATAAATCCTGATTATATTTTAGAATTTTCACCTGCTTCAGCAATAAATGAAAATATACAACAATGGAGTACATTAACCTCAAATCTTATAATTGGTTCTTCTGGTATTTCAAACGAATCAATTAATTTATTAAAAACACTAGATCACAATAGAAAAGTTGTTGTAGTTCCCAATTTTTCTATTGGGGCAGCTTATCAAAAATTATTATCAATTACACTCTCTAAAGATTTTGAAAATGTTCATATTATTGAAAAGCATCATAAAAATAAACAAGATGCACCATCAGGCACATCATCAGATCTTGCATCAAGTCTTTCCGGTGTTACTTCAAACAAGTTAGATAATCATAATGGTGAACATAACAACATCAACGGTATAAATATTTATTCTGAAAGGGGAGAAGAGTTTCTTGCTGAGCAGATTGTAAATTTCAAATCAGAACATGAAACTTTTTCATTAGAGCATGTTGTAAACGATAGGTCTGCTTATCTTTATGGAATATCTTTAGTGTTTGAAGAATTTGAAAACTTATCTGAATTCACTCTTGGTTTGGAAACAATTCTCGCTCAAAAGATTAGTATTTTGTCATGAATGATTTTGGAAAGTTACTCACTGCAGTAATTACACCTTTTGATCAAAATGGAATAATAAGTACGGATACTTTCTGGAGACTTTGTAAAAAACTTGTACATGAAAAATCTGATGGACTGGTTTTAAGTGGGACCACAGGAGAATCACCCAATCTCTCAATGGATGATAGGGAGATACTTTACAGCACTGCATTAGACTCAGTTGGTAATGACGCTTCAATAATTGCTGGAACTGGTACTTATTCTACAAAAGAAACCATAGAGATATCAAGAATGGCTTCAAGTTTAGGAGTAGATGGAATAATGATTGTAACTCCTTATTATTCAAAACCATCACAGTATGGCATCATGAAACATTTCGAGGAAGTTTCAAAAGTTACCGATCTACCAATAATGGCTTACAACATACCAGGAAGAACATCGAAATTAATTGAGTTACCCACACTTGAAAAATTAGTAGATGACATAGGTATACACTCAATTAAAGATGCAGTAGGTGATTTAAAATTCAGCAGTGAGGAGATAAGTTTACTTAAAGATAAATGTCATATTTACTGTGGAAATGATAATGAGACAATTGAGTTTATGAAGATGGGAGCAAAAGGAGTAGTTTCTGTTGCATCTCATATTGTTGGGAAGCAAATAAGTAAACTTATTTCTAATGTATTAGATAACAACATTTCCAATGCTGAAGATATTCATTCACATTTACTAGAGCTATTTTCTGCTCTTTTTCAAGAACCTAGTCCAGGACCTGTAAAGTATCTCCTTACTGAAACCTGGGAAGATGTCGGTATCCCACTGCTTCCAATAACACCTATAACTACTGAATTTAGAACCGAATTATCGTCAATTTTTAATAAAATTTAAATAAACATTAGTAAATATTCAATTAATTTATGATATAATACAACGTGGCTGTAAAGACATCCACTCGCAAAAGGGTGAATGGGCGTAAGCGGGTGTCTAAACAAAACAATTTAATAAATGTAGACAGGGCAGTAAACACTTTAAAATCTACAACTTCTAAAACCGTTAACGGTTTTATTTCGTCCTATCAAGCTGTCTCAGTTTTCATGTTTACATTCGGAACTCTAATTGCACTTTCAATTTTTCAAAAAGGTGGACCTGTTGGTGATGTAATCTATAAAGCTCTTGAGTGGTGTTTTGGATATGGAGTATTTGCAATGCCAGTATTTTTCTTTTATGGAACTGCAATTCTCATACGTGACAAAGATACAGTTAAATCACAAAAGGTTTTGGCTGGAACCTTTTATGTACAGATTATCTCTTCTGCAGCATTTCATTCATTAATCCATACAGAACCTTTATCAATAAGTGCAGGATCAGATCTAATTTCAAAATCTGGAGGTCATATTTCTGCATTTCTTGTTCACCCATTGACCAATAGTTTGGGCATACAAATGACTCATACAGTCTTGTTAGTTGGATTAGTAATAGCAGTTTTATATATGACTGATATTGAGTTAAAGGATTTAGTAGGAGGAGTTCAGGCAATTCTTAAATATATTTACAAATTTATATTTGCCTTTATACAAGCAAGAAAAGAAGCTAATAGTTTTCAGTTTGATGATTTATATGTGGAACCTTCAAACAGTAAAACTGAAGTAATTAAAACAACCATTTCAAAAACTGTTAAAAAAGAAGATAATGTTTCAGATTTCACAGATTTTAAACAGAAAAAAATTAAGCCACAAAGTACCAAAAAGAAAACTAAACAATTATCAAATTCTAAAGAGTACAAATTACCTCCAGTTAGTTTGCTCAAAAAAGGTTCCTCAGTTTCAACATCGAAAAAATTACTTCAGGAAACCGCTAAAGACTTAACACAATTGTTAAAAGAACATGGTGTTGAAGCAGAACTTACAAATGTAGTTCCAGGCCCTACTGTTACAAGATATGAAATAGAATTAGCACCTGGAGTAAAGGTTTCTAAAGTAACTTCATTATCTCACGATATTGCTTATGCCTTAGCAACTCCGGATGTAAGGTTACTTGCTCCAATACCTGGAAGAAGTGCAATTGGAATTGAAATTCCAAATCGCCAAAGGAAACTTGTCTCTTTAGGCGATGTATTGTCATCAAAAGAATCTACTGAAGCAAAACATCCTTTAAATGTTGGTTTAGGTCTAGATATAGCTGGTAAAGCTAGATTGCTTAATTTAGCAGAACTTCCACATGTATTGATTGCAGGTCAAACAGGTGCAGGTAAATCATCCTCTATTAACTCAATTGTCACTTCACTACTGGTAAGAACTAACCCTGATGAGGTTAAAATGGTCATGGTCGACCCTAAAAGAGTAGAGTTAGGTCAATACAATAATGTCCCTCATCTTCTAACTAAAGTTATTACAAATCCAAAGAAGGCAGTAGATGCATTAGGCTGGGCAGTTTCTGAAATGGATAGGCGTTATGATCTTTTAGCAGACAGTCAAGTTCGAGATATAAATGGTTATCACGAAAAATATGATGCAGGTTTACTTGATGAAGATAAATTTGATCGATTTCCTTATATTGTAGTCTTCATTGACGAGTTAAATGACTTGATGATGGTTGCAGGAAGAGAAGTAGAATCTGCAATTGTACGATTAGCACAAATGGCTAGAGCTATAGGAATTCACCTAGTTGTTGCTACTCAAAGACCTTCTGTAGATGTTATTACAGGTGTAATGAAAGCAAATATTCCTTCAAGGCTTGCATTTTCTGTAGCATCAACTACTGACTCTAGAGTTATTTTAGATCAATCTGGTGCTGAAAAACTTATTGGATTAGGTGACATGTTAGTTGTAACCGCATCAAATCCAAGACTTGAAAGAATACAAGGAGCATGGGTTACTGAATCAGAAATAAAAGATGTTGTCTCCTGGGTAAAAGATCAAAAAGAAGCCGTTTACAACCCTGCTGTTATAGAAGAACAAAAGAAAACACAATCTTCTTCTACGGAAGATTTTGGTGAAGATGAAGAACTTCTAAACACTGCTAAAGAATTAGTAATTCGATCCCAATTAGGATCTACTTCAATGCTTCAAAGAAAATTAAGAGTAGGATTTGCTAGGGCTGGTAGATTAATGGATATTTTAGAAGCACAAGGAATAGTTGGACCCTCTGAAGGCTCAAAAGCAAGAGAAGTATTAATCACAGTTGAAGAATTTGAGACAAATAATCTACCTAGTATTTCTGAAAACGTAGAAGAAGTTATAACTGAAGAGAATGAATCTCAACAAGAGCCATCAGAAGATGATTCTTGGTTTGAATAAACTAGACTTTTATTTCTCTTCCCTTAATAATTCTCCTTCTAATAGATGCAGAGATAGTATCAACTATTAGAACCATTGCAATTGTAACTACTAGTACAGTTCCTGCTCTTGGAAAATCCCTAAACCTTAATTGATTAATTAACTCTGCACCAACACCTCCAGCTCCAACAACTCCTAAAACAGCTGAAGCTCTTAAATTTATTTCAAACCTATATAACCAATAAGATGTTATCGTCGGCATGACTTGAGGAACAACACCAAAAAAAAGTTCATTGAGTTTAGAACCACCTGAAGATTTTATTGATTCTAGAGGACCTTCATCAATTCCTTCGATAACTTCTGAAGATAGCTTACCAAGTGTACCAATAGAGTGAATGCCTACAGCCAAAGTACCTGTAAGGGGACCTAAACCAGTAATTGGAAGTAAAACAAAAGCAAGGATCAGCTCTGGAAAAGCCCTGATTATATTTAATACTTGCTTAGTCATCCTACTAAGAGAATTTAATGATACATTATTTGCAGCTAAAAATGATACAGGAAAACTAAAAATTGCACCAATAACAGTTCCAGCCCATGCAATGAAAAGTGATTCTGCTACTTTTGGTACAATTCTATCGATAGCTTCTTGCGATAAATCCAAGGGGAACATTGCAGAAATTAAGATCCATATTTTACCTGGGGCTGAAAATATTCTGTCTGGAGTAATTTCAAGGCCAGATGCTGACCAAATTGAACCAACAACAATTAATACAGTAATAAGGTATTTTAATATCTTTTGATTAAGTGGTTGATTTGGTATGTTCATAATATTTTTCTTCTTAGCCACACACTAAATTGCTCTATTGCAATTACTGCAAAAAGTATTAATACAATAATTGGGGAAATCCTATCAAATCTTAAGAATATTCTTTGTGTTTCAATTATTCTTCCTACACCACCTGCACCTACTAGACCTAAAATAACTGAAGCTCTAATACAAAGTTCAAATATATATAAAAAGTAAGCAGTAAAATTTGGAAGTATTTGAGGTAATGCTGAAGTAAAAACTGCCTGATTATGTTTGGCACCACTAGCTTTAGCTGCTTCTAAAGGTCCTAGATCAATACTGTCAATAGTTTCTGAGAGTAATTTGCCCATAATAGCCATTGAAAACATAACTAAAGCTAAAACTCCAGCAAAAGGACCTAAACCTACAGCTACAGTGAACAACATTGCCCAAAATAGATCAGGTATAGTTCTAATAAAATTAAGAAAAGACTTATAAATTATGTAAGTGGTAGTTGTTTGATTAGTTGCTTTTGAAGCATAAAAAGAAAGCGGTAGAGCTATAAAACAACCTAGGATACTTGCCAATATTGCAATTTGTATTGTTTCTAATAAAGCTTGAGATGCATTTTCAAATGCCCATTCCCATTTTGGATCAAACAAAGTATCAGTCACAAGCCTTCTATTAGACCAGTTTCTTTTAAAATCTTCTAAATTAAAACCAACTTGAAAAAATGAGTAAATGCTAAATATAATCGCAAAAGGATAGCCAGTAATAGTTAATAAAGAAGGTAAAGGCTTCTTAGGTACTTTAATCGTCTTCTCCTAGTAAATCTGATGATTTTATTGCTCTTCCGTAAATATTTTCAAAATCCTGATCACTTACATCATTAACTTTTCCATCATAAACAAGTTCACCATCTTTTAAACCAATCAACCTTTCACCGAACTCCTTTGCAAGATCTAGAAAGTGAAGATTAACAATTGTTGTTATTCCAAGTTCTTGATTAATTTGTTTTAAATATTTCATTACAACCCTTGAAGTTATTGGATCTAATGATGCCACTGGTTCATCCGCTAACATTACTTTTGGTTTTTGTGCAAGTGCTCTTGCAATACCAACCCTTTGTTGTTGGCCACCTGATAAATTTGAACCTCGCACATAAGCTTTTTCAAGAATCTCAACTTTATTTAAAGATTCAAAAGCAATATCTTTATCTTCTTTGGGCCATAATCCAAAAATAGAACGTAATGTAGAAACCTGGCTTAATCTTCCTGTTAGTACATTTTTTAATACTGATGATCGATTTACTAAATTGAATGTTTGAAAAATCATTCCGATATCTGAACGTATATCTTTTAATTCTTTTTTAGAGGCATTAGTAACATTTCTTGAGTCAACAATTACGTCACCTTCGGTAGGTTCAACAAGATTATTTATTGTTCTCAAAAGAGTTGATTTACCTGCACCTGACATACCTACGATTATGACAAAATCTCCTTCAGAAATTTTTAATGAGACATTTTTAAGAGCTTTAACTCCACCTTGATAAGTTACACTTATATTTTTAAATTCAATCATATTTTCCAAAAAAAAACTAGGGCAGTATTAACCACCCTAGTCTTCTATTAATTAATTGTCGTAAAGACCAAATTCCTCTGCTGCTTCTCTCACAACATCGAATTCTGAGTTAACTGCAGGAACTAAATCTGTCCAACCATAAATTTCATCCATAATAGCTTGACCTTCTTCAGTCGCTATATATTCAGATAAAATTTGATAAATTTTTTCTTTTATTTCTTGTGGTAAATCAGTTCTTACTGCAATAACATCGTTTGGAATTTCAGCAGAAATACCAAAAGCAATAACTTTTTCACCAACATCTGGATTGGTTTTTCTTAATGTTCTTCTTGCGTCATCATAAGTAACACCGAATTTGGCATCACCATTATAAAGTCCCGCAATAACACCATCATGTGATCCTGCAAATCTCTGGATTATGTCACTTGTGTAATCAATCCCAGCATTTTTTAACTGGAGTGAAGGATATAAGTACCCAGATGTTGAACCTTCTTCAACAAATAATACTTCCTCACCTAACATAACAGATAGATCTGCTTCACATGCAAGTCCAGGACTGGTTGTTACTCCATCTCGAACTTCAGGAATTAAACCATCATCTCCAAAACCCCAACCAACTTGTAACGCTTTTACATCTGGTGGTGTAGTTTCTGATCCTGTAACTAAAGTAGCAACACCATTGATGTTTTCAAAAGCACCAATTACTGGTGTGCTCTTACACACGCTTGCATCTGTTGTCCAAAAAGTTGCATGATATGAACCTGAACCGTATCTTACAGATTTAGCAATTGCTTCAAATCTTGTAGGAAATGCATTCATTGCAGTTACGTATCCTAATGTAGCAAATGCACCAACATCTGCTTGTCCAGAACCCATTGCAACAAGAAGACCTGAGTAGTCACTTGTTACGAATCCTTCGACCTCAATTCCCAAACCATCAGTTAAAACTTTCATCATAGGTTGAATGTTGTCTAATAGTTCAGCTTGTTCCGCGCTAGGTACAAAGCCAAAAATAATCTTATCTAAAGTAGGTGCAGCAGTTGTAGCTGGAGCCTCTAAAGTCTCGACTTCTTCCACAGCAACGGGTTCTTCTACAGTCTCTTCAGCAGACCCACCGCAAGCAGTAGCTACTAAAGCAAGACAGAGTAGAAGTAGTAATGATTTTTTCATTATTTTTCTCCGCTAGCTTATATTCTTATCATACATAAATAGAATTTAACGTTCTTTAATTTAAGTTAAAAATTAGTAAAATTTAATTCACCAAATTCTCTTAAAATTACTTCTCCATTTGTATCTAAAATGATAGTTATTGGTTGACCGACTATCTTAAAGTAATCACGAAGCTCAGAAGTAGAAAATCCAATTTTTAAATCCCCATTTAAATTATCTTTTACCCACTCAAGAGTTGGGTCATAATCACTATGTGCTAAAGCGAGAACATCATATGTATCGGCAAGGTTTTCTAATTCTTTTTCTAGGACGGGTAACTCCCGTCTACAAGCACTTCAGTAGTCTGCCCAAAATACAATAATGGTTTTTTTGTTTGTAAAATTTTCGTATTCTTGATTTAAATCTATATTGATGTATTGAAATGATGTTTCAGTTATTAAAACATCATTTGATTCTTCATTCTGTGTTACATCCTGAGTACACGAAATAAGAATTAATAAAATTAAAAAATATTTTTTCATGAAATAATCATAATCTTATTCGAGAATAATCTTGCTATTCTAAGTACTGTGAATATTGCATTATTAAGCATCGGAACAGAGATACTTCTTGGAGATACAGTAAATACAAACCTTTCATCTTTAGGACAAATTTTATACAATAATGGATTCACCCTCACTTCTGAATTAACAGTTCCAGATCAAAAAGTAATAATAAAAGATAAATTAGAACATCTCTTATCTAATAATGATGTAATTATTACATGTGGTGGTATCGGACCCACTGAAGATGATTTTACAAAAGAAGTTATATCTGAATACCTAGGATTAAATTTAGTTTTAGATAATGATCATTTAGCATGGATGAAATCCCGATGGGAGAGTAGGGGTTTAGTTATGCCACAGAATAATGTTAAACAGGCAGAATTACCAGAAGGTTCAAAAAAGCTAACCAATACAAATGGAACTTCACCTGGAATTTATATTAATAGTAATGATAAGCATATTTTTATCCTGCCAGGACCACCGAGAGAATTTACACCATTAGTAATAGATGAAGTGGTTCCATTTTTGAGTAAAAATTTTGAAATAACAGATAAAGATTATGAGTTTATATTATTTTATAATCAAGCTGAATCTGCACTTGCTGAAGAAATTGATAAATTTAAGCCTATCAATCTTGATATTGCATATTTGGCTAGTAAAGGAATTATTAAATTGAGATTTGATAAAAATTCTGTTTCCTCTGAAGTTTTAAATGATTTTAAAAACAACATTAGAAATACATTTAATGAATATATTCTTAGCACTGAAAATATACCAGCTTCAAAAGTATTATTAGATTTACTACATGAAAATAAATTAACAATATCACTAGTTGAAAGCGTAACTGGGGGTAATTTAGCTTCCGCTTTAGTAAATCATCCGGGGGCAAGTAAAGCTTTAGTCGCATCTAATATTCTTTATACTACGGAATCCAAAAAAGAGTTTTTAAGCTCTGATATAAGCAAGGATTGGAATACATTGTCCGAAAATTTAGCTAAAACTTCTAAAATTAAATATAATTCAAATATTTCCATTGCAATTCTTGGAGAAGCTGGACCAATTCCATCAAGTGATTATAAAATTGGTCAAATATTCATATCAATAGCAACTGATACAAATACTGAGACAATTGAGCACAATTTAAGAGGTAGTAGGGATGACATAATTAATCGATCAGTAAATAACGCAATATGGGACTTAATAAAATTCATTAAAAAGTTGTAATCGAACAAATGTTCGATTATAATTGTCATATAAAGATGTTTAAATAGTTATTAATTAATGTTAATAAATAGGAGAATAAAATGGATAAAGACAGGGCACAAAAACTAGACACAGTATTTTCACAGATTGAAAAACAATTCGGTGAAGGATCTTTAATGAAATTAGGATCTGATCAAATTAAAAAAATCCCTTCAATTTCTACTGGAGCTCTTGCAATTGATTTAGCATTAGGAATAGGTGGTGTTCCAAAGGGAAGAGTTGTAGAAATTTATGGGCCAGAAAGCTCAGGTAAAACTACTTTATCTCTTCATATTGCTGCTGAAGCTCAAAAAGAAGGTGGAGTTGCCGCTTTTATTGATGCAGAGCACGCGTTAGATCCAATATATGCAAGTGCCCTTGGTGTTGACATAGATGAACTTCTTGTATCCCAACCGGATACTGGTGAACAAGCATTAGAAATTGCAAACATGTTAATCGACTCGGAAGGTGTAGATATTGTAGTAATAGATTCTGTTGCAGCATTAGTGCCACAAGCAGAAATCGATGGTGAAATGGGTCAATCTCATGTAGGTTTACAGGCAAGACTAATGTCTCAAGCTTTGCGTAAACTTACATCATCAATTAATAAAACCCAAACTACAGTTATTTTCATAAACCAAATTAGAGAAAAAATTGGCGTTATGTGGGGATCACCTGAAACAACTAGTGGTGGTAGAGCTCTAAAGTTTTATGCATCTGTTCGTATCGACATAAGAAGGATAGAGACTTTAAAAGTTGGTGCTGAAATGATTGGAAATAGAGTTAGAGCAAAAATAGTAAAAAATAAAGTTGCTCCACCATTTAAAGAAGCACAGTTTGACATAATGTTTGGACAAGGCATATCAAGAGAAGGTAGTTTGCTTGATGTTGGTGTTGATCATGGAATAGTAAGAAAAGCTGGCGCTTGGTTTACATATGACGAAGTACAGCTTGGACAAGGTAAAGAAAATTCTAAACGATTTCTTAGGGAAAATGCAGATATTGCATTACAACTTGAAACAGATGTGTATAAAGCTGTTGGTTTAATTGAATCAGATGAAGAAGATCTTACAACTGAGGAACAAGAAGAATCAAATACAGAGAAATAAGTTAATTTTTATTTATAAATTTATTTTATAATTTAACTGTGGAACAAACAGTTAAAATCAATTCAAAAATTATATTAAAACCATCTCGTATTGGTAAAAAGTATTATGTAAAAACATTTGGTTGCCAAATGAATGAGCATGATTCTGAAAGAATTTCAGGTTTGTTTGAATTAGATGGCATGCAGAAAGCAGAATCAGAAGATAATGCAGATATACTTTTTGTAAATACATGCACAATTAGAGAGAATGCAGATGACAAACTGTATGGTACTTTAGGACATTTAAAAAAATGGAAATTGGAATCTGAAAATAGAAAATTATTAGTTGGTGGTTGTGCTGCCCAAAAAGACAAAAATCTTGTTAGGGATAAAGCGCCATGGGTAGACGTTGTCATAGGAACTCACAATTTAACTAACATTATAAATTTATTGAATCAATCTGAAGACTGGGGACCAGTTACGGAAATTATTGATGAAATAGAAAATCTACCAACTGATGCTCCATCTATAAGAGAATCCGAATTTTCAGCATGGCTCACTATTCAAATTGGTTGTAATAATTCATGTACATTTTGTATAGTTCCATCTGTGAGGGGACCTGAAATTAGCAGAAGACCCAGTGACGTTATTAATGAAGCAAAACAATTAGTTAGTGAAGGCGTAAAAGAAATCACTCTGTTAGGTCAAAATGTTAATTCATATGGTAGAGACTTAAAAATAGATAACAAAAGTAGACCATATTTTGCTCAATTGCTTGAACAATTAAATAATATTCCCGATCTTGAAAGAATTAGATTTACTTCTCCACATCCAAAAGATTTTAAAAAAGAAACAATTTTTGCTGTTAAAGAGTTAAGTAAAGTGTGTAACCAGATTCATGTTCCACTACAAAGTGGTAGTAGTAGTATCTTGTCTAAAATGCACAGAGGTTATAACAAAGAAAGATTTATCGAAAAGATTGATATGATAAGATCTATAATTCCTAATGTATCCTTAACTACAGATATTATTGTTGGTTTTCCAGGAGAAACTGATGAAGATTTTATTGATACTATGGATATAGTTAATTATTCTGAATTTGACGCTGTATATATGTTTAAATTCTCTCCTAGGCCTGGCACAGTTGCTTTCAATATGAAGCAAGAATTTGTTGAAAAAAAAGTAATTGATAATAGATTTCAATTATTGAAAGATACTCAAACTGATATAAGCGAGAGACGACTTAAAAGATTTGTTGGTACTGAACAATTACTTTTAATCGAAAAGTTATCTAAAAAAAATAACCAAATTTATTCAGGAAAAATTGATAGTGGCCAAATTACACACATAGACAAAGGTGATCTTAACTTAGGAGACTTTGTAAAAGTAAATATAGTAGATTCAACCCCGTTCTATTTAAAAGCAGAACAGTTATAGTTTGTTATATTTTTTAGCTGGAATTACAGCTTCTGGAAAATCAAATCTAGCACATAAAATTGCTATCGAACGAAACATGTCTATATTATCTATTGACTCAATGGCAGTCTATAAGGGATTAGATATCTTAACCGCTAAACCAACTGATGTTATGCAGGCTCAAGTTCAATACTATGGTTTAGACATTGCTGACCCTGATCAAAATTTTTCTATCATTGATTATTTGAATTATTTAATAGATGAAGAGATACCTGAAAAAAGTTTTAATGAAGACATTCTTGCTGTTGGTGGTTCAGGACTTTATATCAAATCTATTATTGATAAATATGAGTTTAGACCAGCTGACCCAGCAATAAGAGCTGAACTTGAACAGTTAAATTACGATCAGTTAATAAAATTTCATAATTTAAACAACATTTCATTACCCAACACTGAATTAAATAAAAGACGCTTGATGAGAAATATTGAGTCATTTATGGTTGAGGAATCTAAATTTGTTTTTCCAGATATAAATATACCAGATGGACATGTTGGAGTCTTTTGGAATCATCCTGATTTTAAAAACAATATTGATATCAGAACAAAACAAATGATTGATAACGGACTTATTAATGAAATAAACAATATAAAAAATCCATCAAAGACAATTCTTCAAGCCATTGGGTTAAACCTTTCTGAAGATATTGAAGAAAACATTAATATTAAAACTAGAAGATTAGCTAAAAAACAAATAACCTGGTTTAAAAAAGAAGAAAGATTAAAAATGATTAATTCATCAAAAGAAGATGTTGTTTATCAAAGTATAATGGAGATTATTGATGGCTAATTTTGCATACATGTCGGGAACAGGAAATAATTTTTTAGTAGGCGAATATGACGGCCCTGTATCAGAAATTCAAGTTGTTGCTCTAGTAAGTGATGCAGAAATTGAAGTTGACGGAGTAATTTTTGTAGAACCTTTAGAAGATGCTTTAGTTAAAATGCATTACTTTAATAATGATGGATCTGATGCTGAGTTATGTGTTAATGGTGTTAGGTGTCTTGCTAAATATGCTGTCGATAATAACTTTGTAAATACAAATAACTTTACTGTTGTTGCACCAGTTTCAGATATTAAGGTTTTAGTTCAAGATAATAATATAGAAATACAAGCTCCAATTCCTACATTTGAGCCAAATCCTATAGAATTTGAAGAATATGAAGGTATAAAATCACAAGTTGGAAATCCTCATTTTATGGTTCAAGTAGAGGATGTAGAAAATACTAACTTATCTAAATTAAATTCATCAGTATCAAATCTTGAACTTTTTAATGATGGTTTCAATTTGGAAATATATCAAATTATTGATAATAAATATATTAAAGCAAGAGTTTTTGAAAGGGGAGTAGGTGAAACTGATGCTTGCGGATCTGGCGCGTTATGTTTATTTAATTATCTTTATAAATCTGAAAAAATTTTAAATGATAGTTATGTTTTATATCCTGGTGGAGATTTAAAACTTAAATTCGAAAACGAAAAACTAATTTTATCTGGAGAAGTTATATATCTCTAAAGAGACTTACTACTTTACCTATAGGTTGAGTATTTTCATTAACTTCAATATTTTCAAATTCTTTATTGGCAGGTATTAAATATTTTTTTCCTGATACAGTATCTAAATACTTAACAGTGGCTTCTGTGTCATGTATCATAAATGCTCCAATATCTCCATTTCTAGGTTCTTGGTTTTTGTCAACAACTACAATATCTCCATCATGTATCCCAGCTTCAATCATTGATTCACCGTTGATTTTAAGAGCAAATAAATCCTGAGAAAATTTATCAGAAGGTACTGGAATTTCACCAATTCTATTTTCTTCAGCTAATAGGGGTACTCCAGCTGAGATAAATCCCACCACTGGAACAGTTTTAAAGCTAGACTTGCTTCTATTACTAGTCAATGATCTGGATAAATTAGCTTTTTTTTCAATCATGCCTTTTTTAACAAGATTATTTAAATGATGTTGTACAGAACTAGTTGATTTTAAATTTACAGCTTTTGCTATCTCCCTTATTGATGGAGAGTAGCCTTCTTTATTAATATTTTTTTGAATATATTCTAAAATTTCGTTCTGTTTATTATTTTTCATACTTTATTATAACATAAATTAGAACAAATGTTCGATTAAAAATGTCACACTGCCTATCTATATTAATTTATATGAAAATAAGATTGAAAGTATTTTTGTTTATGTACTTAATTAGCTCGTTATCGGTTATTTTTTCTAAATTACCATTAAATTCTATAGAAAATATCAACAATAATGAATTTATATATTATGAAATACAGAAGGGTGACTCACTCTGGAGTATTGCTGATCAATTTAATTCTAAAAATAAGGAAATTTTCATATATAAAATTAAAAAAATTAATAATTTGAGTAATTCATCTTTAGTCGTAAACGATATTTTACTAATTCCATAGAATATTTGATACAATATTTAGCAATTACTATAATAATACTATATATGGTATGTCCATTTTGTAATAAAGTTGAAACTAGTGTTGTCGATTCTAGAAAAAACAACGAAGGTAACTCAATTCGAAGGAGAAGAGAGTGCCCCACATGTAATTTACGCTTTACAACCTATGAAAAAGCAGAAATAGGAATTCTTGTAGAGAAAAGAAGCGGTTCCTATGAAGAATTTGATTATCAAAAACTGTTTAGAGGTATTGAAAATGCTTTTGGTGGACTTGATCTTAATGAAAAACAATTAAAAACCCTAGTTGACAATATACATAACGAAATTAAATCTACTGGAAGTAAAATCAAAAGCGATTTTATAGGAGAAACGGTGTTAAATCACCTAAAAGAAACAAATAAGGTAGCATATTTACGTTTTGCTTCTGTATATAAAGAGTTTTCTGATGCTTCAGATTTTGAAAAAGAAGTTGCAGAACTCTAAATTAGGGTAAATCTGCTAGATTGTTGTAAATATTTAAACTTTTTTGATTAAAATTGGTCAAAGAATTTTCAAACGCTCTTACTTCTGTTGATTTATTTAATAAAATTGCTGATGATATAGACTCAGCAACATCGTACTCGTTATTTCTAAGGGCAGCTAAATACCTACCATGAAGATCTTCTGCAGTTACTAAAGCAACTTCAACTAAATTTTTGTGATTATCAAATTCAGCTATTTCTGGAAGATTTGAATAATTTACTTTACTTTGAGCAATAATTGAAGATAATTCTGTAGTAAGAGTATCGATATTTACATTTTCTTCTTTTACTGGTAATTCTGTATATATTAATATCTCCGAAATTAATATCCTATATGTAATAACTAGGTCTAATTCATTTACGAGTAGAAAAATATCATTTAAATTAGCTATAACCTCATTTTTATCTAAAATATCTGTCCTTGAATCTAAATTTGTACGATATTCAATTAAAGATGACTCAATTTGTTGTAAATTTGCACTTGCATTTGAGACATCATATTTTGAATAAAAAGTATTAGTAGAAATTTCAATAAGAGTAGGAAGTAAATCAATTAATTCATTAGAATTTGACGTTACTACTATTGCATCCTCAGCAATTTCTGTCTGAACATTACGATAATTAAGAAAAGAACTAATTGATATAGAGATAACAACTACTAAAACCACACCAATAAACGTAGGAAAAACCCATTTTCTTCTACTCTCAAGATCTGACCATACTTTTTGTATTTGTGAAGTTATTTTCATAGGATTAAATGTATCCGTAGAAGTTGCTTGTGAATGATCGTTAGTATTTTGATCAGAATTTAAGTAAGTCTCAATTGTGGATTGAACTGGAGTAGATATAATTTCTTCAGTGTTTGATATAAGTTCATCAAAACTTTGTTGTTCTAAATTATCAGACTCTTCAATATTCTCAATTTGATATTCTGAAGTATTAATTGCAATATCAGCTTCAAACCCAAGTAAATCAAGAATCTTGATTTTATTAGTATTTTTAGTTTTATTTATAAGAAAATAATCTCTAATATTCATCATTGAAAGGGTACCACTGAATAATAATTTTAATATAAAAATAAAACTTCTTAATAAGAATGCAAAAATACCTAGTAAAAGTCATTCTGATGATATTGGCTATGATCTCTATGCCGACAGTGATTATGTCATTGATGCCGGTGAGGTGGTAAGGGTAAAACTAGGTATTGCGATACAGTTACCTTTTAATGTAGGAGGATTTGTTCTTCCAAGATCAGGATTAGCTAGCAAATATTTAATTGCTCCCATAAATTCTCCAGGGCTAATTGACCCAGGATACAGAGGAGAATTAATGGTGCCATTAATGAATTATTCAAAAGAATCATACACAGTAACCAAGCATGAACGAATTGCACAACTTGTAGCTATTACGACAGAGAATCTAGAATTCCATGAAGTTGATAATTTAGACGACTCAGAAAGGTCTGATGGCGGCTTTGGGTCCACTGGAAAAAATTGATTTAATTAATAAATAGAGTTATTAATATATAAATTACGCGGAAGTAGCTCAGCTGGCAGAGCGCCACCTTGCCAAGGTGGAGGCCGCGGGTTCAAATCCCGTCTTCCGCTCAAAATGGCGACGTGGCGGAGTGGCTACGCAGAGGTCTGCAAAACCTTGTACACCGGTTCGATTCCGGTCGTCGCCTCCAATAATTATGATTGCAATTACAGGCTCAGGAGAATTTTTACCATCAATTCTAGATGCAGATAAAAAGTTGATTGGTTATTTAGATGACACACCTATAGCATTAACTTTCTCTACTGCTGCTGGAAAAGAATCAGATAATAGACTTCTTTATTGGAAAAATTTAGCTCAAGATCACTTCGCATCACTTGGAATTGAACACAAACATATAGATGCTAGAAACAGGGAAGATTTAAATAACAGCGATGTCATTGATGTAATGAAGAGTTCTAACTTTGTTTACTTTTCTGGTGGTTCACCAATACATTTATATGACTCTATATATAATTCTGAATTTTCTGAAGAACTTAAAAATGTTGAAAAACGTGGAATCATTGCTGGATGTAGTGCTGGTGCGATGATAATGGGTGAAAAAATGATAAAAGGAACAGGTCTTAATTATTTACAAAATACAATTGTCATACCGCATTATGGGGAAAGTTTTTACTCTTGGATTTCAAATACTGTAAAAGTATTAAATAGAGGAAAGTATAAGTTACTTTGTCTAGAAAAAGATACATATTTTATTAAAGATAAGAATGAAATCAGGGTACTAGGAAAACAACAAGTACACATTATTTACAAGAAGGAACACCACACCTTTTCTGATGGTGACAAAATAGATCTCTCATTATTATCATAAAGATATGTGTGGAAGATATTATGTTGATATTGCAAAGGATGAACTATCTTTCGTAAACAACTTTAAAGAATTTGAATATGATGAGAACTTCAATGTAGCTCCACAAACTGCTGTACCTTGTATTATCGACAATAATTTAGTTTCTGCTAACTGGGGTTACTTCCCGGATTGGTTAAAGAAACAATCTAATTCAAGACCTTTATTTAATACACGTTATGAATCATTATTGGAAAAGAAAACATTCACTTCAGCGTTTAAAAATTCTAGGTGTTTAGTTCCTATCTCAGGATGGTACGAGTGGAAAGAAGAGGATGGCATTAAGCAACCATATTATTTTTCAAGTAATACATCTCCAACCTTATTTGCTGCTGGACTTTATTGGAATAGAAGTAGTGGTGATATTGAGTCTTCTATTATCACAAGAGAAGCTGTTACAGATTTACAAGTAATTCACAACAGGTCACCACTTTTATTAAATGAGGAAAAAAGAGATATATGGATATCTGATATATCAAGTGAAGAAATATACAGTGAAATTTTAGACTATACATATAGTGATATAGAATTCTATAAAGTGGATAGAGCAGTAAGCAATCCAAAAAATAATAATAAGTCGCTTATACAGGAATTTAAAGAGGTACCTTTTTAATGAATAGTCAATCACCTATATACTCGCTTAAGTTCACAATTTCCTGGATCATTGTGTATGGACTAATAGTTTTTATTCTCTGGCAATTTATACAAATCTTTTTAGCTATATACATAGGTCTCTGGGTTTTGAATTTATTAATTGAAATTGTTGAGCGGCTTTTCCTAAGATTTGGAAAAAGAATTATTACAGTTGAGAAATAATCAATTTATAAAATTCTAAATTAATGCTATATTTTTACATACGGGAGATTAGCTCAGTCTGGCAGAGCGCTACCTCGACAAGGTAGATGTCACAAGTTCAAATCTTGTATCTCCCACAAATTATTACTTATTAGAACTTTTGTTAATGACAAAATTTACATATGGAGTATTCAATCCAAGAATTTTTTGATGCTCATAGTCAAATTTTTCAGCAAAACCAGCAATGTAATAATGTTCATTTAAATTTTCATCACCTTCAGTGAATGAGTTAAGAGCGCTATCTCTTCTCATCCAGTATGACTTTTTAAAATCTGGGTTACCATCATAACTAAGTGGATTATAAGTTATATTACTTTTTTCAAATGGGATTAATGCCTCACATACTCCTCTGTATTCATCACCTATTTGTACCTCATAGCCACCTAGTGCATATTCAAAAGATTTAATAACACAAAACTTATGATATTTAAAATCAACGGTATTCCAGATAGATTCAACATGTGATGTGTCAATAAATGCATACTGTTTGTTTTCTTTAAATACAATGTTTAATAAATAGAGTGCATCAAAATAATTTATATAATATTTATGACCATCATTTGATGTGTAGTAATTTTTCTCCATAAATCATAGATTAATATTGTATGGATACAACAGGTTAAAGAAGTATATCTAAATTCGTATATACTTTGCGTATGAGTAGACAATTAAAAAACATAATTACTATTATTGTTTTTCTTATTTGTATAGCTTTAGTGAATATAGCAGGACAAAATATTGAACTAGAGATTAGGGGATTGAATGCTTTCACTTTTGTATTGATTGTCGCAGTTGTGATTCAAGTTATTTTCTTCATTCCATCGTTTTTACTTAAAACAGAGAAATACTACGACTTAGTTGGAAGCCTCACCTATGTAACAACTATATCTCTAGCGTATTTTTCTGTTGATAACAAAACTACAATTGATTCGATTATTTATATTTATGTAATGATATGGGCTTCAAGATTGGGCATCTATTTATTTAGAAGAGTGCAGAAAGATGGAAAAGACATAAGGTTTGAGAAAGCTAAGACACATTTTTTCTGGTTTCTTCAATATTGGATTGGTCAAGCATTGTGGGTTGCGTTAACTTCATGTGCTGCATTAGTTGCAATTCTCTCTCCTGAAGACGATACATTACCAGTATTAGCAATGGTGGGCATGGCACTTTGGTTAACAGGATTCACAATTGAATCAATATCTGATTATCAAAAACGCGTATTTAGAAAAGAGAATAATCCAAGTCAATCATTTATACATACAGGCTTATGGGCAAGATCCAGACATCCAAACTATTTTGGTGAAATTACACTTTGGACAGGAATTGCTGTAATTTCATTAAATACTTTGACTGGCGTTGAATACATTACGCTTATTTCACCAGTGTTTGTATATATTTTACTAACACGAATGAGTGGCATTAATTTACTAGAACGTATTGCAGATGAAAGATACGGAGAATTAGAAGATTATCAACAATATAAAAGAAACACCCCTGTTCTATTTCCTAAACTTTCTAAAGATAAAATATAGTCCTATTCCAATAGCTATTAATTGGTAATAGGGAAGTGAATCATATCTAAGAATAAAGTTGTACCCAATACCAATTATGCCTAAACCAACTGCTAGTTTCTGCCAGTTCTTCATTTACAAACTATCTAGTTTTTCAAGGAGGTTATCTTTCTCACCAGGTAACATTTCAACAGTGTGCTCGTCATTTGGGTAACTACCTGATTCAACATCATCTTTAAAACCCTTTACTGCTTTAGCTCTCTCAGTATTTAACTTCTCTTTGATAGCCTTTCCATTACCCCAGGATTTAGCATGTCTTGGCATTTTAATCCCAGTAGTCTCACCACATATGTCCTCAAAAAATAAAAACATTACATCTCCTCCTGAACCTGATCCAAGAGAGTTGACTACTAAAGAAGTGTGTTTTTTAATTTCAATAAGTGCATCTTCAGCAACGCATTCTACCTCAGCTCCATAAGCTCCTGCATTTTCTAATCTTTTCATATCTTTTAATATAGATATTGCTTCTTCGGCTGTTTTTCCTACCGTTCTTATTCCACCATATTTCGTAGCCATAGAAGGAACCATACCAACATGTCCTTGTACCTGCATTCCTTCTTTAGCTAGCATCTCTACAACATCAAAGCTTCTAGGTGTTAATACTGAATCAGCTCCTGCCATCATGACATCAAATGCTCCTCTAAGTATTTCCTCATTTGTAATAAATCTTCCAGCAAATAATGCTGCTGTTATAAAAGTATTTGGAGCTCCTTTCCTTACATCCTGATACCAGTCACTTCCTGTAATTATCATATCTATATCTTGCGAAGCAATAATTTCAGCTTCTTCTTGATTGCCTGCAGTTACTTGTGTCATTTTTATATTGTTATTTTTGTTTGAGATCATATCTGCAACTGTGATGTTACGTTCTACTTGTTCGTGTCCAAACGTATAAATTCTTTTCATGTAGGTATTATACGTGACCACTTGTCTGAAAAACAAGGGGTCGGAAGTTCGATTCTACGTCTAGACGGCAATACCTTTTAGTGTTATTTCTCACTATCTATATAAAAAACAAAACAGGGAAAGTAAACTTACCAATATGAAAGAAGTATTGTTTAATTAATGTCAGAAATAGTAATTATCGGAGGAGGATTTGGAGGATTAAGTTTTCTAAAAGCTGCACGTAAAACTAATAATAATTTTACGATAATTGATAAAACTAATCACCACCTTTTCCAACCACTTCTATATCAAGTAGCAACTGCAGTATTATCACCAGCGGATATTACAGTGCCAATTAGAAACTTATTCAAAAATGATAAAAATGTAAATGTTGTGTTAGATGAAGTAGTTGATATCAATCAGCAAAATAACACAATTTCTTTAATAAGTGGTAATGAAATTAATTACGATAAATTATTAATTAGTGTCGGATCTAGTTATTCATACTTTGGGAATAATCATTGGAGTAGGTACTCACATGGGTTAAAAAATTTAAATGACGCATTGGATATTAGAGATAATATATTAAAAGCATTTGAAAAAGCTGAAAATGAGCAACAAGGTGATATAAAACTTTCATATTTAAATTTTGTTATTATTGGTGGTGGTCCAACTGGAGTTGAACTGGCTGGTTCTATAGCGGAGCTTGCCTACAAAAATATTAAAAATGAATATAGGAATTTTAACTCTAATGAGATCAATGTGTATTTAGTAGAAGCAGGACCTGCAATACTATCAGATTACTCAAAGGATTTATCAGTTAAAGCGAGTAAATATCTTCAGAAACTAGGCGTCAGTATTAGGTTGAATGAAAAAGTGTTGAATATAGAAGATAAAAAAGTAATTACAGATAAAGAAATCTTTCAAACAAATAATATTATTTGGGCCGCTGGTAATAAAGCGAATCCTCTAATTGATAAACTAAAAACAAATGTAGATAATTTTGGAAGAGCAATTGTTAATAAAGATTTTTCTATTAATGAAAATAATTCTATTTATGTAATAGGCGATGCAGCAAATTATAAGAATAATGCTGGTAAAACACTTGCAGGTATAGCTCCAGTCGCTATCCAACAAGGAAGATATTTAGCAAAGAAATTAACATCACATAAGCCTACAGAGAATATGAAAAATTTTAAATATAAAGACAAAGGCATGATGGCAACAATTGGCGGGTTTAAAGCTATCGGTGTTATTGGAAGTTTACAAATATCAGGCATAGTAGCTTGGTTATTTTGGAGCCTCATTCACTTGGTCTATTTAATTGGGTATAAATCTAAATTGATAGTACTTATTGAATGGATTTTTGCTTATTTCTTAAATAAAAGAGGCACAAGATTAATTTATCGTGAAAATATTATCAAAAAATCTAACAATTAAATTCTAAAAAGAAACAGCTATATCTCCAAAAAAGTAAAAAGAATATTAAGAAAATAGTTCCAAATATAAGTTTGTAATTATTAAGAATGAAATTTTCTGTATCGCTTATATATTTTTTTTCTTGTATCTTGTTAATTGAATTTGTAAAACTAACAATTATTAAAGCCGTAATTATTAGCACATAAATCATTATTGAAATTAATTTTTATCGCGTACTGTAGATCCAACAACAATAGCTGCTGAAATTATAATTAAATTTTTTACAATATATTGTCCTTCTACAGTTAATCCAAAAGGAAAACTTGTAAAACATACTTCAGGTAAAAGAATTAGTGGTAGAAATGTACCGGGCATCTGTATAAACAAAAGTAGTATAGAAAATCTTATTAATGGTTTTATGCACATTGTTAAACCAATAACTACTTCCCACCATCCTAAAATTGGTACAAAATCAGAAGGGTCTTTAAACCAATAAACAGTATTTTCTACTAACTCTTGCGCAGGGCTTAATCCAAAAGGTTTTAAAATACCAAACCAAATATAAATTATTCCTAAAGAATACCTCAATAATGTAATACCCCAACGAGACATAAAATTGGTTATTAAAATATCTAAATCATTAAGTGTTTTAACATTCTTCATAATGTAACTTTATTGCTTATCTTTATTTACCAATAATCATTATTTTTAAGATTTATTCATTAAGATATAAAATTATGAATTTGATTTTCAATAACCTTAAGGAAATTTAAGTGGAGCTTTTTATTAAGATAATTGCTAAGTATTTTCAACGATTTCTTAAGAAGGAAGATACTGATGAAAATAAATCTTCTACAATTATTTTACAATTAGTTTTGTTAGCTGTATTTCCAGTTCTTTATACCATTACTTTGATGCCACCAGGGGTTAGTGTTTTACAAATTGTTTCAGCTGGTATCGCTTTTTTTCTAATTGTAATATTTGCACTTAGAATCTTAAAATATTTCAAACTTATGTGATTAATTTTATATTAATAATTATTGAATCGCTAAAGGATCTCCGTATTCCCAAGTTACACTACCTCCACGGTCTAGTTGATTGATTAGTGTCATATCTTTTTCACTTATAGTGAATTTAAGGTCAAAGTTATCTTTCATACGTTCTATTTGTATACTTTTTGGAAGTATTGCATACCCATGTTGGAGAGCCCATTTAAGAAGGATTTGAGCTTCTGTAACACTATATTGAGATGCTAATTTTTTAAAAGGTGACTCTAAATCTTTACTGTCTTGATACATTTGATCAGTTTTTAAACTATTCTCACCATCTTTGTGTCTCCAAGTTGATAAAGGTACAAGACTACTATATGCAATAATATCGATTCCTTTTTCTTTTAGATACTCAACTAGTTCTGGTTTCTGTGACCAGGGATGAAGTTCTATCTGGTTCGCTGAGGGTAGTGGATATCCTTTTTCATTCAATTCTTCAATATGGTTAATACCCCAATTAGATACACCAATATTTTTTACACTACCTTGTTCTTGTTGCGATAATAATGTTTCCCACTGATCTAATCTCTTACTTTTACCATGGGGGGAGTGAATGAGGTATAAATCAGCGTAATCTATATCAAGATTTCTGAGACTTTTATCTAGAGATTTAATTGTTCCTTCTCTATTTTTTATACGATCTACCTTTACTAAACCACCAGGCCATAGTTTTGTAGTAATTGTTATATCTTCTCGATTTAGATCTGTATCTGAAAAAATCCTCTTTAGTGCTTTACCGACTCCATCCTCATTCCTATACACTGCTGCTGTATCGATATGTCTGTATCCGTAATTAATAGCAGCATAAGACATTTCTTCAGCTTCTTGTGAATTCATATTGTAAGTTCCAAGACCTATGCGGGGTATTATCTGATTGTTGTTAATTTTCATATTTTTAATACAGTAGGTAAAGTAATCCAGAAAGTAAAGGTATTAGGAGAATAAAGCTTAATAAAATAATTCTTCTTGGTTTCATATATTAATTTTACAACTGGTACAAATAAAAATTTCTAAATGCCAATAATATTAATACGCCCCATATAAATTTAGGTAAACGCTTAGTAATCCATAGTCTGTCATACTTGTAATACAGACCAAATTGTAAAAGAATTTTATTTATCACTTCATAATTTTAAAATAAACAATATAACAAATGCAAAAAAGAGCCCAGTTTCCCGAACTCTTTTTTTGAGGTAACAGGCTTATTACCTATAGATAACAATAACAGTAAAATAGATGTATGGAAGAAATATCTGTAACTGAACTTAGAAGGCAAGCACGTAAAAAGAAACATATGCTAAAACGTAGAGGCCGATTAGATTACAGAACAGGCAGAACAGGTAAACGTAAGTAAATAAAAATACTTTTTAATTTATAACTTCTATTCCAGATATACTTACTTTCTTATGTCAAAAGATAATATTAGAAACATTGCAATAATTGCTCACGTTGATCATGGTAAAACTACTTTAGTTGATGGTCTTCTTAAGCAAAGTGGTACTTTTAGTGATCATGCTGTAATCGAAGAAAGAGTTATGGATTCTAGTGATTTAGAGAAAGAACGTGGAATAACCATAACATCAAAAAATACTGCAATTCAATATGAAGATATAAAAATAAATATTGTTGATACACCCGGACATGCTGATTTTGGTGGTGAAGTTGAAAGAAGTTTAAATCTTGTTGATGGAGTTCTATTATTGGTTGATTCTAGCGAGGGACCATTACCTCAAACTAGATTTGTGTTAAAAAAGGCATTAGAAAAAAAACTTCCAGTTGTATTAGTTATAAATAAGATTGATAAGCCTGATGCAAGGGTTGATGAAGTTGTTCAGGAAACGTATGACTTATTCATTGATTTAGATGCAAACGATGATCAAATTGAATTTCCAATTATCTATACAAATGCAAAAGACGGTATAGCTGTAAGAGACCTTAAAGACAATCCTCAGGACCTCACTCCTTTATTTGAATTAATTACAAATTATTTTGAAGGTCCAAACACATCTGATGAAGCTGCTACACAATTTCTTGTAACTAATTTATCTTATGATTCATATGTTGGGCAGGTAGCAATAGGTCGTTTAGACAGTGGTGCCTTGAATATAAATGAAAAATATAGTTTATGTACTGAAGAAAATATTATAAATAACATAAAACTTTCAGCACTATATACATTTAATGGATTAGATAGGGTTAGTGTGGATACTCTTGAATCAGGTGATATTATCGCAGTTGCAGGAATTGAAGATGTAAATATTGGCGATACCTTATCTGATAATGAAAATCCAAAACCTCTTCCAAGGATTACAATTGATCAGCCAACAGTATCAATATTTTTTCATGTAAACAATTCCCCATTTGCAGGCAGAGAAGGTAAATATGTAACTTCAAGAAACATAATCGAAAGATTAGAAAAAGAAGTTTTAAGCAATGTTTCTCTACACGTATCCCTTACTGATAAAACGGATGTATTCGAAGTAAAGGGTAGAGGCGAGTTACAAATGGCTGTCTTAATCGAAACTATGAGACGAGAGGGATATGAATTTATGGTTTCAAGACCTGAGGTTATAACTATTGAAAAAGATAATCAAATTCATGAACCAGTAGAAAATGTTTATATAGATATTCCTGATGAATATGTTGGGACAGTTACTAAAAATTTATCAAGTAGAAAAGGGAAGATGACTAGCTTGATGAATAATGGTTTTGGTAGAGCAACATTAGAATTTGAAATTCCTTCAAGAGGTCTTATTGGTTTCAGAAATCAGTTCTTAACAGAAACAAGAGGTTCTGGAATTATGAACACACTTTTTGATTCCTATAAGTCTTGGTTTGGGGATATCCTACAAAGAACTTCTGGTGTACTTGTTTCTGATCGAGATGGAAAGGTAACAACTTATGCTAGTTTAGCAATGGTTGACAGAGGTATTTTATTTGTACCACCTGGAACAATGGTTTATAAAGGAATGATTGTTGGTGAGAGAAATAATGATGGTGACTTAGTTGTTAATATAACTAAAGAAAAAAAACTTACAAATCATCGTGCATCAGGTTCTGATGATACGGTACCTTTAAGACCACCTCAATTGATGTCTCTTGATCAATGTTTAGAATTTATTAGTGATGACGAATTTGTAGAAGTAACTCCAGAAACTATAAGATTAAGAAAATCTGATTTAAACGTTAAAACTTAAAGTTCTCTGACTTTAGTAATTGCATTTTCTTTTTAATCCCACCTTCACCGCTATATCCACCTATATTACCATCTGATCTAATAACTCTGTGACATGGAATATCTATGGGATATGGATTTTTACCACAAGCATTCGCCACTGCTCTAGCACTGTTTGGTTTCCCTATTGATATAGCTATTTCTTTATATGTTTTAGTTTTTCCAAATGGAATTTTAGAAATTTCTGACCATACTTGAATTTGAAAATTCGTACCTTCTATATTTTTTAATAATTTATTTTTCAATTTGTATTATTAAGTTGTCTGTTGTTATTTCAGATTGTCTCAAAGCTTCTAAATTAAATCTATTATTTGCTTTTAATGAGTCCGTATAGTCAATACTTCCTTTTAAAAATGTATATTTTGTTAGTGGACTAATAGCTCCAAATGCTACAAAGTCATAATGTGCTGAGTCAGTTAGGTAAAACCCTTTAGCATATTTTTCAGAAGTGGATCCAACATACGAGCTAGTTAAATAATTTCTATATACCTCAATTTCTGACATTTCGTTGATATCTTCATTTCCTCTGTACCAATCTTCGCTGTATATAAAATAAGTTGGAGATGATAGAACAATCCCTCCGTATTCGGAAATGACTGGTACAAAAAATGGATCTTGCAACACTAATGTTTCACATTCGTTCCTTAAGCAATATAAATGCGCAGATCCTCCTCCAGTTGAATGTCCAATAATATTTATTATCGATAAATCACTTACTAGATTATTTTTATTTAAGTACACAAGTGTATTCTCAATATCAATTGACATTTCATACATAACATCAAAAACTTTTGAAGAAGCTTCTGTAGAGCCTGTATTAAATATTGTGCCACTAGGTAACTCAGTAAACATAGATAATCCAGTGTGGTCTATTGCAATCACAACATATCCTTGTGAAGCAATGGTTAGTAACTGATCTGTCGCAAATATTTTCTCACCTGCCCATCCGTGTGTATAAACTACTACAGGGAATTTCTCATCAATCTTCTTAGCATCTGTAGCTAAGTCAAAATAAGATAAATTTAAATGGCTTAATAAAAAAGTTGGAATATTAATACCCCAAGTACGATTTAAATACTTAACTACTGTTTCACCCCAGTTTGATGGAGAGTCTTTAAAAAGTTGAATAGAAGAAGATTCACCATCACTTGGATAATAAAGATCAACAAGTAATTCCCTATTTCCACTTGGATTTAAGTTACTTAATTCATAAAAAGCTTTTGGTTGCTCCCTGTTATCAACTGATATAAGTATTTCTTCATATCCTACAGAATAAATTTTATTATCAATTGTAAATTCAGGTATTGGAAGAAAATAAATAAGTAAAGTTGAAGCAATAAATAAAGTAAAAAAAATCATAAATGAGAAAGCTTTAAAAACTTTGCTTGTAAATTTGAAACCAAAAGTGTGACCAATAGCAGAAGACAAGATAATTATATATATAGGCATATACTGCCATTTATATCCAACTACTAAAACTTGTATAAATGCTGAAATAGAAGAGAGAACTAAAGATATAACAAATACTCTTTCTGTAATAAATTTTTTAAAAACTAATTCAAAAGCAAGAAGAATAATAGCAATATCAAAAAAGTTCATAATTTTACTTTATTTAATATAAATAATTAGAAGGTAAATAGTAAAAAATATTAATATTTAAACAGCTATCTATTTTGAGGAATTTAAATAGCTAATTTGGATAAGGGGTTTCTCCAGGATGGGAACCCTCTTATCTTTTAAAAATATTATTTCCAATTTTCTTGTTAAATTGTATTATTTATTAAATGGAAAATTCTCATACACCTTTAGCTAAATTTACCCACTGGACTTTTACTGTTCTATATGCCTATGGAATATTCAAGCAAGTTGATGAGCTTGAAGAACTTGAAGATGTATCTCTACTTAATTTTGAAATATTTTTTGCAATTGTATTTTTAGTTATTGTTTTACTTAGATATTTTTATATGAAAGATGTAAAGACACTTCTTGGTGCACATGATCAAATGCGCAAAGGTCATTTATTCATAGCAAAAGTAACACATAGGCTTGTTTACTTTAGTTTAATAATGTTGCCAACTACAGGTTTATTGATAGCAGGATTGTTGGCTGCAGATATTCCAGGTATGCAAGCTGCTATTGCTTTGCATGAATTCTCTGCATTTTTAAGTTACGTAACAATAGCTTTGCATGTAGCAGCATCACTATATTCTAGATATAAAGGTGAAGGCATATGGAACGCAATGGTGCCAATATTTAAAGAAAAAGGTAAAAACAATTCTGAATTAGTTGTAAAGCTAGAGGGTATAGAAGATAAAATATATAGTTTTATTGAAGACAAAATAATAAGTAAATAAATAATATTACTTATAACGTTAAGAACAACTGCTAATTACTATAAGTTTACTTATTTTGTTTATACATCTAGCAAAGTAAGTATATTGAAGGGGGAGTTCTCTGTCTGAGCTCCTCTTTCTAAATTAATATCTCTCAGTTCTTCCTCTAAAAATTCTAGAGAAAATACTTTCCTTATCTTTAATTGGATTAAGTTTATTGTTTGGTATTGCATTCTGTGGATCTATGTTTTCTGATTCATATGAGAAATCAACTATATCGAGTTCCTCTTCAAAAGGAATTGAATGTTCATTAAATTCATTATCTATTGCAATAGTTTCCTCATTAGTTTCTTCTTTAATAGATTTAGGTTTTCTCCATAACAAATAAACAATAAAAAAACCAACAACTGATCCACCAAGTGTATCCTCTATATTTCCTGATGAAATATCAGTAAAAATTCCAAATATAACTGTAGAAAGAAAGAATAATGCAAAAAACCTACGTATGGTTAAACGTGCTTTTGATTTACCTTGCATGTAAGCATTGTAGTGATACTTGTTTTATTAATTAAGCCCAGCTTTGTAAGTTTTTATTTTTGGACCCATAGCAGATAAATTCTCCCTCATTTCATCTGATACATCACCTAAAATTGTCATATTGTCAAAGTTAGTTATTTCACGAAATTTTAGATTGACTGGAGTACCTATTGCTTTTGTCGCAATTTCTTTAAAACTGTCAGCATTATCAAATTCCTCAATAAGTGTTGCTGTATTTGATTCCACATCAACATACCATTCAAATTTTTTAAGACCTTCAACCCCTAGGCTTTCAATAAACTGACACTGTTCATTCTCTATAAAATCTATAAATTCCTCTGCAGATGAATAACTTACATCTATGATAACTCTCAATTCTCCACTATTTTTATGTAATTCCATAACTACTCCTTTAAGTAAGTTTATAAATTTGCTTTTACGTTGCCCATAAATTCATACTCTATTACTGCTCCGATTTCATCAGTTGCATCTTTTCTATACTCTTCTAGTTTTGATTTGTATGATTCATAGTTTTCTTCTGAGCTATAGACAGCTACAGAACCATGCGTTTTTGAATCTATTTCATACCACGTTACTTCTTCAGCTGAACCTTCGTCATCTTTAAGGCGTTCTAAACCTTCTTTCATATTGTCCCAATTTATATCATTAGGGTGTTTCCAAATAGTGTTTACAACATATTTCATATAACTCCTTCTCTTATGTAAATCATAATATGTTTTATTACTGAAAGCTTCCCTTACAAGGAAGAAGTCACAGGTACAAATCCTGTAGCGCCCACAGGGGTTTTTCAGAAATCAACCCACAAAAAAACCACTCAAGCTCACACTAAGTCTGCAAATTATTGAAAAACATAATTTATTCTTTTTGGTAGCATAAGACATATGAGTAATGCAGAAGAGTTAGCAAAATATAAAAAACTATTAGATGATCGTGTAATTACACAAGAAGATTTTGATAAAAAGAAAGAACAACTTTTAAATAGTAATGAATTAACAGGACTAACAACTGACAATACTTGGCTTGTTACATTGCTGTTATGCTTATTTGTTGGCGTCCTTGGTATTCATAGATTTTATGTAGGCAAAACAGGCACTGGCATTTTACATTTATTAACTTTCGGATTCTTTGGAATATGGACTCTTATTGATTTGATAATGATTGTTATGGGTAAATTTACTGATAAAGAAGGCAAATTCATTTCTAGGTAAATTGAAATTAAACTAACAATAATCACACAAATTTTAGAATAATCTTATGAAAAAACTTTTTATATTTCTTTTATTATTTAGTTT
>CABYIX010000006.1 GCA_902519215.1 uncultured Candidatus Actinomarina sp. | reverse complement strand
GTAGAATGAGCGATCTTAATATTGATGCAAAAGCTATTTCAGATTCATTAAAGTCTACACTTGGCGACTGGAAAGACTCTGTAAAGGATGACGTAGTAGGTCATGTTGCAGCTATTGCAGACGGTGTAGCTAGAGTTAAAGGCTTAGAAAATGTTATGGCTTCAGAGCTACTCGAGTTCCCTGGTGGACTTGTCGGAGTTGCTCTTAACTTAGAAGAAGATTCCATTGGGGTTGTTTTGATGGGTGATTCCAATCATATTGAAGAAGGAAATCCCGTTAAGCAGACTGGTGAAGTTCTTTCAATAGGTGTTGGAGATGGATTTCTAGGTAGGGTTATTGATACACTAGGTAACCCAATCGATGGTAAAGGACCAATTGAATTTACTGAAAGAAGACGTTTAGAGCTACAGGCACCTTCTGTTGTCGAAAGACAACCTGTTGGAGAGCCACTACAAACAGGAATTAAAGCTATTGATTCAATGATTCCAATTGGAAGAGGCCAAAGAGAACTTATTATTGGTGATAGACAAATTGGTAAGACTGCCGTTGCTGTTGATACAATAATCAATCAAAAAGATACTGATGTTAAATGTATCTATGTTGCCATTGGACAAAAGTCATCAACTGTAGCTGAGGTTGTAGAGAGATTTGAAAAAGAGGGCGTTCTTGACAAAGTAGTTATTGTCAACGCGCCTGCATCTGCTGCTGCAGCATTGCAGATGTATGCTCCTTATGCTGGTTCAGCGATTGGTCAACATTGGATGTACAACGGTGAGCATGGATTAATTGTTTTCGATGATTTATCAAAACAAGCTATTGCTTATCGTCAGATATCATTACTTTTAAGAAGACCCCCTGGTAGAGAGGCTTACCCTGGAGATGTTTTCTATCTTCACTCTAGATTATTAGAGCGTTGTGCAAAAGTAAGTGAAGAGTTAGGTGGGGGATCACTCACTGGCCTTCCAATCATAGAGACAAAAGCTGGCGACGTTTCAGCATTCATTCCAACGAACGTTATATCTATTACAGATGGACAGATTTATTTGGAATCAGAACTTTTTTACTCTGGTGTTAGACCAGCTGTAAACCCAGGTACATCAGTATCAAGAGTAGGTGGGGCAGCTCAGACTAAAGCTATGAAAAAAGTTTCAGGTCCATTAAGAATTAACCTTGCACAGTTTAGAGAGTTAGAAGCATTTGCTGAGTTTGGTTCAGATTTGGATGCCGCATCACAGGCACAGCTTGATAGAGGTAGAAGAGTTGTTGAGTTACTAAAACAACCTCAGTATCAACCCGTATCTATGGAAGAACAAGTAGTCTCACTTTATGCAGTTACAGAGGGATTCCTTGATATCGTTGATCCAGCAGATATGCCTCAAGTAGAGCAGGATTTGATTGATTATGTAAAAACAAGACATTCAGAGGTTATTAATTCAATTAAAACAACAGGAGAGTTACCTGTAGATGAATTAAAAGCTGCAGTTGAGGCTTTTGTAAATACATTGGAGAAAAAAGAAGAGTAAATTATGGCAAGTGCTGAATTACGAATTATAAATAGAAGAATAAAGAGTGTTAAATCTACGAAGAAAATAACACGCGCAATGGAACTTATTGCATCTTCAAGAATTGTAAAAGCACAGCAAAGACTTACCTCATCCAATAACTATACAAACTTACTTGCTCAGATTGTCGAAGAGCTTACAGGTAGTGGGGAAATGCCAACTTCTCCAGTAACTGAAGGAACAAAGAGAATAACACTTGTTGTTATTACCTCAGATCGTGGACTAGCGGGTGCTTATAACACTAATATCTTGAAGCTTGCAGAGGTCAGAAAATCTGAATATGAAAACTTAAATAATAATGTGGAAATTGTAACTGTTGGAAAAAAAGCAAATGGATATTTCAAGTACAGAAATATTGAACCTAAGCAAAACTATGAAGGCATAACAGATGAGCCAAACTTCGAAAATGCTTTGGAAATCATGACTCCATTAGTCCAAGAATTTTATGAAGGAAAAACTAACCAAATTGAACTTGTTTACACAGAGTATCAATCTGCAATGACTCAAACAGCACTTTATAAAACTGTTCTTCCATTTGAGGTAGAACAGATTGCTAAAGAGATTGAGTCAGTTGGAGGTTACACTTTTGAACCTTCAGCAGCTCAAGTATTGAGCAATATTATTCCTAAATATACAAATGCAACTATATTTTCAGCGTTACTCAATGCCTCCACATCGGAGCATGCAGCAAGAATGAGAGCTATGAAAGCAGCTACAGAGAATGCAGAGGAATTAATTAAGATTTTATCAAGAAAGAGTAATCAGGCTAGACAGGCTGAGATTACTACTGAGATTTCAGAAATTGTAGGTGGAGCGGAAGCTCTAGCAGGATAAGGAGAAAATAAATGAGCGATAGTTTAGGTAGAGTTGTAAAAATTGCAGGTCCAGTCGTTGACGTTGCATTCGCACAAGATTCTTTACCAGAAATTACAAATGCATTAGAAGTAGATGTAGAAATAGATGGTTCTAAAAGTACAATCGTTTTAGAGGTTGCTCAGCATCTTGGAGAAGGAAGAGTTCGTGCAATTTCTATGCAAGGTACAGATGGCTTAAGAAGAGGTGCTGAAGTCTCAGATACTGGAGCACCAATTTCAGTTCCTGTTGGACAAGAAACTCTTGGACATATATTTAATGTATGGGGTGAAACTTTAGACGTTGAAACAAGCTCTATTGGTGTAAAACAAAGATGGCCAATTCATAGACAACCACCACCATATGAAGAAGTGACAGCTCAAAATGAGATGTTTGAGACTGGAATCAAAGTTGTGGATCTTTTAATGCCTTATGTACAAGGTGGAAAGATTGGTTTATTCGGTGGAGCTGGTGTTGGTAAGACAGTTCTTATTCAGGAGATGATTAATAGAGTTGCAACCCAGCACGGTGGAGTATCTGTTTTTGCTGGTGTTGGAGAGAGAACTCGTGAAGGTAATGACTTATTTAGAGAAATGCAAGAATCTGGAGTTATTGATAAAACTGCACTTGTATTCGGTCAAATGGACGAACCGCCTGGAGTGAGATTAAGAGTTGCATTGTCAGCTTTAACTATGGCTGAGTACTTCAGAGATGAAGAAAAGCAAGACGTGTTATTGTTCATCGATAATATCTTTAGATTCTCACAGGCAGGTTCTGAGGTATCTACATTATTAGGACGTATGCCATCTGCTGTTGGTTATCAACCTACACTTGCAGACGAGATGGGTTTCTTGCAAGAGAGAATTACCTCTCTTAAAGGTAGATCTATTACATCTCTACAAGCAGTGTATGTTCCTGCAGACGATATTACTGACCCTGCACCACATACAGCTTTTGCCCACTTAGATGCAAGAACTGTGTTGTCTAGAACAATTGCGGACTTGGGTATTTATCCAGCTGTTGATCCTCTTGACTCTTCATCAAGAATCTTGGATCCAGGTGTTGTTGGTGATGAACACTACAACACTGCTAGAGAAGTACAACGAGTTCTGCAAAGATACAATGACTTGCAAGATATTATTGCAATTCTTGGTATTGATGAGTTGTCAGAAGAAGATAAGCAAATAGTTGGTCGTGCCAGAAGAATTCAGAGATTCTTATCACAACCTATGTTTGTTGCTGAACAGTTCACAGGTATCGAGGGTAAATTCGTGTCTATTAAAGATACAGTGGAAGCCTTTAATACTATCTTAAGTGGTGATCTTGACGCTGTCCCAGAACAGGCATTCTATATGACTGGTGGGCTCGACGAGGTCATGTCTAAAGCTAAAGAGCTAGAAGAAAGTCTTTAATGTTTGTTGAGGTTGTCTCACCAGAGGAGAGTTGTTTCTCAGGAGATGCGACCATGGTAATTTCAAGAACTCCTAACGGCGAGATTGGAATTCTTGAGGGTCACGAACAAACTGTTGCAACTCTCATGCCAGGTGGACTCACTATTGAACATGACAATACAAGAACAAGTTTTGCAATCTCTGGTGGAATACTTCAAATTACTGGAGAGAAAGTTATTGTTCTTGGCGAACTAGTAGAAAAGATTGATGGAGATCACGAAAAAGCTATTGAAATTGGTCAAGAGTTAGCTAAAAAAGCCTTTCCAGCCGAATAATGTCTTCACTTTTAGCATTCCACGCTCACCCTGATGATGAGAGCGTCTCTACTGGAGTTACTCTAGCAAAATACGCTGATGAAGGTCACAGAGTTGTAGTTGCTACAGCTACTGATGGTTCTGCTGGTGAAATTCATAATTACGATAATCCAGAAGAGCTTTTTCCTAAACTCGCTGAAATGAGAAGAAAAGAGTTAGAGGCAAGCCTTGAAGCACTTGGTGTCAAAGAGTATGAATGGATGGGGTTTAAAGATTCTGGAATGATGGGTACTAGTGAAAATGATGATCCAGACTGTTTCTGGAGACAAAATTACTTTGATCCTGTTGGAAAACTCGTCGACATAATTAGAAAATATAAACCAGATGCTCTAATCACATATGACCCTTTTGGTGGATATGGTCATCCAGATCATATTCAGACACATAGAATTGGAACCGCAGCCTTTTTTGCAGCTAGTGATTTAGACAAGTTCCCACTTAAAGAAAATCAAGAAGTATGGATTCCAGAGCGTCTGTATTACAGTGCTTGGTCTAAGACAAGAATGCAATCAAGAAGACAACAGATGTTTGATGCTGGAATTATTTCAGAAGAAGAGTTCAATAGATTTAACCCAATCGGCAGTGAACATGACGATATAGATGTTGAAGTCGATGGCACAAAGTATGTAGAACATAAAATTAATTCTATGAAAGCTCATCGAAGTCAGTTTAAAAATGACTGGTGGGGTTTTAATATTCCAGATGAATTTAAAGAGGACTTTTTAGGATATGAAAATTATATTCTTGCTTTTAATCGAGGAAATTGGTCTTCAGAATCTGAACTTGTTTAAGTTTGAATCACTTTTAACTTTGGTTTACTTCATTTTTACTTACTAATTTTATATTTTTAATTAAGTAAAAAAATTAGAAAGGCAATTTAATTTAATTTAAACTCATATATAATTTGTACGGAATATGAATTTAAAATCTTTTAAAAATTTAAGCTTTGCAATATTTTTCCTCTACTTCTTCCTTGTATCAATCAAACTTCTTGAAAAAGGAATCAAAACTTTAGGTGCAGAATACACAGATGCACTTTTTGAGTCAGTATCGAATCCTTTTGCTGGTTTACTGGTTGGAATTTTATGTACTGTTTTAGTGCAATCTTCCTCCGTTACTACTGCAACAATTGTTGGTTTAGTTGGAAGTGGAGTCCTCAGCTTGGAATATGCAATACCGATGGTTATGGGAGCAAATATTGGCACAACAGTAACTAATACTTTAGTTTCTTTTGGTCACGTAAGAAGAGAACAGGAATTTAAAAGAGCTTTTGCAGCCTCAACAATGCATGACTTTTTTAATTTATTAGTAGTGATAATACTTTTCCCCCTTGATTTATATACAGGATTTATAACAAGGATGGCTGAAGATGGAACAGATTTCGTTCTTGCCACAGGCTTCACGGCAACTAAACCTAATAGCCCGATCAAGGCAGGAATTAAGTGGGGTTCAAATAATATCCTAGATGGACTATCTTCTATTCCATTTATAGGCAATCTAAGTGAAAATTCTTATAGGGTCTACGCAGTTCTTTTAATTATTATTGCAATAGCATTTATTTTCTTGAGCCTAAGAAATGTTGTATCTAATATGAAATCTCTCATGCTCAATCAAATTGAATTTGGATTAGACAAAGCTCTTGCAAGGGGTGGGGGACTTTTTGCAATATTAATTGGAATCTTAATTACCTTCTCAGTACAAAGTTCAAGTATCACCACATCAATCCTTGTACCAATTGTTGGTTCAGGAATTCTATCTATTGAAAATGCTTTTCCAATAACCCTTGGTGCAAATATTGGCACAACAATTACAGCTGTTTTAGCTAGCTTTGCTGTTGATGATCCAGCAGGATTAACCATTGCACTACACCATGTATTTTTTAACTTAATTGGTGTCATTATGGTTTATCCAGTAAAAGCAGTAAGGAATTTCCCAGTTAATTTAGCAAAAGGACTTAGTGTTATAACCGCTAAAAGAAGGTATATCGCAATACTTTATGTATTGGTTACATTTTTATTACTTCCACTACTGGGCGTAGTACTATTTAATTAAGGAGAAAAATGAGTAAAGAATCATTAGACAATATAGATGCAAAACTAAGCGAAATGCTTACCAATAGCATGCATACATATGATTTAGCGATGAACTGTTTATTGGGTGATACAAATCTAGATACAGTTAGAGATGATTTGTACAATACTGATAAGTCCATTAATGAGCTTCATAGAGAAGTTAGAAGAGAAATGATAGTTCATTCTGCAGTTAACTCTAGAAATCTAGATATCCCATTACTTCTCTCATACATGACCATGTCAAAAGATATTGAGAGAATAGGGGATTACTGTAAGAACCTTTTTGAAATTGCTGAAACGGGAAACACTTTTGCGAAAGGCGATGATCTTGACTCATATATTGAGCTGAGAAATGATATTGGAAAATTAATTGTTTACCTTCAGTCATGCCTTGCACTGGATGATGAGTCAAAAGTTCAAGATTTGATAACACTTGGTTCTTCTATATCAAGTGATATTGATGTGAAAATTACTAGTTTATTGGAAGATAAAGAAAAAGTTCAATATCCAGTCGCTACAACATTATTTTTTAGATATCTAAAAAGAATTGTTTCTCATATAGTCAATGCTGCAACTGCATTGATAATGCCAACTGATCAAATAGATTATTTAGACGAATAAAACTTTTTAACTTACGTCCCAAGTACCCAAAGAACGAATAAGCTTATCTAGCTCACCTTCACCTTTTTGTTCTTTAGCCATATCAATTTGACCATGAACTTCTTCAGTGTAGGTATCTCTCTGGACTTTTCTAAACACACCTAGAGGAGTTGGACCATATGGACCATGAGAAAGTCTAGACAAAGAGAAAGCTATTGATGGGTTCTCTTCATGAATGTTATGAACATAGATTTCAGACTCATCGACATCTTTTGTATCTACAATTTGTGCAATACCATTTCTAATGACTACTGCTTTGTGACCATCTTCTCCAAAAACCGTTTTCTCACCATGTACTAAATTAATTCTATTTGCTACTTTGGTCTCTTTATTGGTCAACTGCTCAAAGGCTTTATCATTGAAGACATTACAGTTTTGATAAATCTCTACAAAAGCAGAACCTTTATGGTTTTTTGCTTCTTCTAAAATCCCTGCAGTAAGATCTCTATCCATATCAATGGTCCTTGCAACAAAAGATGCTTCTGCACCTAATGCAAGACTCATTGGATTAAGTGGCATTTCTACTGACCCAAATGGTGATGACTTGGTCTTCTTACCTTCCTCGCTAGTAGGAGAGTACTGACCTTTGGTGAGTCCATAAATCTGATTATTGAACATAAGAATTTTAATGTTTACATTTTTACGAAGTGCATGAATTAAGTGGTTTCCTCCAATAGATAGGGAGTCACCATCACCAGAGACTACCCAAACAGATAAATCTGGATTTGATACTGATACACCAGTAGCAACTGCAGGTGCTCTACCATGAATTGAGTGAACACCGTATGTATTCATGTAATATGGGAACCTTGCTGCGCAACCAATTCCTGAAACAAAAACTATTTTTTCTTTTGAAATACCCATCTCAGCCATGAAGTTCTGAACTGACGCAAGGATAGTGTAGTCACCACAACCAGGACACCACTTGACCTCTTGGTCACTTTGCATGTCCGTTCTTTTGTAGGTAACTGGTACTTTACTCATTTATAATTTCCTCAATTTTATCAGTAAGCTCCTGAGCTGTAAAAGTCTCACCAGAAACTTTATTAATTCCTCGTGCATCAACTAAAAAAGCCTCTCTTACTAATTTAAGCAGTTGACCAGTATTTAATTCAGGAATGATGACCTGCTTAAATTTTGATATGACTTCAAGTGTGTTATCTGGGAAAGGATTAAGGTGAACAAAATGCGCACTTGCAACCTTGACACCCTTTTCATTCAGCCTATTGACTGCCTGTGTAATTCCTCCATAAGTTGAGCCCCAACCAAGCACTAATGTATCAGCAGATTCATCGCCATGAATTTCTAACTTATCAATATCATTTGCTATGTTAGAGATTTTCCATGCTCTCATATCTGTCATGTATTGATGGTTTGCAGCGTCATAAGAAACATTTCCTGTTCCCTCTTCTTTCTCAAGGCCACCAACTCTGTATTCAAGACCGGGAGTTCCTGGTAGTGCCCATGGTCTAGCAAACGTATCAATATTTCTTAAGAATGGTAAAAACCCATCCTCTGTATTGAGTTTTGTAATAATATTTGTATCTAACTTATTTAGTTCTTCAATATCTGGAAGGTTCCATGGCTCAGAACCAGTTGCTACATAGTTATCAGATAATAAAATTACCGGCGTCATGTACTTTAACGCTAATCTAGAAGCTTCATAAGCAGCATAAAAAGCATGAGAAGGAGACTTTGCAGCTACAACAGGCAAAGGAGATTCCCCATGTCTTCCATACAAAGCAAACATAAGGTCTGATTGTTCAGGTTTAGTAGGAAGTCCGGTAGAAGGCCCGCCTCTTTGTACATTTACAATGACCAATGGCAGTTCTGCTGATAATGCTAAAGAGATGGTTTCACTTTTGAGTGCTAATCCTGGACCACTCGTACCAGTAACGGCAAGCTTTCCTGTAAATGAAGCACCAACAGAGGCAGCTGCAGCTGCGATTTCATCTTCTGCTTGAAAAGTAATGACATTAAAGTTTTTATGTTTTGAGAGTTCATGCAAGATATCTGATGCTGGTGTAATGGGATAACTACCATAAAATAAATCTAGATCCGCTTTCTTAGCAGCAGCAATTAATCCCCAGCTCAAACCAATATTTCCATTGATGTTTGTATATTCACCTGGTGGGAGCGATGCTTTCTCAACAACATATGTATGGTGAAATGCTTCAACAGTTATGCCAAAGTTGTAACCAGTTTTTAAAGCTTTGATGTTTGCTTTTGCGATATCTGGAAGTTTACTAAATTTATCATTTATCCAATTTTCCGTATCTTCTAGAGGTCTGTTAAATGTCCATGATATCAAGCCAAGAGCAATCATGTTTTTTGATCTTAAAACTGCTCTACCAGGTAAATCAAACTCCTCTAAAGCTTCCTTGGTTAGTTTTTCCATTGGGACTTGAAATACTCTATATCCATCTAGTTCACCAGATTCCCTTGGGTCTACTTTATATCCTGCTTTAGTGATATTTTTCTCTTCAAATGCATCTTCATTCAAAATAAGCATTCCGTTTGGAGCTAAGTCGTGTAGGTGAGCTTTTAAAGCAGCAGGGTTCATAGCAACTAATACATCAGGATTATCACCGGGAGTCAAGATATCAAAGTCTGCTATTTGAACTTGAAAAGAGGAAACACCCGCAATCGTTCCTTGAGGTGCTCTAATTTCAGCAGGGAATGCGGGTAAAGTTGCTAGGTCGTTTCCAAATAAAGCAGAAGTATCGGTAAATCTAGTACCTACTAACTGCATACCATCTCCAGAGTCACCAGCAAATCTAATTGTTATTGCTGGTATAGTCTCAACAGTTTTATTTTCAATTTCCATAAATATTCCCTATAAATTTATTGTAATCTTTGCGGGGACAATGCAATTTTATTTTGTTGAGTTCCTAGAAAATTATTCATAAGATTTAATTCTCTGATAAGGCCAGTACCTGTATTTAACTTTTAAACATTTGTCCATGTCAATAGCACCTAATGTTCGTGAATCACTAGTTGATAACTTTCTGTTATCTCCAAGGACAAATAATTCATTCTCTTCTATTTCGTATTTTATAAAATCATCAGTAATGGTTCTAGCCCATGAATCTGATATGGGTTCATTATTTATTAGTACACTTCCGTCAGAAGAGGATATTGTTTCCCCAGGTAGTCCAACAACTCTTTTTACAACATCAATTCCTTTTTCTTCATTTTTAAAAACAACAATGTCACCTCTTTTAATTTCATTTTTGACTTTAAGTGCAAAAATATAATCTTCTGGGAGTAGCTCAGGGGACATGCTTTCTTCCTTTATCTCATAAGTGGTAAAAGCCTGATTGTCGTTTTTTAAAACAATATAAAGAAACACCAGAATGGCTGTTCTAAAATTTATTATTCTTTTCAGTGGTTTTAACATATCCTCTACTTCAAATTATAATATATAAAAAAAGGAGTTTTATGAAATTATTTAAACCTACTAAATTTGCTTATGCACATTGTGATCTTCCTTGTGGAGTTTACGATCCTGCACAAGCAAGAATCGAAGCAGAGTCTGTACTTAATGCTGCTAAAAAATATCAAGACTCAGATGACACAAGCTTTAAACAAAGGTGTGTAACGATTAAAGAAGAGAGAGCAGAAGAAGTAAAACACCACTTGTGGGTATTGTGGACTGACTACTTTAAGCCAGAGCATTTAGAAAAATATCCAAACCTGCATGATTTATTTTGGATGGCAACTAAAAAAGCTGGAGAAGCTAAGAAGACAGAAGATCCTGCAGTAGGAGAGGAATTAATAAAACTCATCGATGATATTGATGAGATTTTTAAAGATTCTAAGTCTTAGTCAAACTTTTTAAACAGGAGTCCGATTTCATTTAATTTGACTCCTGTTTTAATTTTATTTACACCCCATAACTTTTCAGTCTCTTTAGGAATTGCATCCCTGACTAATTCGCTTGTTGTTGGCATATAGGGATATAGAAGATTCGCACATGCATCTATTGCTGTAAGTGATGTATAAAGTATTCTTGATGCTCTTTTTTCATCTTCTTTTATTACTTTCCATGGTTCTGTTTCGTTTAAATAACTGTTTACTTTTGAAACATATTTCATAGCTTCTTGTAGGGATGATTTAAGTTCAACTTTCTCTATCATGTTCCCTATTAGTTCAAATGCATTTTCAAAATCATTAAGCAAGCTTTCATCTTCATTTGTTAGATCAGACATTTCGTTTAATTTATCAAAGTTATTTTTAATTTGTGAAAAGACTCTTTGTACTAAATTACCCCAAGCAGCGACTAATTCTTCGTTATTTCTTCTAATCATTTCTGATTCACTTATTTCTGAATCTGATTGTTCTGGTAGTGCAGATGCAAGTGCGTATCTTAAAGCATCTGGATTCCATTCATCTAGGTATTCATCAAGAGTTTTTCCGACACCTCTACTTGCTGATGCTTTTTCACCTTTAACCAGTATGTATTGATTAGCAGGCACATTAGTTGGAAGATTTAGATTCTCATACCCTAAAAGAATACTTGGCCAAATAACAGCATGAAATGGAACATTGTCTTTACCTATAAAATAAAATGTTTCAGCATCTGGATTTAACCACCAATTTTCCCATTCATCAGGCTTGTTATTAATCTGTGCCCATTCTTTTGATGCTGAAAGGTAACCAATGACTGCTTCAAACCAAACATAGATTTTTTTTCCTGGGCCAAGGTCATCAACAGGAATTTTTATGCCCCAGTCCAAATCTCTTGTTATTGCTCTATCTTGCAATCCATCACTCACAAAAGATTTAGCCCAATTTATTACATGAGGCCTCCAACCTTTTTTTGTTTCAAGCCATTTAGAAAGTTCATTTTGCACCATGCTTAGTTTTAGAAAGAAATGTTCTGTTTCTTTAAACTCTGCTGAGTTTCCAGAGATCTTACTTACTGGATTGATTAACTCTTCTGGGTCAAGAGTTTTGCTACAACTATCACACTGGTCTCCTCTAGCTTCAGCATAAGAACAATATGGACAGGTACCTTCAACATATCTATCAGGAAGAAATTTATTTTCACTTGCATCATATGCCTGTAGTGATTTTTGCTTATCAATAAAGCCTTTATCTAATAATTCATTAAATATGTCATGAACAACTTCAATATGTGTATCTGTCATAGTTGTTGTGTAGTTGTCCCAAGAAATGCTTAATTTATCCCAATAGCCAAGAAATTCTTTATGATATTTATTCACTATGTCAATTGGCTTAACACCTTCAGCATCGGCGCGGACAGTAATAGGCGTACCATGAACATCACTTCCTGAAACCATTAATACATCATTTCCGATGACTCGATGATATCTTGCAAATATATCCGCAGGAAGATAAGCCCCACCTATATGACCCAAATGTCTTGAACCACTTGCATAAGGCCAAGCAACAGCTACCAATATATTTTTTGACATGCAATAAGGATAGTCTTATTAATTTTGATAAATTTAAAAAAAGATTTCAAATTTGAAACATATAGGAAACAATTCAGCAATAATCATTTAACTTTTACAAGCTGTAATTACTTTTTAACTCCATTAAATTTAATTTTTAAGCGAAGGAGAAAAATGGAATCAATGATAATAAGTTCAGTCGATAATTTATGGGTACTCATTGCTGGTATCTTAGTTATGTTTATGCAACCTGGTTTTATGTTGGTTGAGACAGGGTTTACAAGATCAAAGAACTCAGTCAATATTGTAATGAAAAACTTTATGGATTTTTCAGTTGGAGCAATAACTTACTGGGCATTTGGATTTGCATTGGCATATGGAGGCTCTACCCTTGGAGGCTTTTTAGCCTATGGAGACTTCTTCCTTGAAGGTCAAGCAAGTACATATTTCTTTCAAGTAGTTTTTGCAGCAACCACAGCAACAATTGTTTCAGGTGCAGTTGCTGAAAGAACAAAATTTAGCGCATATCTATTGTTCCAACCTTTTATTTGTGGAGTTATTTACCCAATCGTAACTCACTGGGTATGGAGCGGTCAGGGATGGCTTGGTGACTTAGGATTTATTGATTTCGCTGGCTCTGGAGTTGTTCACATGGTTGGTGGCTTTGCTGCACTTGCTGGTGTTATGATTGTCGGACCAAGAATAGGAAAATATGATGATAAAGGTTCACCACTACCACTTCCAGGAAGTTCAATGGTTGCAGGAGCTTTGGGTGTATTTATTTTGTGGTTTGGTTGGTATGGGTTTAATGTAGGATCTGCTCTTGCAGCAGTCGATGTAAACCTTGCTGCAATTGCTGCTACTACAACACTTTCTGCAGCAGCAGCATCAATTACAGCTATGTATACATCAATGATTTCTGGTAAGCCTGATGTAAGTATGACCTTAAATGGAGCTTTAGCAGGTCTTGTTGGTATTACAGCTGGGTGTGCAAATGTAAATAATTTAGGTGCCGTACTAATTGGTTTAGTTTCCGGAGTCTTAGTTGTTTATTCTATAAGTTTTATCGAGAAGAAAGGTTTAGATGATGCTGTTGGAGCAATTTCGGTTCATGGTATTTGCGGTGCTTGGGGTGTTTTAGCAGTTGCTTTCTTTGACACAACTGATGGCTTTCTTTATGGAGGAACATCATTGTTTGTTCCACAGATTATAGGCATATTAGCTATTGGCACTTGGGCTTTTACAACATCGTATGGAGTATTAAAAACTATAGATTCTGCACTAGGTTTAAGAGTAACACCAGAAGAAGAAATAGCAGGTTTGGATGCTTCCGAACATGGTACAACAGCTTATGGTGATTTTATTCTTAAAAAATAGATAATATACACATTGAAAATCAGTCATAACTCACTTAGGTTTCCCCCTTTTTGATTCTTTGGCTGATTTTCATCTTTATATTTGGTTAAAAATAAATTACAATACTTAAACCATGTTTGATTTTTCAGAAAAAGACGCTTGTGGAGTAGGATTTATAGCCTCCAGAAATATTCCTCCAACTCATGGCATGACATTAAAAGTATTGGAATGTTTAGCAAATCTTGATCACAGAGGTGCTAAATTTGCTGATGGAACTGGAGATGGCGCGGGTGTTTTAACTGAAATTCCTTTTGAGCTCCTGAGAGCTGAATTGGAAGAATTAAATATTGAGCATGATGTGAATAAAAAAATTGGAATAATTTCCTGTTTTTTCGATCCAAAGAATATAGATGAGTCTAAAGAACTTATTAATAGTGAGCTCAGTAACTCTGGTATAAAACTTTTGTACTGGCGTAAAGTCCCGACGGATAAACAAATATTAGGAGATCTTGCAAGAGAGTCTAAACCGTCAATTTATCAAGGCATCATCAGTGCTGAAAATGAGACTCATAAAAATTTTGAAAAAAAATTATTTTTATTTAGAAAGGTTCTTGAAAAAAAAATATTAGAAGTCGAGTTTCTAAATATTCATATTAATTCCTGTTCATCAAAAACTGTTGTGTATAAGGGTCTTTTTACCGCAAAACAAACTGCAGATTTTTATTGGGATTTAAGAAACCCACTTTATAAAACAAGATTTGGTATTTTTCATCAAAGGTTTTCTACCAATACATCATCTACTTGGGATAAAGCACAGCCATTTAGAATGCTTGCACATAATGGTGAAATTAATACAATTCAGTCTAATTTTTCCTGGATGAAGGCTAGAGAAGTAGATGCCAGTTCGTCTTTTTGGAAAAAGGATATTGAAAAACTTAAACCCTTTATTGATGAATCAATTTCGGATTCCGGACAATTAGACAATGCACTTGAGCTATTAGTACGATCCGGAAGAACCCTTTCTCACGCACAGGAAATGTTAATTCCATCAGCATGGGAAAATAACCCAAGGTTTACTAATAAACAAAAAGCGTTCTATCAGTACCACTCTTTTCTCACTGAGCCATGGGATGGACCCGCCGCTATTATTGCTTCCGATGGTCGAGATATTATTGCTGGCCTAGATAGAAGCGGTTTAAGACCTATGCGCTGGATGGTTTCTGATAGGTATGTACTGGCAGCTTCAGAGGTTGGCATATGTCCTTCTGTTGAAGCTGGTGCTTATAAAACTGCACAACTAGAACCAGGCCAAACAATCAGGTATAGAATTGAAAATGATGAGCTTCTTGATGAAAGTCAAGTTATTACAAAGTTGAGTGAAAAGAACCCCTACATTGATTGGGTTAATTCCAAACCACTTAATGTTGATGAGAAATATAGTGAGAAGCAAGATGATGCAATAGATTCAGACAAGTTATCTTCATTTTATAATTACACACCTGAAGAGGAGAGATTAATCCTACTTCCAATGCTAAAAGGAGATATTCCAACTGGATCAATGGGTAATGATACTTCTCTTGCTGTAATGAGCTCTAATAATCCGAGGCTAACAAGGTATTTTCATCAACTTTTTGCACAAGTAACTAATCCTCCTATTGATCCCATTCGGGAAAGATTTGTTATGTCAACAAAGACGTACCTGGGTAAAAGGGGTTCAATATTAAAGGAGACAGCACAGCAAGCTAACTTAATATCATTAGATTCTCCAATTTTAAGTGGTGCGTCTTATGATGCTCTAACAAAAAATAAATCATTAAGAAATAAATCTGCAGTTATAAACACTAACTTTCAAAAGGTTGATCATTCAATTGAAGATGCTTTAAAAATAATCTGTGAAACAATCAAAGAGGAAATTGTTGAGAATAAAAAGTCTGTAATCATTTTATCTGATAGGGTTATAAAAACTGGAGAATCAGTAATACCTTCTCTTATGGTTTTAGCAAAAGTACACCATTATCTAATTGAGGAAGGGATCAGGTTAAAGGCTTCCCTTGTAGTTGTTTCTGGAGAAATTAGGGATTCTCATGATCTTGCTTGTCATATTGCATATGGAGCATCTGCAGTATGGCCTTATTTAGCACTAGAAAAAGTTCGTCAACTTGCATTACAAAATAATGAATTAGAACTTTCACCCGTTAAAGCGCAAGAAAACTATCGAAAATCACTAAATAAAGGTTTGTTAAAAATAATGTCAAAAATGGGAATTTGTACAATCTCTTCGTATAGAGGTTCAGAACTTTATGAAATTATTGGTTTAGATAAAGATTTAGTCAGTGAACTTTTTAAATTTTCTAAAACAAGGACAGAAGGTTATGGTTATCAATACTTCTATGACAATTTGAAAATTTATGGAAATGAAGAAGTGGAGAAAATTGGTTTAGGAGGGTTTTATAAACATAAAAAAGATGCAGAAACTCATGTAACTTCTCCAAAAACTGTTCTTAAGCTACAAAAAGCTGTGCGTTCAGGCGATATTGATGATTGGCATGTTTACCTTGAAACACTTGAAGATAGAGTAGATGTACAACTTAGAGACATGTTTTCTTTACCCGAAACAATTAATAATAATAAAATCGCTGATGGTGAATTACTAAAAGAGATTTATAAAAAATTCACTGTTAGTTCAATGTCTTTGGGTGCTCTGTCGGAGGAAGCTCACCAAGCACTCGCAATTGCTATGAATAAAATTGGAGGTAAATCTGGTTCAGGCGAAGGTGGTGAAGATCCAAAAAGATATAATACAGAAAAAAATTCAAAAATTAAACAAATAGCATCTGGAAGATTTGGGGTTACTCCAGATTATTTAGCTTCAGCAGAGGAATTTCAAATAAAAATGGCTCAAGGCTCAAAACCTGGAGAGGGAGGTCAATTACCAGGCTTCAAAGTAGACAAACATATTGCAAGACTTAGGCATACTGTTGAGGGAGTAACGTTAATATCTCCACCACCACATCATGATATTTACTCAATAGAAGATCTCGCTCAATTAATTTATGATCTCAAAACTTTTAATCCAAATAATCCAGTTTCAGTAAAACTTGTTTCTGAACCAGGAGTTGGGACTATTGCTGTAGGTGTAGCCAAGGCAGGTGCTGACATAATCACTATTGCAGGTAGTGATGGAGGTACTGGGGCTAGCCCATGGGTGAGTATAAAACATGCTGGTTCACCTTGGGAACTTGGATTAAGTGAGACCCACCAGGCTTTAGTCAAAAATAATATGAGACATAAAGTATTAATTGAAGTTGATGGGGGATTAAGATCTGCAAAAGATGTAATTATTGGAACTATTCTAGGTGCAGATAGGTTTGGTTTTGGTACATTGCCATTATTAGCTCTAGGTTGCAAAATGGTAAGACAGTGTCATGAAAATACATGTCCAGTTGGAATTGCAACACAGGATGAGAACCTAAGGGCTAAATTTCCTGGAGCACCGGAGCAAGTAATTCAATTGTTTAATTTTATTGCAAATGATGTAATTTCATATTTAGAAAAATTTAATGTAAGTAATATTGACGACTTATTGGGAAGAGCTGATTTACTTGGTTTAAAGATTTCAAATAATAACCTTTCAAAAAGTCTTCATAAAATTTTAATGAATTTTTCTATTGAAGAAAAACATCCTGGATTTATAAGACATAGTGAAGGGAGATTATCACGAAGGATTACTTCTGAAGTAATTAAATCCGTAGAAAACGAACAGAAATCTTTTATTCAATATCCAATCGCAAATGAAGATAGAAGTATTGGTGCAAGATTATCAGGGGAGATAACATTAAAAAACCTCTCTTCAAAAATTACTCAACACCCGACAATAATAAGTCTTTCTGGTGCAGCAGGACAAAGTTTTGGTGCTTTTATACGAGATGGCATAAATTTAAAGCTAACTGGTAATGCTAATGATTATGTAGCAAAAGGAATGGCGGGAGGAAGCATAACTATTATTCCACAGGGAAGAAAAATGAAAGGTGCTTATCACGCAGCAGGAAATACTATTTTGTATGGTGCTACTGGCGGACAACTTTTCATAGCAGGTACAGTTGGACAAAGGTTTGGCGTTAGAAACAGTGGTGCTATAGGAGTTGTTGAAGGTTGTAGTGCGCATGGTGCTGAATATATGACAGGCGGTACATTAGTAGTACTTGGTAGCATAGGCTTTAATTTTGGTGCAGGCATGACAGGAGGAAAAGCAATAGTTCTAAATACCCAAAAGAACTTTAAACAATATATTTCTGAAACTGCCCCTGAATACAAAAACTTAACTGATATTGATAAATTAGAACTAAAAACTCTTTTAGAAGTTCATATAGAAAAAACTAAATCTGAAACTGCATTAAATATATTGAAAAAATATGATAACTGGGACAATATGTTTGCCGTATTTGGTGGAATTGCTGAAGTGGATAAGGACGTCGTAAATAAAAAACCTGAAAATGTCAAGGCATTAGATTAATTAACACTACTAAAAAAAAATATATCATTTAGCATAAAATCATGCAGAATAACTCAACTGTAAAAAATCAGAATAATATATCTTGGGAAAATGTACTTGAATTAGTATACGACTCAAAAATTGACTCAGTGGGATTAAAAGAGAGGGTTTCCTCTTTAGCAACACGTAGTATTAAAAAAGATTCAAAATTACAAGCTTTAAACATGATTGTCTCCATGTGCGATTTAACAACACTTGAGGGAGAGGATACTGAAGGCAAAATTTCTCAAATGGCAGCTAAAGCAATTAATCCAGATCCAAGTGATGGTGAAATAAATAGTGTTGCTGCAGTTTGCGTGTATCCATCACTAGTTGCGACTGCGAAAGAAAAGGTACTAAATTCTTCAGTAAAAGTTGCAGCAGTTTCTTCTTATTTTCCCAGTGGACAAGTTCCAATGGATTCTAAAATTTTAGATACGCAATATGCAATTGAAGCTGGAGCTGACGAAATCGATATTGTTATAAACAGAAAAGCTTTTTTAGAAGGAGACTATAGAAAAGTCTTTGATGAAATAGTTGCATTAAAAGAGGTATGTAAAGATGTACATTTAAAAACTATTCTCGAAGTAGGGGATTTAAAAACATATGAAAATATTAGGAAGGCTAGTCTCATTTCTTTAGCTGCTGGTTCTGATTTTATTAAAACATCTACTGGAAAACTTTCAGTTGGATCATCAAGGGAAGCTTGTTATGTGATGCTAAAAGCAGTATTAGATTACAAAAGACTAACGGGCCTATCAGCTGGCATAAAAGTAGCAGGTGGTATTAGAGATTCAAAGGATGCTATTAGATATCTAGTTTTGATAAATGAAGAAATGGGTGATGAATGGCTAAGTCCTAATTTATTTAGATTTGGTGCATCGAGTTTACTTGATGATGTTTTAAAACAAATAAAAAAACTAAAGACAGGTGCATATCAAGCAGGTTATTATTTTCCTAGAGGTTAAACATTATGGTTGATTGGCAATATTCAGAATCTATAGAATCCCGAGAAATCGTGAATATTAAAAGTAAATATACAAATTATATTGGTGGAAAGTTTGTAGAGCCAAATAGTAAAAAATACATGAAAACTATTTCTCCATCCTCTGAAGAAGTGTTATCTCAAATCGCAATTTCAAACCAAACAGATGTTAACAAAGCTGTTAAAGCTGCACAATCAGGATTTGAAATTTGGTCAAAACTTTCTCCTTATGAAAGATCTAAATACCTTTTTAAAATTGCAAGATTAATTCAAGAACGTTCACGAGAGTTTGCCGTATTGGAGTCTTTAGATGGAGGTAAGCCAATCAAAGAATCAAGAGATTTCGACATCCCACAAGTTGCTGCAAACTTCTTTTACTTTGCTGGCTGGGCAGACAAAATAGATTTATCTTGGAGTACTAAGGGATTAAAACCATATGGTGTAGTTGGTCAGATTATCCCATGGAATTTTCCATTGCTTATGCTTGCATGGAAAGTAGCTCCTGCACTTGCAACTGGAAATACAGTTGTCTTAAAACCAGCAGAAACAACCTCTTTAACAGCACTACTTTTTGCTGAAATTTGTGATTTGGCCGGATTACCAAATGGAGTAGTAAATATTATTACAGGTGATGGGTCTACTGGATCATTAATTGTAAACCATAAAGATATAAATAAAATTGCATTTACCGGGTCTACACAAGTTGGAAAGTTAATACAGAAATCATTGGCAGGTAGGGAAGTTGGCCTAACCCTTGAACTAGGAGGAAAAGCCGCCAATATTGTTTATGAAGATGCAGCAATAGACCAAGCTGTTGAGGGTGTTGTAAATGGGATATTTTTTAACCAAGGGCATGTATGTTGTGCTGGGAGCAGACTGCTAATACAAGAGTCAGTACATGATGAATTTATATCAAAATTGGAGAATAGAATGCAGTCATTAAGGGTTGGAAATCCATTGGATAAAAATACAGATATTGGAGCAATAAATTCAAAAGAACAACTTAATAAAATTACAGATTTGGTAAATGAAGGTGTTTCTGATGGAGGAAATATTTTTCAAACAGAATGTGAACTTCCTGGTAACGGCTTTTGGTTTAAACCAACTTTATTTACGAATGTACAACCTTCATACTCTATCGCAAGAGAAGAAATTTTTGGTCCCGTTTTAACAACTTTAACTTTTAGGACTCCGGATGAAGCTGTAGAGATTGCAAATAATACTGAGTACGGTTTATCTGCTGGTGTTTGGACTGAAAAAGGTTCAAAAATATTGTGGACAGCAGATAGATTAGAGGCTGGAGTAGTTTGGGCAAATACATTTAATAAGTTTGATCCCGCATCACCATTTGGCGGTTATAAAGAATCTGGATTTGGAAGAGAGGGTGGAAGACACGGACTTCTATCTTATTTGAAGGAATTTTCATGATAGAAATTAAAAAAACTTTTAAAAATTATGTTGATGGAAAATATGTTCGTTCTGAATCTGGAAAAACTTTTAACATTGAATTTAAAAATTCTTTATATGAAGTACCTTTAACTTCCAAAAAAGATATTAGAGATGCCGTTACTTCTTCAAAGTCGGGATTTAAAAAGTGGACTTCAGTGAGTCCATATACTAAAACACAAATACTTTATCGTCTTTCTGAAATGATTGAAGGCAACAGAGATAGCTATATCGACTTATTGGTTTCAAGTGGTGTTTCAAAATCTAATGCTGTAAAAGATGTTAACAATTCAATTGAGAAAATCATATGGTTTGCAGGCTTGGCTGATAAATGGGAACAGTTAGCTGGAAATCTTAATCCTGTTAGCGGTGACTTTTTCAATATATCCCATCAAAACCCAATTGGTGTAGTTTTCTCTTTAAACAAAGACAGTAACTCTCTATACACTTTATTAAGTGGGATACTACCTCCACTAACTGTCGGATGTTCTGTTATCTCTTTTTCCGGAACTTCTTCTATTCTTGCTCTTAAGTTTGCAGAAGATATTAACAACTCTGATATTCCAGATGGTACTTTAAATATTATGTCCGGAGATTTTAATAAAGTTTCTGAAGACATAAGCAAGCATGTTGAAATTAATTTGATTTCAATACATGAAGAATTAGATATGAATGAATTAAAGGTTATTGAAGAAAATGCTTCTGAGTCTGTAAAGAGAGTTAAATACTTACCTCAATTAGAAGGCTTATCCTCAATATTGCCCTACTTAGAAACCAAAACAGTTTGGCATCCTAAGGGAACCTAAAAACTGTCTTATAGCTTAATTAATATTTTTATATAACTCATACCCTGTATTAGCTACTTTGATTTATTCAAAGTAGCTAATTTTTAGTAAAATATAAATACTATGAAAGATGAAACATGGGGCGAATTACCAATTCCTAATATTTACAAAGAGCTTGAAGGTGAGTTTATTCACTTTGATCTTGAAAAGGAAGAGTTAATTTGTAAATATCCAGTCTTATCTAAATTTTTTAATCCTATGGATGTTGTTTTAGGAGGGATTCTTGATTCATATATGGATTGTACAATGGGACCTCTTAGTTTTCTTCTAGGAGAACTAGTAGTAACAAAAACATTTACAGCAAAATACATCAAACCAGTTAACTCTCAATCAGAATATGTAACTGTGAAAGCTTGGAGAGATTCAGTAGACGAGTCTGGCTCAATATATAAAGCAGAATTATATTTGGATAATGATCAAATTGCCTCAATCTCAGAAGGACTTTTTGTAAAGCCTAAAGCTTAATTTCTTTTTTTAGAAAACTGATAGGCTGAAATTATTACAATAAAAATTCCAATCATTTGAATACTGCTTGTATATTCATTTAGAAACATATAACCAAAAATCACTGAAAAGATTGGAATAATATAAACGGTAATAGAACCTGCAACTGCACCAACATCTTCAATTAACTTATAAAAAGATAAAAACGCTATTCCGCTACTGCCAATTCCTAGAAGAAGCATTGGAAATAGAGAGACCCCCACTGTTGGCAATACCAAGCTAGAACTTGGTAAAAGTGCAATAAACGAAAATAGAGCACCGTATCTCAGAGCAATTTTTAGAGTATTTAGTGAACCATATTTCTTGATAAGTGGTTGAACTATATTAGCTGCGAAACCGTAACTTATTGATGCAAGCAAGGCCAGAAATGCACCAAGATTCAAATCAAGTAGAGCGTTATTGAAGCCAAAAGAAACTAAATAGATACCAAGAAATCCTGTAACAAGGTATGTTTTTTGAATATTAGATATATTTTCTTTAAAAACAACATATGCTATCAAACTAATAAAAATTGGTGTAGAGCCATTAATAAGACCGGCCAAACTTGATGATATGGTTTCCTCAGCTTTAGCAAAAAGAAAGAAAGGAAGTGCCATCCAAAGTGTTCCAACAAGAGCAAGGTATTTATGATGACTTAAGGGTATGTTTACCTTTTTAATATTTAATAAATTAATAAATACCATACCTATAAAAATTCTATAAAAAGAAATTTGAAACGGATCAAGTTCTTCTAAAGCATATTTCATCATTAAGAAAGATGATCCCCATAGTGCAGAAGTAAGCAGAATTTGGAAATAGTTAACTATCTTCATTTATTCAATTTTTCCTTTAAAAATACAATAGAGTCACCATCCAACAGGGTAGAAGGATTAGTGTAGTGGTTCAAACTGACACAAAGGCGACTCTAATAGAAGTATATTAGGAATTAAATTTTTTGATCAGTAATGAGTACAGTTTTTTCTCTTCTATTTATAAGTTCATTAACAGGAAGGGAGTTGTTTTTTCCAATTTCTTGTAAGATTGAATTTTTATTATCTCCAGTTACAAGTAGAAAAATATCTTCTACAGTTTCTAGTAATTTAAATGTTGCGGTTATCCTCCATTTGCTTAAAATATTTACTTCATTTGCTACAAATCCAAAACTATCATTATTCATTGCTTCAGTATTTGGAAATAAAGATGCCATGTGACCATCATCACCAACTCCTAGAACTGCAGCATTAAATTTTGTAATATTTGAAAGTACTAATTCGGTATACTTTCGTGCTGCTTCATGTGGGTTTTCCTCAAATGCATAAGGTAAAATATTGAAACTAGTATTTGAAAATATTTCATTTATCATTAATTGATTTGATAAATGACTTTCTGTAGATACATGTCGATCATCAACTGTCCATAAAGTAATATTTTCTTGATCTTTATTATTTTTTGCAAGTATATTGTAAAACTCTTTAGGAGTACTTCCTCCAGATAATCCAATGTTGTAGTTGTTATTACTTGAAATTCTTGAGTTAATTAGTTCATACAACTTATAACTGGCATCTTGATGATTTTTTTCTTTGCAAATTTTAAGTGTATCTAGCATAGTTGTTGTTACAGTAGTTAGATTAGTAGTATCAATGGTAGTGGAAAAAAATATACATATAAAAGGTAAGAAAAAATTAACTGGTGAGTTAGGTATATCTGGTGCAAAAAATGCTGTTTTAAAACAGATGATTCTCCCAATTCTTTCAGAAGGTGACTACAAAATAGATAATGTTCCTGATATTGCCGACGTTTATTATATGCAAGAGGTGCTTGAAGTTTTAGGTATTAATTCAAAACTTGAAGGAAAAACTTTATCACTAGCTTCACCATCAGATATTTCTATAGAAGCCCCTTACGAAGTAGTGCAAAAAATGAGAGCCTCCATTATTGTCTTAGGACCACTACTTGCTAGAAAAGGCGAGGCAAAAATAGCATTTCCTGGTGGAGATCAGCTTGGTCCAAGACCAGTAAAGATGCATATTGAAGCCCTGGAGAAGATGGGAGCTGTTTTCACATTAGATCACGGCGTACTTATAGGAAAAACAGATGGCCTTAAGGGGGTTGAAGTGAACCTCCCATATGCATCTGTTGGTGCAACTGAAAATACTTTATTAGCTGCGGTATTAGCTGAAGGAACTACTTTAATTGAAAATGCAGCAAGAGAACCAGAGGTTGTTGATCTTGTAAAAATGCTCAAAAATATGGGAGCTGACATTACAGGTGAAGGAACAAGTGAAATACAAATTAATGGTGCCGACTCACTTAAAAGCACTAATCACACAGTAATTGGAGACAGAGTTGTTGCAGGTACATACTTAGCTGCAATAATGGCAACCGGAGGGCATGGCAAGATTAATGGAATAAACCCTGAACATCTTCCTATGGAACTTAAAAAATTTGTGGAAATTGGAGCAAAACTCAACACTGGTGATGATTTTATTGAAATAGAGAGTACGAATAATCTTTCTTCTATTGATATTTCTACACTACCTTTTCCGGGAATCGCTACAGATTTGCAGCCTATTTTTGGAGCTGCTCTTCTTCGAGCACAAGGAACTTCAATCATCACTGAAAATGTTTATGATCAGCGTTTCCAATGGATTCCTGAAGTACAAAGAATGGGTGCAGATATACAGATTGGTTGGCAACATGCAATGATTAAGGGAGTAAGTAGCTTATCAGGAGCACCAGTCCACTCAACTGATATTAGGACTGGAGCAAGTTTAATAATCGCCGCCTTACAAGCTGATGGTGAGTCAACAATCTCAGGAATTGACCATATAGAGCGGGGTTATGAAAATATTGTTTCTCTACTAAGTTCTATTGGTAGCGAAATCGAATATAATTAGCTTATGTCGAATATTAATTTTCCAGAAGTTAAGGATAGAGATCCAAATGCAGAGATTGATATGGATATTCTTAATGACACAATTGAATATATTAGACCAGCAGTTCAAGCTGATGGTGGTGACATAAAACTTGCATCTGTTAAAGAAGGTGTTGTTAATATTGAAATGTTAGGAGCCTGTCAAGGCTGCCCACTATCCATAGCCACTCTTAAAAGTGGAATCGAAAGAATTTTAAAAGATAAAGTACCTGGTGTTGTAGAGGTTATTGCTACTTAATTAGTTATCTACTTTTGTTGTATATAGATTTAAACCAATAATTAAACCGTTATCAATAATTGGTTCAATTATGTACTGTATATTGTTCTGAGTTAAGCTTCCTCGAACTTGATCTGGAGATGTAACGTCATCATATAACCCAAGTTTGTTTAGAACAGATTCGCGTTCTTCTTTATCTAAAGTATCGTCAGCCATGGCGATTAGAAGTAAAAAGAATAATTTAGTTCTTTGAGATGAAATCTCATCACTAACAGCAGGTGTAAAAAACTCAACACTGTAAACAATATCCTCTTCAACTAATAAATTAATAGCAAAGGCAATAGGGTTATTCTCAGATTTCCCAAACTGATAAAAGAGAATTTGTTGTTGTGGAGTTGCCCACCTTACTTCATCCGGATTGATTGAGAAAAATAAAAGAGTATCTTCATCATTTGAAATTTCAGAGACAAGCTTATTCCAATTAGATACATATTCAGATGTTGATTTCCCCAATCCCTTAGTAAAAATGATAACTTCATCTTCAGGTGGGTTAATGGTGTCTTCATTTGTATCGGCACCACAAGCTGCAAAGAGTAATGAAAAAATTAAAAATAAAGATATTTTTTTCATTCTATAATTTCTTTCAAGTTTTTAAGATTTTTTTTCCAAATATACTTTAATATTACTCCACCAAATACTTCACCCAGTGGCCCTCCTAAATAAAAAGGAAATTTTAGTGTTTCTACCCATTGAAATTTAGTCTTATTTTCTTCTATTTCAGTTAAGTAAAACACACCTTCGCCTGTCACAATCCCTTCATGGACAACTCCAATACTTTCTTTTTCTTTCCATTCTGTAACTGTAATTATGTCAGTTAAAGTTATTGGACCAACTTTTGTTAAAACATTCATTTTTGTGTTTAATCCAGAGGTATTGTCAGACAGAATGTCTATTTTTACTGCATCTTCCATCCAATTAACATGGCCCTCCATGACTTTTACTTCATTCCATACAACATCAAGAGGCTTATTTATTAATATTGAAACTTCAATTCTTTTACTCATTGCTTGTTAAACAATATTAGTTCATAAGTAAAATAAATATTATGAAAGGACTTGAATATTTATATTTAGATCACGCAGCTACTACACCCATGCGTGAAACAGCTTTTGAGGCATTTAAACATGCTGAAGAAGTTGCATTTGCTAATTCATCGGGAGGCCATGAATTATCTAGAAGAGCTAAAAACTTATTAGAAGATTCCAGAGACTTTATAGCCGGTATATTTGGTGCTGCACCAAAAGAGATTACCTTTACAAGCGGAGGCACAGAAGCTGATAATTGGATAATAAAATCACCCTTTCTAAATAATTCTCCAATTTCTAGTGGGTTAGTTACATCTCAAATTGAACATGAAGCAGTTTTAGGTTCAGCTGAGTGGATTCAAGAAAAAGGATTTGAAGTCAAGTTTATTGGTGTCAATGCAGATGGTGTAGTCGATGTGAATGAATTTGTGGAATCTTGTAATAAGGCAACACTCGTTGCATCATTAATGTATGCAAATAATGAAACTGGAGTCATCCAACCAATAAGTGAAATTTTAAAAAAAGTAAAAGATGTAAATCCTGAAATTTTATTTCATTCAGATGTAGTACAAGCTGTTGCAAGTGAAAAATTAGATTTTCACAAACTAGGAATAGACAGTGCAGCTATCTCAGGTCATAAAATAGGTGGCCCTAAAGGAATTGGAGTTATGTTTCTTAGCTCAAAATATAAACTTACTAATTATTTTCATGGCGGTAAGCAGGAACTTGAAAGAAGAGCAGGAACTGTAAACGTTTCTGGAGTAGCTGCGCTAGCTGCAGCTTTAAAAGAGCAACAAGAAACTCTCAGTGAAGAAAAAATAGTTTTAGAAAGAGAAAGAAAAATTTTTGAAGATACACTGAAAGAAAAATTGCAAATAAAAATAGTAGGAGAAAATATCAACCGTCTAAGTCATATTTCGAACATACAGTTCAAAGATATAAATTCAGAAACATTGATGGTTGCATTAGACCTAAAGGGTCTTGGGGTATCAAGAGGGTCAGCTTGTGCAAGCGGTGCTCAAAAACCTTCCCATGTTTTAAAAGCTATGAATGTCCATGATGATGATATAAATAGTCATTTAAGATTTAGCTTTGGCTGGAATACCAATGATGGAGATGGATTGAATGCTGCCAATATTGTCCTATCAACTGTTGAGAGTGTTTCATGAGAATATTAGTAGCAATGAGTGGAGGTGTAGATTCCTCGGTAGTTGCTGGCCTTTTGAAATCACAAGGTCATGATGTAATTGGGGTAACTATGAAGTTGTGGGAGGGGCCAAATGGTGAAATGCCTGAAACAGGCTGCTGCACTGCTGCTGATTCAGAAGATGCTAGAAAAGTAGCAGCAAAATTAGATATTCCATATTATGTACTGGACTATACTTCATCATTCTCTGAAAATGTTATTGACAATTTTATAGATATGTATTCTAAAGGTCTTACACCCAATCCATGTGTCGAATGTAATAGGTCTGTGAAGTTCGACCATTTTATTGATCAGGCTAAAAAACTAAACTGCGAAAAGGTTGCAACAGGTCACTATGCAAAAATTATCGATAATAATGGATCTAAGGAATTGCATAAAGCGTACTATGAAGAAAAAGATCAATCATATGTTCTCCATATGCTTACTTCAGAGAAACTAGAACTAATAGAATTTCCACTTGGTACTATTTCTAAACCAGAAGTTCGACAAATTGCAGCCTCATTAGATCTCAAAACTGCGTTTAAAAAAGATAGTCAAGATATATGTTTTGTAGGTAAAAATGATTACAGGAATTTTGTAAGTTCTAGAATGAATTTTTCTTCAACTGGCACGATAGTTGATAAAAATGAAGATGAACTTGGCACTCATAATGGAATCCATGAGTTTACTGTTGGGCAAAGAAAAGGCATTCCAGGAGGCCAAGGAGAGCCAAAGTATGTTACAAAAATTGACGTTGAGAATAACAAAGTATACATCGGTACAAAAAAAGACTTAACAACTAAAAAGTTTCTAATAGAAGATGTTTCTTTTGTTGACGAGGTAATAACTGACGAAATTAGCATTCAAACAAGATACAACTCTAGTGACATACCATGCAAAATCAATAAAGTTGATGAGAGTGTGTATGAAGTTGAGTTAGTTCAAGCAACTTTAGGCGTAGCGCCAGGTCAGTTTGGGGTTATATATCAAAATACAAAATTAGTTGGTGGGGGAAGGATATCAACTAAAATTTTAGAAGATGTCAATGAATAAAAAAGATGTTGAAGAATTAATTGTTAAACTTAACGAAGCTGAGCATGCTTATTATGTTAAAAATTCTCCAATTATGTCTGATGGTGAATACGACAAAATCTTTAATCAGTTAAAAGAAATTGAATCAAAAAATCCAGAACTAGTATTTTCATACTCACCAACTCAAAGGGTGACAGGTACACCTGACAATGCCTTCCAAACAGTAGAGCATAAACAAAGAATGTATAGTTTGGATAATTCAGAAAATATAGATGATGTTCAAAAGTGGATAGAAAAAATAGAGAAGATTACAGATTTAGATATATTTCCAATTACTGTTGAGCCAAAAATTGACGGACTAGCAATATCGCTATTCTATAAAAATGGAGTTCTAACACAAGGATTAACAAGAGGTGATGGATTAGTCGGTGAAGATGTAACTCATAACATAAAGACTATTAAAAATATCCCCCTTAAACTTAAAAATCAAATCAATAATGAAATTGAAGTTCGTGGAGAAATCTATATGCCCAAAAAAAGTTTTAAGGAATTGAATTCTCAAAAATTAAGCGATAAAGAATTATTAGAAAAATTACTAAAAAAGGACAAAAATTTACTTTCATCAGATGAGAAATCTCTAATAAAAAAATTACGTTCTGAAGGCACTACAGAATTCATTAATGCACGAAATGCTGCTGCTGGTTCACTTCGCCAAAAAGATTCACAGATAACAGCAACCAGGGATTTGAGATTATTAGCTTATCAATTGATAGAACATGATGGAAGTACCGTTGAAAGTTACTCAGAACAGATATCGTTAATTGAAGGGTATGGATTTAATACCAGCAATCTTAAAATTGCAAATAACATCAAAGAAATTAATACGGTCCTTGATGAGATAGATGAAAAAAGAAATAGTTATGAGTATCAAATTGATGGAGCTGTATTAAAAGTAAATTCAAATTTAGTACAGGATAAAATAGGCTTTACCTCCAAAGCACCTCGTTGGGCATTAGCTTACAAATTTCAAGCTGAAGAACAGACCACAACATTATTAGATATTAAGTTACAAGTTGGTAGAACTGGAGCAGTAACACCCGTTGCTGTATTAGATCCAATAAATGTGGGAGGGGCACAAGTTTCATTTGCAACCTTACACAACCCCGATGAAATTCAAAGAAAAGACCTAAGAATAAATGACGTAGTAATTGTAAGACGTGCAGGTGATGTAATCCCGGAAGTTGTTTCTTCAATAAAAGAAAGAAGAGATGGAAGACAGCAAGAGTGGAAAATGCAAAAAGCTTGTCCATGCGGTGAATATGAAATTGAGTTTATAAATGATGAGAAAGTTCCAAGATGTTCTGGTAATTACGCATGTGTTATAGCAAAAAAAGAAATGCTTATTTATTTTGCATCTAAAGCTGGACTCGATATTGAAGGATTAGGAAAAGAGACAGTTGAAACATTAATTGAAAATAATTTAGTTAATTCATATGAAGATTTCTATTCACTCAATTACGAAGAGCTAATCTCATTGCCCCAGTGGAAAGAGAAGAAAACCAAGAACTTATTAGATGCTATCGAGGAATCAATTACAGCAGAGCCTATTAAAATTCTATCGGCTCTGGGTATCAGATATGTTGGAAAGCAAACTGCAAAACTATTAATAAATAACTTTGGATCTATAAATTCAATCTTTGAATCAAGTATGCAGGAAGTTGAAAAGATTCACGGCATTTCTGGCAGTGTAGCTAATTCTTTAATTGATTGGTATGCAATAGAAAGCAATAAATCACTGTTAAGTAAATTTAATAAAATTGGTTTTAGAATAAACGAAGTTGTTAAATCTTCAAGTGGTAAATTAAATGGTAAAACTTTTGTTTTAACGGGAACACTTAGTAGTCTAACTCGACAAGAAGCAACAAACCTTATTGAGAAGTCGGGAGGTATAGTTACTACTTCTGTTTCAAAAAATACAGATTATATACTTTATGGAGAAAGTCCCGGTTCAAAATTGGAAAAAGGTAAAAAACTTGGTGTTGAGTTATTGAGTGAAAAAGATTTCCAACTATTAACTAGTAAGTAGTAAATTCCCAACTAAATTCACCATAATCTGGCAGACCAGTTATGGTATCCCAAGTAATTCTTATTACGTGTTTACCTGGTGTCCATGTTTCGAATGTCTTATTTAAGCCGGGCTTCCATATATACAAACCTGTAGCATCAACATACTGAATCTCATTTTCTGGAATAATATAATTGTCAACTATAAGCACCAAACGATATCCAACAGGTAAATCTATTTCTAGTGAGGCCTGTTGAGGAACTTGATCATATGGAAGTGGATAGATATTTTCGAGAGCATTAGGTAGTTCTAATTCCTCATTGTTATCTTGATAAAAAGATACGCCCCAAAAGATTACTAAAACTAATAAAGCAGTTAATAAAAGAATACAAAATCTGTAAGTCTGTTTGCTCATACATTAGAATGATATCTAAGAAATAAAAAGAGACAAAATATGAATTTAAAGAATTTGGAAGAAAAAATTCTTAATATTGACAGCTCAAACATAAATGAATCAGATATTAAGGATGTAGAAGAAGCTGTTGCTGCGTTAGATAGAGGTGAAATCAGAGTTGCTCAAGAGTCAAATGGCGAGTGGATAATTAATGAGTGGGTTAGAGAAGCAGTTCTATTATTTTTTTCTATAAGAAATTTAAAAGAAATCGAAAGTGGTGATTTACTTTTTTACGACAAGCTTGAACCCAAAAAAAATTATGAAAAACTTAAGATTCGAGTCGTACCTCCAGGTGTAGTTAGATATGGAGCATTTTGTGAACCCGGTGTTGTTGTAATGCCTGGTTTCGTAAATATTGGAGCCTATGTTGGATCAGGGACAATGGTTGACACATGGGCAACTGTAGGATCTTGTGCACAGATTGGAAAAAATGTACATCTTTCTGGGGGAGTTGGTATTGGTGGAGTTTTAGAACCACCTGGGGCGATGCCAGTCATTATTGAAGATGGTGCTTTTATTGGTTCACGATCAATAATTGTAGAAGGTGTAAGGATTAGAAAAGGAGCAGTTCTTGGTGCAAATGTTACAATCACTGCCTCCACTCCAATAATTGATGTAACTAACGACAAGCCTGTAGAAATTAAAGGAGAGGTTCCTGAAAATTCAGTAGTTATTCCAGGTACCAGACCTAAAGATTTTCCGAGTGGAACCTTTAACACCCCTTGCGCCCTTATTATTGGAAAACGTAAAGATTCAACTGATGAAAAAACTTCTCTTAATGATGCTCTTAGGACTTTTGGGGTTGACGTTTGAACATAGTTGGCACTTTAGAAGATTTAATTTCAATTAATTCTGTAACCGGTGATGAAGAATCGATTCTTGATTTCATTGAAGACTTTTTAATCAAAAATAACTTTAATGGTGAGGTTGTTAGAAATGACGGGGGAATTATTGCAGTTCCTGATGATTCGTCGAAAAAGGTAGCTTTAGTTGGACATGTTGATACAGTGCCAGTTTCAGATACTCAAATCAACACGACAGATAATGATGACCTTGTTGTCGGTAGAGGGACTGTTGATATGAAAGGAGGAGTTGCTGTAATACTTCATGCATTAATTAATGAAGGAAAAGACATCGTTGGAGTATTTTACACTGCAGAAGAGGGTCCATATGATAAAAATGGGTTAGGTATATTGATGCCAATTTTGCTATCTTACTCCGAGCTTGAAATTGCAATAATTATGGAACCCACTAATAATCAAATTGAACTTGGATGTTTAGGCGCTCTAAACGCAACACTGCAAATAAATGGAACCGCTGCACACTCAGCCCGACCATGGGTTGGAAAGAATCCAATATATGACATTTCAAAAGTTACTGAAGTAGTTTTAGAGAATGAAATTCTAGATCTCGATATTGAGGGTCTCAATTACAAACAAGTTCTTTCGATAACAAAACTATCAGCAGGAATTGCCAACAATGTGATACCCGGAAATCTAACTATGAATATTAATTTCCGATACTCACCTGAAATGGACAGTAGTCAAGCTATGGAAACTATCAATAATTTATTTTCTGAGTATGGTGAAATTACATTTGTATCAACTTCTGATGGCGCAATGCCGAATGTAAAAAATGTTCATATTTCTGATTTTATTTCAAAAACTAAATTGGATGCAAAACCAAAACAAGCTTGGACTGATATTGCTCGTTTTTATGAAGCTAAGATAGCATCATTAAACTTTGGTCCTGGAGATCCCCTGTTGGCTCACACCTCTGATGAACGAATTAGTAAAAAACAACTAGTAGAATCATATGAATTACTAATACGTTATTTAAAGGGTATATAATGAGCGATTTTGATATCAAGAATATTGCTAAATTAGCCTCAATTAACTTGAGCGCAGAAGAGCAAGAAAAATTGACTAATGATTTAAGTATTATTCTCGAACATGTACAGGCCTTAAGTAGTCTTGAATTAGATACAAATATTGAAGATGTATTCATACACCCATTAGAAAAAGAACTTAAGTTAGTTGAAGATATTGAGATTGATTCTTTAACTCATGAAGAAGCGCTAAGCAACGCACCCGAATCTAAAGATGGAAAATTTGTTGTACCGCCTTCAATGGAATAGTGATGGAACTAAAAAATTTAAGTATTAGACAATTAAATAATTTATTTGTAGACAAGAAAGCTAAACCCAGTGAGCTCTATTCAGATATTTTTGATGCTTCAGCTTCTTCAGAATCACTTCTGCATGCACATTTATCTTTATTTGAAGAAAAAAATTTAGAGAATGCAAAAAAATCTGATAAAAGATTTGAAAAAGGCGAAAGTACAGGTCTATTGGATGGCATACCAATCGCTATCAAGGATAACATTAATATCAAAGGTGAGCTTACAACCTGTTCATCAAAAATGTTATCAAACTACCGCTCACCTTATAACGCAACAGTAATTGAAAAATTAAATAATGAAAATGCCTTATATACTGGAAAAACTAATCTGGATGAATTTGCAATGGGTTCCTCAACTGAAAACTCAGCTTTTGGGCTCACCAAGAATCCATGGAATACAGAATATGTGCCAGGTGGTTCATCAGGTGGTTCGGCAGCATCAGTTTCTGCACGATCTTCTATAGGTGCACTTGGTAGTGATACAGGTGGATCCATCAGGCAACCTGCAGCTTTTTGTGGTCTTGTGGGTTTCAAGCCAACTTACGGAACAGTTTCTCGCTATGGATTAATTGCCTTTGCATCATCTCTCGATCAAATTGGTCCCATCACTAAGAATGTTGATGATGCCAGAATAATATACAATGCCATCTCCGGCCATGATGCCCTTGATGCTACTTCAATTGATAACAATCAAACAAATATTCCATTTGATAAATCTGCAAAGATTGGAGTCATAAAAGAATTAATGGAAGATGGGATTTCAGACGATTCACGAAATGAAGTATCAAAAGTATTAGAGAACCTAAAGAAGCAAGGATATCAGATAAAAGAAGTATCCCTTCCGTTAATTAAGTTATCAATCAGTATTTATTATTTGATTGCACCTGCAGAATGCTCAGCAAACTTAGCAAGATTTGATGGTGTTAGATACGGTTTAAGAGTTGAAGGAAAAACTAGTTATGAAATGATGCAAAATACTAGAGCTGAGGGTTTTGGAGATGAAGTTAAAAGAAGAATTCTTCTTGGTACGTATGCATTGTCCGCAGGATACTATGACGAATACTATGGAAAAGCTCTGAGAGCTCGAAAAAAAATGATTGATGAATTTTCTAATATTTTTAATGATGTTGATTACCTTATTTCACCTACCACTCCTACGGCAGCATTTAAAGCAGGTGAAAAGACTAGCAACCCACTTGAGATGTATATGTCTGACTTATGCACGATACCTGCAAACTTAGCTGGGTTACCAGCAATAAGTATTCCAACAGGATTAAGTAAAGAAAAACTTCCTTTAGGTGTGCAAATAATGAGCAAACCCTTAACTGATTTGTCATTATTGAACTTTTCTGAAATCATTGAAAAAGAAGTAGATTTTAATACCTCCCCTGAAGGCTTGGAGAAATAATGAACTTAAAGCCAACAATAGGAATTGAAACCCATATTGAATTAAATACAAATACAAAGATGTTTTGCAGATGCAAAGTAGTTGATACTGACGAACCAAACATTAGTTTATGTCCTACATGTATAGGCCTGCCTGGCGCACTACCTGTACCAAACGGAAAAGCTATAGAGTATATAACACTTTTGTCGTTGGCTACTGGATGCACAATAACAAGAAAAGGCATGTTCCATAGAAAAAATTATTTTTATCCAGATCTACCTAAAAATTATCAAATATCGCAATTTGATTTACCTGTGGGGGAGAGTGGAGAGTTAGAAATTATTCTTGATGGCAAAAAAGAATCTGTTGAAATTGAACGAGTGCATATGGAAGAAGATACAGGAAAATCAACTCATAGTGGAACAGGAAGAATTGATTCCGCAACAAGTACCGCATTAGACTTCAACCGTTCAGGCGTTCCATTGGTAGAAATAGTTACAAAACCAGTAATTCAATCTGCAAAAGAAGCAGTAGCTTATATCGAAGAACTAAGACAGCTGTCCATTGATTTAAATATAAGTGAAGGAAAATTAGAAAAAGGAAACCTAAGATTCGATGCAAATATTTCAGTTGCTCCCAGCGACTCAAATGAGCTTGGAACAAAAGTTGAAATTAAAAATATGAACTCACTCAAGTCCCTGGAGAGAGCAATTGACTTTGAGATATCAAGGCAAACTAAAGCATTTTTAGATGGAGAAGAAATTATTCAAGAAACAAGACATTGGGATGAAGCAAAAGAACTAACTTCATCAATGAGATCAAAAGAGGGTAGTGCTGACTATCGCTACTTTTCTGATCCAGATCTTCCAAACATGATTCTAAGTGAAATGTTTATTGAAGATATTAAAAACAATCTACCTAAATTACCAAGTGAAAAGAGAAATGATCTAATGAATACAGGTTTAGATTTGCAGCAGGCAAATATATTAGGTAAAAGTGATACTTGGATTATAGAGCTCTACTTCAAAGTTTTTGATAGTACAAAAGAATATTCCACTACCTACAATTGGATAACTGGAGAACTTCAAGGTCAAATGAGAAAATTAGATATGAATTTTCCTCCTGAATGGTTTTCTGCAGAGGTTCTTTCAGAAATTATAGGCTTGATAAAAGAAAATAAAATCTCTTTCACTTCAGGGAAAACTATTTTATCTGAAGTATTACAAAAAAATATTTCAGTAGATGAAATTGCATCTAATCATGATCTCTATCAGGAAAACAATGAAGAAAAAATAGTTGAATTAGTTAAAAATGTAATCAACGATAGTGAAGATGTAGTTCGAAGAATAAAAGAAGGGGAAGACAAATTAGTTGGATTTCTAGTTGGTCAAGTAATAAAAAACTCTGGTGGTTCAGTTAACCCTGGGATTGCAAAAGAGTTACTTACTAAAGAGTTAGATTTATAATCTGATTAACAATTGTTGCAGATAGTAATCCCATCAACCCAGCACCTAGGTCATCATAAAGTACGCCTAGCTTACCAGGATAGTTTTCTAGGTCTTTAACAAACTTAGGTTGTTTTAGTATGTCACTAAGACGAAAGACAATAAAGCCAGCAATTAATGGCAGTAACTTAGATGGAGAGGCTATAGAAACTAAGCTCATTCCTACTATTTCATCTAATGTTATCCAACTTGGATCATCATCTGCATCTTGATCATCAACAGCAAAAATATATATTAAAACTAAAACTATAAATAAAATAGATAATTCAAGAACATTTAATTGTAGAAAATAAATTATTAATGTAAATAAAAGTGGTGCTAATGTTCCACCACCTTTTTGATCACCAAAAATAGAATTCCAAATGATTCCTACTCCAAAACCTGAGGCAATAAATCTTTTCACAGTTGAATAATAGTATTTTTTATAGCTTCATTTATAAAAAGGTGTAGTATTTGTTATTAATAATGGAAAAATCAGATCTTATATGGCTTAATGGCGAATTCGTTAAATGGGAGGACGCAAATGTAAGCGTTATGTCACACACCCTACATTATGGAACAGGTGTGTTTGAAGGAATTAGAGCTAGAGATTCTCAAATAGGTACTTCCATATTTCGACTTACTGACCACGTTAATAGACTTTATGAATCAGCCGATGCCTACAGTCTTTCTATTCCATTTCAAAAAGAAGAGATTACACAAGCAATAAAAGATTCTGTGCATCTAAATAAATTATCCTCAGCATATATCAGGCCACTTGTATTTTTTGGAGAAGGAGAAATGGGGCTTTTGCCACAAAACGTTCCAGTATATGTGTCAGTTGCAGCTTGGAGTTGGGGTGCATATCTTGGGGATGATGCTGGAAACAAGGGTGTTAAAGTTTGCATATCAAATTGGAAAAGAATTAGCCCTCAAAGTTTTAAACCATATGCAAAAGGAGTCGGTGGCTACATGAACTCAACTCTAGCAAAAATAGATGCTGTTAATAGTGGCTATGATGATGCAATTATGCTTGGAGACAATGATGTAGTTGCAGAAGGCAGTGGTCAAAATTTATTCTTAATTAAAGATGGAAAAATAACTACACCACCAATTGAAACAGGTGCATTGGGGGGAATTACAAGAAAAACAGTTATTGAAATTGCACAATCAATGAGCATTCCATTAGAAGAAAAAAATATTTCTATTGATGACTTAAAAGATGCTGATGAACTCTTTTTTACTGGTACAGCTACCGAAGTAGTGGGTGTTGTTGCAATAGATGGAGAAAATATTGGGTCTGGTGCTCCAGGAGATGTAACAAATTCAATACGAGATAAATATTTAACAATTGTTAATGGTATAGATGCTGACTATCACCATTATCTGACATTGGTCTCATGACGCAACAGCCAAATATTATTCCTGATACCCAAGGTTTAAAAAAGGATATCAATCTTCCAGTTCCCAGATCTTTGGGATCAAAAAAAAACAGAAGTGTGCTTGTCTCTCCATTAGAAGAAGTGTTCTCAATACCAAGTCCCGATAGTGGCTATGCTTTAAAGCTTATAAAGCAATTCAATCATTTATGGGTTAACCACTACAAGGGTAAATTAATATCTAAGATAATTACTAATTTGGTTATCTACCAAGCTTCTATGTCAGGAAGAGCGCCGACAAAAAGTGATGTCGTTAAAGTTGTTGAAATTTTAGAAATTACTGAAAATAATTTAGGTAAATTAGATAAGGACACATTAAAAATCTGTAGCGGTGAGAAAATTCCTGGGTTACACCTAGCAGAATTATTTAGTTCTAATTCAGAAGATAAAATATAAAACTTATACACTTGGGTAATGAAGATAGTTAGGGCAAAATTTCAAGGAGATATATTCTACGGTGAATTGGTTGACGACCAAGTACTCAGGTATGAAGGCTCACCCCTTGTAGTTTGGGAACCAACTGAGGAAAAATATCACCTCGATGAAATACAACTTTTATCTCCAGTATTGCCAAGTAAGGTAACTGGTGTTGCAAAGAATTTTCATAAGCATGCTGTAGAGCTAGGCGTACATGACTATAGTGCACCTAGAAATCCAGTTTTTTTTAATAAGCCTTCAACATCTGTCATTGGAACTGGCGAATCAATAATATATCCACAAATAGCTCAACATGTTGATCATGAAGCTGAGTTAGCTATTGTCATAGGGAAAATAAGTAAAAACTTAACTCCAGCTAACTGGTCAGAGCATGTATTAGGGTTTACTATTGCCAATGATTTATCTGAGAGAGTATTACAAGGCCAAGACGGTACATTCAATGGCAACTTCACCAGAGCTAAAAGTTTTGATACATTCTGCCCTTTAGGTCCAGTTATTCAAACAGAATTTGAAGAAAGCCCAGAACTTAATATTAAATGTTATGTGAATGGTGAACTTAAGCAAGATGGAAATACTCGAGATATGATATTTTCAATTGAAGACATTGTTTGTTTCGTAAGTTCAATTATGACGCTTTTACCAGGTGATGTAATTCTTACAGGTACGCCAGAGGGGGTCTCTAAAGTTGTTCCCGGTGATGAGATTACAATTCAGATTGAGACAATTGGAACTTTAATTAATACTGTAAAATAATGAAATTAAGAATTGCTCCTTCACCTACTGGCAAACTACATATAGGAAACGCAAGAACTGCACTTTTTAACTGGCTGTATGCAAAAGCAAACAACGGTACATTTCTAGTAAGAATAGATGACACTGACACTGAAAGAAGTACGGAAGAATTCAAGAATGATATTATTCAGAATTTTAGATGGCTAGGTATTGATTGGGATGAGGGGGTTGATGTAGGCGGACCCCATGGAGAATATAAGCAGTCATTACGTTTTGAAAGATATCAAGAAGTGGCTAACCAGTTACTATCAGAAGGTCTTGCATATGAAGATGATGGTGCTGTAAGGTTTAAAGTTCCAGATAATGGATCTATAGAATTTAAAGACTATGTCAGAGGTGACATGTCATTTAATTTATCAGATGTAGAAGATTTTGTGATATTGCGGTCTGATAAGTCACCAACATATCATCTTGCTTCAACGATAGATGATATTGATTATGGAATAACAATAATTGCTAGGGGAGAGGATATATTGTCTTCTACTCCAAAGCATATATTAATAATGCAAGCTTTAAATTCAGATCTTCCAGACTTCTGTCACCTGCCTTTACTTTTTGGTCCCGATGGAAAAAAATTAAGTAAACGTCATGGAGATACTTCAGTTGAAGCTTTTAGAGATAAAGGAATACTTCAAGAAGCAATGTTCAATTATCTATGTTTACTAGGTTGGTCACCCGGAAATGATCTTGAAAAGTTTGATTCCGAATTAGCTGTTGAAAAATTTGATTTCAAAGATGTACTGCCTAATTCTGCAATATTTGATGAGAAAAAACTACTTTGGTTAAACGGTTTATATATTAGATCAACCAATGAAGAAGATTTTGAAAAAACAGCTATAAATCAAATCGAAAATGATCTCAGTAGGACCCTTTTCACTGATGAATTAAACAGGTTGACTAAAATCTTACCCTCTGTTCAGGAAAGAATAGAAACATTAAATGACTTAACCCCTCAGGTTTTATTTTTACTCGATGAACCTTTTGTTGTTAATTCTGAAGAGTGGGATTCAGTAAACTCAACAGAGGCACAAAGTTATCTTGAAAATATTAGAGAAAAATTCAAAGACTTAGAAGAATTTTCATTGGAGAATATAGAGTTGATTATGAGAGAAACTTTAAAAGATTTGGACTTAAAAACAAAAGTAGGTTTTCAGGCAACACGAGTTGCAGTCACTGGGACAAAAATAAGCCCCCCTTTATTTGAGTCAATTCATTCTCTAGGAAAAGAAGCATCTTTAGCTCGTTTAGCTGAAACTATCGAAAAATTGTAACAACTAATAATTAAAATACTTTATTCTTAATATTTATACGGCCCCGTCGTCCAGAGGCCTAGGACGCTGGGTTTTCAACCCAGAAACGCCGGTTCGAATCCGGTCGGGGCTGCAATCTTTCGGGGATGGTGTAATTGGCAACACAATGGGTTCTGGTCCCATCGTTGAGGGTTCAAGTCCTTCTCCCCGAGCAGAGGCCCCGTCGTCTAGAGGCCTAGGACGCTGCCCTCTCAAGGCAGAAACGCCGGTTCAAATCCGGTCGGGGCTGCTATAAAGATAGCTTTTTATACCATCTTGGAGTATTTTTGATGAAAATCTCATAATCTTTCGGAGTATCAAGCTCAAAATATAGTTCTTTATTGTATATCTGCTTAAATTCAATTTTTTGTTTTTTCAGAGCACCTGTATGTTTGTTAAAACTATTTTTACCATATTCAAAATTATCAAAAAACACACTCCCTCCAATTAGGGGTGTTCCATTATCATCACTTTTTGAAATAACGATTTTATTATTCTCTATTTCTTTTAAAAATACAGATATGTTGAATTTATTTAAATAAGGAAGGTCTGCATGACATATTGACCAATTTTGATAATTTTTAATTAGAGTTGTAAATTCTATAATTTCATGATTTAAACCACTAACGTTTGTCCTAAATAATCTTACATTTAGCTCATCTGCAATTATCTCTACATCATGACTATTAGAAATTAGATAAATGTCTACATTTTCAGCTTTAAAACAGTTAACTGTGTTAACTAAGAGTGCTTTTTGGAGATTTTGTCTAGTTTTTAAATCCACACTATCGCTCAGTCTTGACATAGGGTTGTCAAAGCTATGTATAGGTATTCCAATTATTATTTTGCTATTCATATTCTTAAATTTGTTATACCATGCTATTAAAGTATTTAATCAATATGGATAGAAAAACTAAAATTATTGCAACAGTAGGTCCAAGCTTACTTTCAGAACAAAAAATACATAAAGTTGTTCAACAGGGTGTTGATGTTTTAAGGCTAAATTTTTCCCATGGTTCAATGGAAGATCATGAAAATGTTATAAAGTGGGCAAAATCTTCGAAGAAAAATGTAGCAGTTATGCAAGATATACAAGGACCAAAGATTAGGACAGGGATTGCAAAAGAGAATACTGTCCTTAAGAAAAGTAAACAAATCAACATAACTAATAAAGAATGTAAATCTGACGAAACAACTGTGTTCATAAATTATGAAGACTTAATTCAAGATATCAATATTGGAGATCGTATTTTTATTGATGATGGACAGGTTGTTCTTAAGGTTGTTAAAAAAAACAAGAATACTTTGGAAGCTCTTATTTTGATAGGTGGTGAGCTAAGAGATAATCAAGGAGTTGCATTTCCTGATTCAAACCTTTCTGTATCCGCAATAACACCTAAAGACATCGAGGATTTAAAATTTGGCAAGAGTAATGATGTCGATTTTGTAGCAGTCTCATTTGTACGAAATGCTGAGGACATTAATACAGTTAAAAAACTTATTCCTAAAGATATAAAAGTAATTGCAAAAATAGAACTCAAGATAGCATTAGATAACATTGAAGAAATTTTAGAAGTTTCAGATGGGGTTATGGTTGCACGAGGTGATTTAGGTGTCCAACTACCAATTGAACAGGTACCTTTTGTACAAAAGCAGATTCTTAATGCAGCAAATTCAAGAGGTAAAATCTCTATCACTGCTACTGAAATGCTTCAATCTATGAAGACTGCTTACAGACCAACTAGAGCAGAGGTAACTGATATAACGAATGCAATATTAGAAGGAACAGATGCAGTTATGCTTTCTGCAGAGACCTCAATTGGAGACCATCCAAACAGAGTAGTTGAAGTCATGTCTACGATTTGTTCAGAAACTGATGCTAGAAATGATACATCAACACTTATGTTTAAAGAACTTTCATCTATAGATGAACTAACAACTACTTTAGCTAGAGCAGCAGTTCAAGTTGCGAATGACATTGATGCTAGAGCAATTGTAGCTTTTACCGAATCTGGAAGAACCCCTTTATTAATTTCTAATTACAGACCAAAATCGCCAATAATTACATTTACTTCTAAATCAAAAACTTACAATCAAATGAGTTTGCTCTGGGGTGTGGAACAATACAAAATAGAGAGAAGAGACACTTTTGAAGAAATGTTATCTGATGCTAATGACTTCTTAAAAAATGAAAAAAAATATAATAAAGGTGATAAAGTTGTTGTTGTTGCTGGAACGCCTCCAAATGTTGAAGCAGCAACAAACTTAATAAGAGTGCACAGAATAGGAGAGAGTTAATGGGCCAGATTATTGAAGTCAAGACTACGAAATTAAATAAAACCGTTATTTTTGATTTAAATAGATCTGTTTCTGGTCAAGAAGGTATGACTTTCAATAATATCTCTGATGCATCTTTAATTTCCGATGTTAGTGGTAAGTTAGCTTTAAAGTTATTCCAGGAGATTGATGATATAGAAACTATCTTTATCCAGTCAAACATAGTTACAGTAAATTTTTATAGAAATATTGGAAATGATGCATCTCATATTGAAAATACACTCAAAAACTTTTTTATATTCTATAAAGATGGTTCAAATTGAAAGTCGGAATAACAGGAGCCTCAGGGTATATTGGTAAAAAACTCTGCAATGAACTTGCAGAAAAAGGATTTGAAGTATTTAAGTTTGTTAGAAGAGAACCTCAGAAAGAAAATGAAATTTATTGGAGTCCATCTAAACAAGAAATAGATAAAGAAAAGTTCGAAACATTAGATGCAATTGTTCATCTAGCAGGCGAATCACTTGCACCAAAAGATATATTTGGGTTTTTACCATTAAGCGGTGGAAGGTGGACTAAAGAAAAAAAATCTAGAATATATTGGTCTAGAAAGTGGGCGTCAGACCTATTCATGAAAACTTTCAATGATAGCGAAAGCTATCCAAAGATTTTTATTACAGCATCAGGTACAACTATTTATGGAGACCATTCTGATGAGGTTATTACAGAAGCTACCACCAAATTTAATAGGGGTACCTTCGATCAATTAGTTGCTGAAGAAGCTTGGGAAGAACCACTTAATCAGTTACAAAAGAGTGATGTTAGGGTTGTTAAGGCTAGAAACGGCTTTATATTAGGTAAAGGAAATATAGCTACTCAGCTTATTACTTTAACCACTAAGTTAAATATTTCAGGACCCTTAGGTAAAGGAACACAATTTTGGTCTTGGATTTCAATAGAAGATGTTATAAATGCCTATATTTTCTGTTTAGAAAATGACGATGTATCAGGACCAGTAAATTTTGTTTCTCCAGTGCCTATGGAGCAAAAAGAATTTTCTTCGAGATTTGCAAAAGTATTTAAAAAACTTTCAATAATCCCAGCTCCACAATTAGCAATAAATCTATTGATGGGTTCTGAGTTAGCTCATGGATTAATTTTTTGCAGTCTGCGAATAATTCCTGAAAAACTCCTAAAAGAAGGATTTGAATTTCAGTATCCACTAATTGAAGATTATGCAAAGGCTTTAAAAGATGAGTAAGAGCTACGAAGAACGAATGGCTGAAAAATATAATTTCTTAAATAAAGATAATGAAAAGCAAGATATTGTTCAAAATGATAACAAGGAAACTTCAGCAAACGAACCTGAGGTTAAAGAAGAACATGAAGGAGATACTGTAAATGAAGAAAGCCTTCTCGTTCCTCTCGATGCATGGAATACAGTTCTTAATCAACTTGGTAATCTACATGAGGCAAGTCAGCAGATGGCAGAAGCAAGAGAGAGAGCTGCAAAAGCGGAAGCAGAAGCAGAATTTCTTAGAGAAAAATTAAAAAATACTCGTCAACAACTTGAAGATGTAAATAAAAAGAAAAAGTTTTTCTTTTTCTAGTATCTTTCTTTGTCTGAAACATCTTTAATAATATAAAAAGACACCGCTAGTAACACAATTAGTGATCCCATTGCTACATTTCTGCTCAGATTAAGAGTATTAACAATTAAACCCCAAAGTATTGGTCCTAGTATTGTGGCAAATCTACCAACAGTTGAATACAAACCATAGAATTCTCCAAGGTGGATCTCTGGTGATAGACGTGTCATAAATACTCTATCTACTGCAAAAATACCACCAATATTAAATCCCCCCAATACACCAGTAACATAAATTAACCACAGTTGATCAAACTCAGTTGCTACAATTGCAAGCGAAAGGGACACAATCCAGCAAACTATACTTGTTAATATTAATTTTCTTGGACCGTATAGGTCAGCTGCTTTACCGAATATATAACCACCAATTATTGAAACGACTATAGCAAGAGCTAGTATATTTTGACTATCACCAGGAGTAAGACCAACCTCTTCAACGAGATAGACTGCTAAAAGTCCACTAATTAGTGTATTGATTGCATCAGCATAAAAAAATCTTCCAATTAAAAATCTTGTTAACCCTTCGTATTCACGGGAATGCTTCCATGATTTAATAACAATATTTAATGAATTTAATATACTAGTTTTAATTTTCTCTGAAGAAACAATTTTTTCTTCAATAAAGAAAAATGCTGGTAATGAAAAAATTAAAAATAATAAAGCAACAGATTTAAAAATTTCTTCGTAGCTATAGCCATTATTTTGAAGAAGAGTGGCGACGCCAAACCCAATTAAAGAACCTGTATATCCAAAAGCAACACCTAGTCCAGATATTTTTCCACGATTTTCGTTATTACTTACAGAAACTATCAATGCATCGTAAACAACAGAGCCTAGGTTGAAGCCAATCAAAGATATAACAAATAGGAGAACAGATATTTCCACACTAAAAGTTCCAAGTAAAAATGTAGAAATTATACAGAGTAGTGTCATGATTAATAAGAGCTTTTTCTTACCTTCTGAACTATCCGATTTCCTACCAATCCAAGGTCCTAGAATTGCAACTATAACCATTGCTGAAGATGTTGCTAGACCTAACTGCTGATCTGTCCATCCTTTTTCACTTACTAACCATACTGAGAAATAAAGGCCTGGAATTATAAATGCATAAACTGTGTTTGCTAAATCAAATAGAAGCCAAGAAAACAGACTCCTTTTTTTAACATTACCCATTTAAATCATTTACTGCTGTAGCAAGTCTTTCTAAGCCTTCTTCTAATTCTTGATCACTTAGCGCATATGATAATCTCATAAAACCATTTGTACCAAAAACCTCACCAGGAACAAATGCAATAAAATAGTTTTCAATTAACCAATTGCAGAATTCTTCTGATGAATTAATGTCTACGAATTTTCCACTACAGTAAAAATTGACATCTACATATAGATAAAAAGCACCAGAACCATTTACAACACTTAAGTTGTCAATACTCTCAAGTTTTTTGATTGCGTAATTCCTTCTTCGTTCAAATGCAATCTTCATCTCTTTTGTTACATCTAATCCATTTTTAAGTGCAGACTCTGCTGCTAATTGTGAAACATTTGACACATTTGATGTTGCTTGTGATTGAATTTTTTTAGCAAGTCCCATGACCTCATTATTAGCAATTAACCAGCCAACTCTCCATCCAGTCATAGAGTAAGCTTTGGAAACCCCATTTATTACTAATGTATTATTTAACTCTTTATCAATCAAGGCGGGTGATGGGGTAGCTTCACCTTCGTAAACTAAATGTTCGTATAATTCATCTGACATAATCCAAATATTATTATCAAAAACCCATTGATATATAGCTTCAGCTTCATCTTTGGAGTAAACAACACCTGTAGGATTTGACGGGGAACACCAAATTAATAATTTTGTTTTATCTGTTTTTACTGTTTCAAGCATATCTACATCAATTTTAAAATCTTGTTCTTTAGTAGATTGAATAAATACTGGATTCCCACCAGCTATCTTTACAGCTTCAGGGTATGTAGTCCAATATGGAGCTGGAATAATTACTTCATCTGAAGGATTTAATATTGCCAACATGCTGGTAATAATGGCTTGTTTGCCACCATTGGACACAAGGATGTTATTTGGGTCGACTTCAAAGCCAGAGTATTCAAGCGTAGTTCGAGCGATTTCGTTTCTTAGAGTGGCTAATCCAGCTACAGGTGAATATTTATGATTTTTAGGATCTTCAATGGCATTTTTTGCTGCCTCTACAACATACTTGGGTGATGGAAAATCTGGTTCCCCTGCCCCAAATCCAATTACTGGTTTACCTTGTGATTTAAGCTCTCTTGCTTTGTTAGAGATTGCCATAGTTCCTGAAGGCTTAATTAATTTATCTAATTTTGAAATTTCCATAATTTAGTTCCAGAGTTATTTTAATAAACTTATTTACTAAATACGTTTCATAATTATTAAACTGTGTGGATGGTACAAATACTTTATGGAAAACCAGTAGCAAAAGAACTTGATGATATAAGTTCTGAAGTTTTTCAACAATACTCCAAAGAAGATAAAAAGCCTCACATGACTGCAATTACAGTTGGTGATAACCCCGCTTCCTTATTATATGTATCACGTAAAGAGGAAAAGGCAAAAGAGTTAGGAGTGGTATTTCATTGGATAAAACTAGATGTCAATACAACTCAAGAGACTTTAGAAGACATAGTTATTGAAAATTCAAAAAATACTGATGGTTTAATTATTCAGCTACCTCTTCCTGAACACTTAAACCAAGAAGAAGCTATAAATTGTATTCCTTATCATGTAGATGTTGATGGTTTAACTACACACAACTTAGGAAGCTTATTTTCAGATACATTTAAGTTAATTCCTGCGACTTCACTTGCGGTTTTAGAACTTTTAAAATTTTATGATATCCAAACGATTGATAAGAATATTGTGATAGCTGGAAGATCACGTTTAGTCTCAGCTCCTTTAGCAAAAATATTATCATCGAAAGATTATGATGGCAATGTTACTGTTATTCATAGTAAAACTACAAATCAAAAACTATACACTCAAAGTGCTGATATTTTTATTTCTGCAATTGGCTCACCAAAGCTTTATGATTATTCCTACATCAATGAAGGGGCAACCGTTATTGATATTGGCATATCTTCTGTAGATAATAAAACATATGGAGATGTTGACACTCATAATCTTGATCAAGTAGTGAATGCAAGAGCACCTTATCCCGGAGGAGTAGGGCCTATAACAGTATCTGCACTATTTTTAAATTTATCTAATCTAATTAAATTTAACTAGCTGCCCATTCTTCTTCACTGATTCTTTTATCCATATCAACAGACCTTAATAAAAGGGCTCCAATTAAAAAGAATGAGGTGATTACAGGAAGCGACAATCTCGGATTTCCAGTAGATGCACTCACGTAAGCATAAATTAATGGACCCCATATTGCAGAAAATCTAGAGAGTACTGAAAAGAATCCCATAAACTCTCCTTCAGCACCCTTAGGCAACATTGCTGCATAGACACTTCTACTAACTGATTGAAGTCCACCCATTCCCATTGCAGTGAGTACTCCCATTAAAATAACTGGGATTAATTGTTTTTCTGGAACAAAGTAAGCGGCATTTCCAACTATGAAAAGCAAAAACATTGTGTAATACAACACATTCTTTTGCCCTATTTTAGTGGCTAGATTACCTGCTAATTTTGCACCAAAGTAGGCTACAAACTGAACAACTAAAAATACAATTAACACTTGTGTTTGATCTAAAAGTAATACTTCTGTAAAAAATGCTGCAGACATATTAATTAAAGTTTGTAAGCCATCCCAGAAAAATATATAAGCAACTAAAAAGTACATTAAGAAAGGAAACTTTTTGATTTTTTTCAATGTTTTAAAATTTCTACTATAAGCACTTGCTATGGAGGTTTTTTCAGTATTTGATTTTGTTTCAACAATATTCATTCTAGAAAAACTAAATACTGAGAAGATGAGCCACCAGATACCAGCAAGAGTTATTGCAATTCTTGATGCTAATGCAGTATCTATTCCAAGAAGATCGGGACCGAGAAGAATTATTACAAAAGATAGTATTAGTTGTGTCCCACCACCTAGATAACCAAGAGCGTATCCTCTTGCAGAAACAGCATCAATTGTATCATCAGTAGTAATATCCTTTAGAACACTATCGTAAAAAACATTAGATCCAGTAGCACCAAACTGTGCTAAAAAGTAAATGCCCAAAGTTAATATTACATCACCTGATGTTGCAAAATAAAATGAAGATGCAAACACAGCACCACCATAAGCAAAGATTTTAAAGAACTTCATTCTGTTGCCAGACATGTCACCAATTGCACCAATTGTTGGCATTATTAAGAAAAATATAAACAAAGCAGAACCAATAGCAAATCCCCAGACCTCAGCTCCTGTATAAATGTTTCCTCTAAATTCGAACCCTTCTTCAGGTACAACTACGCTAACGAAGTAGACCGGAAGCACCGCTCCTAATGTAGTTGTTTCATAAGCTGATTTGGCCCAGTCATACATAGACCATCCAAATATCGTTCTTTTGTTATTTTTTTCGTTCATATCCCCCCTTATTAAAGACTTTAATCAAAATATCTTGATGATGATGTCAAGAAATTTAATTTTAATTAAACAAACCACTATATTTACTTATGTCTTGATTTCGACAAAGGGATAATAATGGGATTTAAATGTGGAATAGTTGGATTGCCAAATGTTGGTAAATCAACTCTGTTTAATGCACTAACTCAAGCTGGTATAGAATCAGAAAACTATCCTTTCTGTACAATAGAGCCAAATGTTGGTGTTGTGCCAGTGAATGATTTTCGTCTGGAAGAATTAGCAAAAATAGTAAATCCAAAAAAGATCTTGCCAACAACTATGGAGTTTGTTGATATCGCAGGATTAGTTGAGGGAGCATCAAAAGGAGAGGGTTTAGGTAATCAGTTTTTAATGAACATTAGGGAAACTGATGCCATCGTTCATGTAGTTCGTGCTTTTGAAGATGATGACATTGTTCATGTTTCAGGAAAAGTTTCACCTATCGATGATATTGAGGTAATAAATACTGAATTAGTTTTAGCTGATTTAGCAACAGTTGAAAAGCTTTATGACAAAGCTATTAAAAATACTAAGTCTGGTCAGAAAGACGGTATACCACTAAAGGTTTTATTAGAAAAAATTCTTCCAGTCCTTGAAGAAGGTCACAGTGTTCGTACGTTATCTTTTGATGAAGAAGAAATTAAGTTACTAAAAGGTTTTCAATTGCTTACAATTAAACCAATTTTGTATGTAGCTAATGTGAGTGAAGATGGTTTTGAACATAATCCCCATCTTGATCAAATTGTAAACTATGCGAAAAGTCAAAATTCAAAAGTTGTTGCAATTTGCGCAAATATTGAAGCTGAGATATCTGAGTTGAGTAGTGAAGAAAAGAAAGAGTTTTTAATTGATATGGGACAAAATGAATCAGGTTTAGACCGACTCATTAAAGCTGGGTATGAACTTTTGGGTCTTCAAACTTATTTCACAGCTGGTCCACAAGAAGTTAAAGCATGGACAATAAATGTAGGTGATACAGCACCAAAAGCAGCAGGAAAAATTCATGGTGATTTTGAAAATGGATTTATTCGTGCTGAAACAATTGCATTTGATGATTTTGTCAAACATGGTGGCGAAAAAGGTGCAAAAGAAGCTGGCAAGCTTAAAACAGAAGGAAAAGAATATATCGTTCAAGATGGAGATGTCTTACACTTTTTATTCAATAGTTAGTAATATTAAATCATAATAATATTCCAATAAACATTAGGTTTTTTACTGTTTTTACTCAAATTAATAATTTCAAACTAATTCTTTCACTAAAATGAGAATATAGGATAATAAAACTCGTGAAAGTAATAATAGTAGGCGCGCATGGTGAAGCTAAAGAGCTAATCAATAGGATCAGTTCAGGTTGGTCTATTTCCGTCGTTGATATTGACCAGGATAAACTTAGAAATTTTACTACAAATAGGCAAATTGAAAAAATTCAAGGAGATGGTACCTCCGCATTAGTTTTAAGAAAAGCTGGTTTAGGTCAAGCAACAGCTGTTGTTACTCTTACGGTAGATGATGAAGTTAATCTTGAAATTTTAAAGATTGCAAAACAAAGCAATATCTTAAGATTGTCTTCCGTAATTAATCAATCGGTAAATTTAAACAAGTATAAAGAAATGGATGTTGAAGTAGTTGAGCCCAATATATTACTCGCTAGAAGATTCGAACATATACTTGAGCCAAGAAGAGTAGTATCCCAGGCTTTCGCTGGGGGTCGAGCTGAGGCAATAGAGATTGAGATAAGTTTTGATAGCCCTGTAAGAGGAAAAACATTAAGAGAGATTGGATCTGATTATTATATTGTTGGAGCTCTTCTAAGAAAAGGGAAAGTAATCATACCTCATGGTGATACTGAAATTGAAACAGGTGACTTGGTTACAATTGTCTTACAATCAGGGGCATTTTCTAATGTTATCAATTTGTTCTCTGGTTCAGAATCAAGATTTCCTCTTGAGTTTGGTAAAGATGTTTTTGTAATACTAGAAAAAGAAAATAACTTAAAGAACCTTTCTGAATCTGAGTTTTATATAAGAAACACTAAAGCAACATCTTTACAGCTTCTTACTAAAGAAGATTTATTTGAAAATAATTTAGAGACTACGCAAGAAACACTCAAAGCTGTATTGAAAGACCAAGAATTTAATACAACATATAAAAGTAAAATATCTAATAAAGATATAGATAAATTCATGAATGATAATTCTGTAGGTACTATCTTTTATCCAATTGAGGAGACCACTTCAAGAGCAAAAATTAGATATATGTTAAATACTGCATCTAAAACGAATACTCCAATCTTATTTTCTCGTTCGACTTATCCTTATAAAACAATTGGATTACTAATAAATAGTAATTTTGACGAAAATAGCTCAAATTCAATTGCATTTGATCTTGCTTCTGCAATGTCTGCGAATTTAGTTGCTATAAACATCAATCAACCCAAGTTTCTTCAACAAGATAACGAAAAGCAACTTGCAGGTACTCTTGAAAAATTGCAAGACCTTGCTCTTTCTCATGAGGTTCAATTAGATATTGAAACCCATGAAGGCAATGAAGCGAAAATATTTTCTGAGCAAACTTCAAAATTTGACCTCTCTATTGTCAGTTCAAGTGCTACACAAACATGGCAAGGGCGTAAAATCGTTGAGTTTGTTTCTAAAAATTCTAAATGTTCAGTACTTTATATTCCCGGATAAAATATGGAAGAATTTCAAGCTGAGTCGTTAGTAATTATTTCATTAGGTGCATTTATATTGCCTCTTTTAGCTCAAAGAATCAAGATTCCTGGAATAGTTCTTGAAATTGCATATGGTATTACCGTCGGGCCAGTATTAGGAATTGTAGAAACTTCTGAGTTTATTTCTGGTTTAGCAATTCTTGGTTTTTTATTATTAATGTTCTTATCGGGTTTTGAAATTGAATTAGAAACTTTTAGAGAAAAAGGCCTAAGAACTTTAGCATTGCCAATGTCAATATACCTTTTAACTGTTGGAACTTCATTCTATTTAATATCTAGCTTAGGATATCCAATCTTTTTAGCATTAGTTCTGTGTACAACAAGTGTAGACATCGTCATAACAATTCTTAGAAGTGATGACACTATTAAAACAAATTATGGCCAAACCTTATTTATGGTTGCTTTACTTGCAGATATTCTGACCTTATTGGCAGCCACTGTATATGCTTCTTTTATAAGAGCAGGAGGTCTTTCACTATCTAACTTAAATGTTGTTCTATATTTCATAGTTGTAATCCTAATTTTAAGAATTATCAGAAGGGTTGCTTGGTGGAATCCTCAATTATTTTCTAGGATGTTTGATGGAAATGATCCAGATGAGTTAGGAATTAGGAGCTCTCTAGCTTTGATGCTTACATTAGTTGGAGTATCTGTCATATTTGATATTGAGCCAATACTTGGTGCATTTTTAGCAGGTACAATTTTTGCATTCATATTTTCGAACAGGGGAACTCTTGAAAGCAGCTTAAAGGGATTTTCGTATGGTTTCCTAATTCCAATATTTTTTATAAATATTGGATTAAATTATGACATTAATGTTTTTAGTGAGACTCAGTTTTTTGTTGAAGTAGGCTACCTTTTCTTGATTGCTGTTGGTGTAAAATTTATACCGTCTCTACTCCTAGTTTTTTCAAAAATTAAAGTTAGGGATATTGTTGCCGGAGGTTTCTTGTTGTCAGCTCGATTTAGTTTAATTATTGCTATGGCAGAGATTGGTGTTCACCTCGATTTGATAACTGTAGAACTTGAACAGCAAATCATACTTCTTGCAGTTATTACAGCAACCTTTTCACCAATTTTATTTAGAATTTTTAGAAGCAAAACAACCTAATGAAATTTAACAAGTCTTTATTCTTTAAAGGAATGTTAATGGGTGTTGCTGAAATCATCCCTGGTGTTTCAGGGGGAACGCTTGCTTTTATCACTGGTATTTACAAGGAGTTAATTGATTCAATAAAATCTGTTAATTTAGATTCACTTAAGTTATTATTTAAATTTCAATTTAAAAATTTCTGGTACCTAATAAATGGTAATTTTTTATCTACCTTATTGATGGGTATGATTGTATCTATCCTCATACTCTCAAGATTTATTGCTTTTCTATTAGATAATCATCACTTTAAAATTTGGGGATTCTTCTTTGGATTAATAATCTGTTCAGCATTTATTATTTTTAAGAGTATAAGCAAATTAACTCCCGTGTCGTATTTGTTACTTTCTTTAGGTTTAGGTTTGTCAGGATACATCTCCTTAGTTGCTCCATCATCTACACCAAATACCAATATTTTTATATTCCTCTCAGGTGCAATTGCAATATCAGCTATGATTCTTCCAGGAATAAGTGGATCCTTCATACTTGTTTTTCTTTCTAAGTATGAATTTATATTGAGTTCATTAAATTCTTTCGAAGTAAATGTACTTACAATTTTTCTCGCTGGCTGTGTTACTGGTTTAGTTACATTTAGTAGGTTATTATCTTATCTTTTCAAAAATTATTATGACAATGTGGTCAGCACCTTAGTAGGATTTCTTTTTGGATCTTTAATAAAAATATGGCCATTTTATGAAATTATTGAATTCAATCAAAATAATGAGCCTTTATACACAAATCCAGTTTTACCTAATACTTTTGAAACATTAGAAACTATTTATTTTATAACTTTTGCAATTGTTGGAATTTTGTCGATTTGGTTTATAGAAAAGAAATTTATAGGAATAGGTAAAGAATATTAGGCCATTAAAATAGAATTATGAGATTAGGATTACCAGAGTTATTAATAATTTTAACAATTTTATTATTGTTGTTTGGTGCAAAGAGACTTCCAGGATTAGCGAAATCATTAGGTAAATCTACAAAAGAATTCAAATCTGCACTTGAAGAAGAATAATTTTAATAAATTTGCACTAATAGCTATTTGTTTATTAGTAAGTGCATGTTCTGCAGAACCTTCAAAGGAACTTTCTACAGGTAAGGAAGTATACGAAGCAAGGTGTTCAGCTTGTCACGGTTCAAACCTTGAGGGAAGAGTAGGCCCAGCTCTTGATGCAAAAAGTCCATCAGCCTCAATGCCCGATTCTTATTGGATTCAAACTATAACAAAAGGTAAAGGGTCAATGCCAGCACAGCGATTAACTGACAAAGAGGTCGAATTAGTTATAGAATATATTAAGTCAGAGTATTAAGCCTAGAAGTATCTTCATTTAGTTTTTTTAACTTATTCAAACCTTCTTGTAAAGTATCTAAGTTATCAACTCTCCACTTCCAATTATCTTTTTGCGTACCGGGTAAATTAAATCTCGCCTCTATACCAAGTTCTAAAATATCTTGAACATTTGTCATAGCTAGGATGCTTGGCGTTCTCCATGTAAGCTCAATAAAATTCCAAACATCAGATTCATTAGATATATTCAGGTTATTCAAATAACTGTTATAGAACTTTATTTGCTGTTCTTCTGATTCACTTAACCATTGTTTAACTGTCGGACTGTCATGAGTTCCCGTATAAGCTACTACATTTTCTTTCCAATCTTTTGGATGTTCTTCATTATGCCCATCATTATGTGGGATTCTTTGTTGCAGAACTTTCATGCCGGGAATATTGTAATCATTTAGAATTCGATCTGTTTCTTCCAGTTCAACACCTAAATCTTCTGCCAATAATTTTGAGAAATCAACTTCGCTATTTATTGATTTAAAAAATGTATCCCATGGACCTAATCTCCAATGTCCATTTAGTGCTGTATCTCCATTTGGTATCGCCCAAAATTTAAAGAATCCAATAAAGTGGTCAATCCTTAATAAATCATATTTATCTAAATTAGCATTTAATTTACTAACCCAATACTCGTAATTTTCTTTTAGATGTTGATCCCAATCATAAAGTGCTGTATTCCAAACTTGCCCTTCTTCAGTAAAATCATCTGGCACTGCTCCTGAAACAAAGCCCATTTTATTGTTTTCATCTAAATCAAAAAGAGATTTGTTTAGCCATACATCTGCTGAGTTGTGATTAACATATATTGGAATATCACCTAGAACAGATATGTTCTTCTTATTTGCATATTTTTTTAACGACTGCCACTGGTTATTAAATTCATATTGTAGGAATACATGTTTACTAATAATTTCTGGATATTTTTCAACAACTAACTCAAAAAGATTATCTGAATAATCTCCATACTCCTTTTCCCAATAATTCCAATCCTCCTTCTGAGCTTCACTTATAGTTATGAATGTAATATGTTTTCTTATATCCTCATTTTCAAGAAAATTTTCATAAGATTTTTCATTTATATTTACTTTCTTAGCTAATTTTTCAAATAAATTATTTTTAAGTTTATAAACATTTGCATAGTCAACATAATTTCTTGGTAGTTCTTTAAATACTTCTATATCTTCCATTTGCAAAATATCATTTTCAAGGTTTTCTAATGAGACAATATAAGGATTTCCAAGCAGAGAGGATTTGCTTGAATAAGGGGAATACTCAACATTATCTGTTATGCCTAACGGAAGTACTTGCCAAACTTTAGTTCCTGAGTTTGATAATAAGTCTATGAATTCGTAGCTAGACTCTCCCAAATCACCAATACCGAAATTACTAGGTAACGATGTGGGGTGAAAAATTAATCCACTACTTCGTTTTATTTCCATACCACTCTAAATATAGAGTATATAATAATATTTTTGAGGTAAATTTAACTCTTATGGTAGAAAAACACGCTCCAGAATTTATAGATGAAGGCGAAAAGCAAAAGATAGATTTCTTTGAAGGTGATGTTCATTTAGGTCATTATGACTTTAGATTTGATTTTAATGATAAGAAATACTTTTCAATATCCCAAGATGGCACTGGAAGAATTAGGGTTCACTCTCAAACAAATATTAAAAAATTATGGGTTTTGTTAGAAGATGAAGACTTTAGGCCAATTGAGCTTCGAAACTATGCTAAAACAGAAAGATTTATATTCTGGGGTACTCAGATTGAATTTCGCTCTGATATAGCTAAATTTAGCTTTGCAGCTACTACTGAAGATGATTTAAATATTTATGTTGGATCCAGCGGTGTTGCGAATTTTATATCACCCTCTGAAAAATGGATTTATAACTCAAAAACATTCCCTAGGCATACAATTCCTGATTGGGTTTATGGAGGTGTTATGTATCAAATATTCCCAGACAGGTTTTCAAATTCTGATAATTCACTTAATCCAGAGGGAACTGTTGAATGGGGATTACCTCCAACCCGATTAGATTTCCAAGGTGGTGATCTTTATGGTGTAATAAATAATTTAAGCCATATTGAATCACTTGGGGTAAATATTATTTATTTAAATCCAATATTTCTTTCATCAAGTACTCATAAATATGATGCTTGGGATCACTTTAAAGTAGATCCTGTTCTTGGAGGAGATGATGCATTAAAGAAGTTAATAGATGAATGTCATAATAGAAATATTAAAGTTGTTTTAGATTGTTCATTAAATCATGTTCATCCTAGACATTTTGCATTTCAAGATATTGTAGAAAACGGTGAAAAATCCAAATATAAAGACTGGTTTACAGTTTTTGATTACCCCGTCCGTTTTATTCATAGACCACACCTTTATTCAAATACTTATAAAGTTGGTTGGGATGGAAATGAAGAAGAATACAAAAGATATTTAGATAAAACTTTTAAAGAAACTAAAGTTCCAGTTGAAATTAGAGAAGATGATGGACCTATTGTAGAACCATCATTTAAAGCCTGGTGGGGAGTTCCTGATATGCCTAAAGTAAATTTTGAAAATCAAGAAGCAAGAAAATGGGCTCTAGATGTTACAAAATACTGGATTGAAAACTTTGATATTGATGGGTGGAGAATGGATGTAGCAAAAGAATTAGATTTTTCATTTTGGAAAGACTTTAGAGAAATAGCTCAAAGTTCTAAAAAGGATGTTCTATTAATTTCTGAAATATTTGGAGATACTTCCCAGTGGCTGCAAGGCGATAGATTTGATGGAACTATGAATTATTCTTTCAGAGAAACTATGACTGATTTTTTCGCAACCAAAAGGATTAATACAAAAGAGTTCTCAGATTCTTTAGCGTACTTGTATTCAATGTATTCGTTTGAAGCACTGTCGTCTTGCCAGAACCTTTTAAGTTCTCACGATGTAAAGCGATTTTTAAATAGATGTGGCAACAATGAAGAAGGAGTTCTTGGTGCTCTATTTCTTCAAGCAACTTTTCCAGGTATTGCAGGCATATATTATGGTGATGAAATTGGCTTAGGGGGTGCTGATGATCCATTTAACAGAGCAACATTTCCTTGGGAAAATAATGATATGTGGAATACAAAAATTTTAAAATATACACAAGAATTAATGAATATTAAAAACTCAAATTCTATATTCAAATATGGAAGATTTGAATTGGTTCAATATGATGAAGATATAGTAGCATTTCGAAGAATCCTAAAAGATGAATCCTTACTTTGTATAGTAAATAGGGATAAGTCAGATAAAGATATAAATGTAATTTCCAATGCACATAGTGCAAATATTATATTTGGTGAGTGTGAAGCAAAACTCGATGAAGGTTTACTAAAAATTACAAATAAAAACAGTGAAATTGGTCTAATTATTCACGAACAATAAATTCTTAAAGTTCCTTGTGAATATGTGCAAAGTTTTTTTATTTTAGTTAGAGATAATTCTAATTGTAAGTTAGATTGCTAGTGACATTCTTAATAGAGTGTATACATATATACAAAAAGGAGAGTATATGAAAAATAATAAATCACGTTTCATAGTGATTTTATTAATGCTTTCTATGGTAGCTGTAGCTTGTGGAGGTGATACTGCTGAAGAAGTAGCAGAAACACCTGAAGTTACTGAAGCTCCAAAGGAAACATTAGCTGCTCCTGCAACCACGGCTCCGCCACCAGAAGTAATTGTTGTGTGGGCTGAAGAAAAAGTCGCAACGGCTTTAGACCCACTTGTTGGAGCTTATGAAGCAGCAGCTGGTGTTGATGTTGAAGTTGTTGTTTACGATTTTGGAGCAATAAGAACTGATGTCCAAACTGCTGGACCAGCAGGAGAAGGACCAGATGTATTCTTAGGTGCTCATGACTGGGTTGGAGAATTAGCAGCAAATGGCGTTCTACAGCCAATTAATTTAGCAAGTGTAGCTTCTGACTTATTTGAAGTTGGAATTAATGCATTTAGCTATGACGGTATGTCCTACGGATTTCCGTATGCTACTGAAGCAATTGCTATGTACTACAATGCCGATCTAACTGATGGAGTTCCAACTACATGGGACGATGTAAAAGCTGCATGTGATGCTGCTGGTACAGAGCTTTGTGTAGGTGCACCAGGTGGTGGTGGAGGAGCAGATGCTTACCATAACCATCCATTCGTAGCATCAGCAGGGGGATATGTTTTTAAAGTCCAAGGCGGTTTTGATCCTAATGACGTTGGACTAGATAATGAAGGTGCTTTAGCATCTGCAGAGTATCTTGACACATTAGTCAAAGATGGTGTTGTTGCATCAACCGATTACGGTGCATCTATGTCAGCATTCCAAGAAGGTAGATCACTTTTCTGGATGACTGGTCCATGGGCAAGAAATGATGCAAGTGCAGTAAATTACAATGTTGGATTAATTCCTTCATTTAGTGATAGTCCTGCAACTCCATTCGTTGGAGTAAGAGGTGCTATGGTTTCTTCTTTTAGTGATAAGAAACTATTAGCAGAAAGTTTTATATTAGATTTCTTCGCTACTGTTGAAGTACAAGAAGCAATGTATAATTCCGATCCTAGATTGCCTGCAACTAAATCATTATTTGCAATAGTCGAAGCAGCTGATCCAATTGCAGCAGCATTCGCAGCCAGTGCATCAAACGGTATTCCTATGCCAAATATTCCAGAAATGGGAAGTGTATGGGGACCATTTGGTGATGCTTTGTTAATCATTAGAGACCAAGCTTATGGAACTAATGAAGAAACAGGCGTTACAGTTAATTCTGCTACAGATGCTATGAAATTAGCAGCTGAGCAAATTAGAACTGCTATTGCTGGGGGTTAATTTTTAATTAATCTTATCTAAATTGGGGCTCAGATTGAGCCCCAATTTTTTTAGTGATATATTTAAGTATGAAAAAATCAACAGTTCTTCGCTATCTCTTTTTAGCTGTATTCAATTCCTTTATTGTTTACGCTGTTCCGTTGACTATCACATTTGAATCTTGGTTTTTACTTTCATTAATTTTAATTATTGGTCTGTTAGTTAATATTGTGTATTTTTCTGATCGATTTCTTCCTATGAAATGGATTCTTCCAGGTATGATTTTTTTAATTTCATTTGTAGTTTTTCCGGCTGTTTACAATACTTTTGTTTCATTTACAAATTGGTCAACAGGACATATATTAACTAAATCCCAAGCTGTAAATATATTGGAAAGCAGGTCATTTACTCCTGAAGATCAGCAAGGTATAGAATTTGATTTATATGTATTCCAAGACGAGTCTTTTGAATTTTATTACTTAGCAGATATAGATGAACAGAATATATTATTTGGCAAGGCCGTTACTAATGAAAATATACCCGATAGTAATTTTGCCCAACATGAACCTTCTTTTAAGCAAAATGGAGAAATTTTCCCTCCAGATGGATTCAATTTGCTTACTGGTAAAGATCAGATTGCAAACTCAACAACACTCCAGGAACTTTCATTAGTTATTGATAAGAATACAAGAGCTCAATTATTTAAGATTTCTGTTTTTGGTGCATCAACTGGTTTATTATCTTCAACATCACAACTTTACACATTTGATGAATCTACAGATTCAATAACTAATAATTCAACGAATACAACTTGTTTAGCGGAAATTGATAATTTTGTATGTAATGGAAAAGAAATTGATCCTGGTTGGCGTGTATTTGTTGGATTTGATAATTACCAAAAATTATTTTCAAATCAACGAATTAGGGGACCTTTAAGTCTGGTTACTAAATGGACTTTTCAGTTTGCTTTTGTAACAGTCCTTCTTGCATTTTCAGTTGGGCTTTTCCTAAGCTTAGTTTTAAATAAGGAAAATTTAAAATTTCAGAGAATATATCGAGCTATATTTATATTGCCTTATGCGATTCCAGCATTTGTTTCCGTTCTTGTATGGAAAGGCTTATTAAATCCTGATTATGGTGTTATAAATACTTGGCTATCTCCAATATATGAAATTTTAGAAATTGAACCCATACAGTGGTTAAAAACTAAGGAAAGTGCAAGGTCAGCAGTTTTATTAGTTAATACTTGGCTTGGTTTTCCATATATGTTTTTAATTACAACTGGTGCCTTACAATCAATTCCTAAAAATTTAATTGAAGCAGCTAAAGTTGATGGAGCAAGTAGCTTACAAACGTTTTGGAGGATAACATTTCCTTTACTTATGGTTTCAATTTCTCCACTTTTAATTGGTTCATTTGCATTTAATTTTAATAATTTCACTTTAATATTTTTACTTTCTGGTGGAGGACCTCCTGTAATTGGTAGCGAAGTGGCAGTTGGCTGGACAGATATCTTAATTTCTTTTTCTTACAAGCTCGCAATATCAGGAGGTAGAGGTAATTTATTTGGTCTAGCATCTACTGTATCTATTATTATTTTTGCACTCGTTCTTTTAATTTCTGCAGTATCTTTCAGATACACTAAACGATTAGAGAGAATTTATGGGAACATTTAGATTTAATATCTGGTTTAAAGAGTTCGGGTGGAGACACATAGTTGCGTTAATTTTTGTTATATTTGCTATTTACCCAATATTGTATGTATTAACCAATTCATTTGCTGATTTTGCAAACCTTACAAATTCAAAACTCATACCAGATTCTTTAACACTCAAACACTATAAGTTACTGTCTGGAAATCCACTAGTACCTTATTCTGACTGGCTTTACAATACTTATAAAATTTCTATTATTGCAGCATTTTTTAATGTTTTTCTTGGAACATTAGCTGCTTACGCTTTTTCACGACTTCAGTTTAAAGGACGCAGGGCAAGCTTGTTGACGTTAGTTATTGTTCAAATGTTTCCATCGTTTTTAGCATTTGTGGCTATTTACTTATTATTTTTTCAGATAAGTGATGTAATACCAATAATGGGCCTAGGAACTCATTTTGGATTGATACTTGTTTATCTTGGCGGATCTATTGGTTTTAACTCATGGTTAATTAAGGGCTTCATGGACACAATCTCTCCTTCTCTTGATGAGGCAGCAAAGGTTGATGGTGCTT